>JAGRFQ010000048.1 GCA_020445945.1 Rhodocyclaceae bacterium
TGATCCAGTTTCAGAACATGCGCCTGGCGCGCGGCGCCAAAATTCTTGTCGACGCCGCCACGCTGCAGATTCATCCGGGCTGGAAGGTCGGCCTCACCGGCGCCAACGGCTGCGGCAAATCCAGCGTCTTCGCCCTGCTGCGCGACCAGCTCCACCCCGATCGCGGCGACTGCAGCCTCCCGCCGGCGTGGGTGATCGCCCATGTCGCGCAGGAAACCCCCTCGCTGGCACGCTCGGCGCTCGACTACACCCTCGACGGCGACCGCGAACTGCGCGCCATCGAGGCCGATCTGGCGGCGGCCGAGGCCGCTCACGCCGGCGAGCGCATCGGCGAGCTGCACGGCCGCCTGCAGGAGATCGACGGCTACAGCGCCCCCGCCCGCGCCGCCGCGCTGCTCGACGGGCTGGGTTTCACGCCGGCCGACATCCAGCGCCCGGTCTCGGATTTCTCCGGCGGCTGGCGCATGCGCCTGAACCTCGCCCAGGCGCTGATGTGCCGCTCCGACCTGCTGCTGCTCGACGAGCCCACCAACCACCTCGACCTCGACGCCGTGATCTGGCTGGAGCAATGGCTGCGCGACTATCGCGGCACCCTGCTGCTGATCTCGCACGACCGCGTCTTTCTCGACGCCGTGGTCGGCCACATCGCGCACATCGAGCAGCAGGGGATGATCCTCTACAGCGGCGGCTACTCCGCCTTCGAGCGCCAGCGCGGCGAGCGCCTCGCCCAGCAGCAGGCGGTGTTCGAGAAGCAGCAGCGCGAGCGCGCCCACCTGCACAAATTCGTCGACCGCTTCCGCGCCAAGGCCACCAAGGCGCGCCAGGCGCAGAGCCGCATCAAGGCGCTGGAGCGCATGGAGCTGGTCTCGGCGGCGCACGTCGATACCCCCTTCACCTTCGGTTTTCGCCCCGCCCCGCCCGCGCCCGACCCGCTGCTCACCCTCGACGACGGCGCCGTCGGCTACGGCGAACTCACCGTGCTCGACGCGCTGGCGCTCACCCTGCGCCCGGGCGAGCGCATCGGCCTGCTCGGGCGCAACGGCGCCGGCAAGTCGACCCTGATCAAACTGCTCGCCGGCTTGCTCGGCCTGCAGCGCGGCCAGCGCAGCGAGGGCAAGGGGCTGGCGGTGGGCTACTTCGCCCAGCACCAGCTCGACACCCTGCGCGCCGACGAATCCCCGCTCCAGCACCTGATGCGCCTCGACCCCGCCGCGCGCGAGCAGGACCTGCGCAACTATCTGGGCGGCTTCGACTTTCGCGGCGAGAAGGGCGGCGTGGCCGCCGGCGCCAGCGTCACCAGCCCCTGCGGCGCGTTCTCCGGCGGCGAGAAATCGCGCCTCGCGCTGGCCCTGCTGATCTGGCGCCAGCCCAACCTGCTGCTGCTCGACGAGCCCACCAACCACCTCGACCTCGAAATGCGCCACGCCCTCACCCTGGCGCTGCAGGACTTCGACGGCGCCATGGTGCTGGTGTCGCACGACCGCGCCCTGCTGGCCGCCACCTGCGACCGCTTCGTGCTGGTCGACGGCGGCCGACTGCAGCCCTTCGACGGCGATCTGGACGACTACCGCGACTGGCTCGCCGCGCAGCGTGCGCGCGCGATCGCCGACGCCGCCTGCCCCGAGCGCAGCGCCGACAAGGCCGCGCGCAAGGCCGACCGGGTGCAGGCCGCGGCCGAGCGTCAGGCGCAACTGGCGGCGCGCCGCCCGCTGCTCAAGGAAGCCGAAACGCTGGAGCGCAAGCTCGCCGGCTGGCAGACCGAAAAAGACAGCCTCGACGCCCGCCTGGCCGACCCCGCGCTGTACGCCGACAGCGGCAAGGCGCTACTGGCCGATCTGCTCAAGCGGCAGGCCGAACTGGCCGCCGGGATGGAGGCGGCCGAGCTGCGCTGGCTGGAGGTGCACGAGGCGCTCGATGCCCTCGACGCCGGCGTCAGCGATTGAGTTTGTGGCGCGCCACGATCCCGATCATCGCCAGCCCGGCCAGCAGCAGGTGCGATTCATCCGGCTCGGGCACCGCCGAGACAGTGCTGGCGAAGCTGTAGTAGCCCGGCCCGCTGACCGTGTCGAGTGCCTTGAAGCTGTAGCTGCCGGCGGCCATCGCAAAGGTGGTCACGTCGGTGCCGCTCGATGGGGTGAGCAGCCAGCCGCGCAACAGCGTGGTGCCGCTGAAGAGGCCGAGCGTGAGCGAATCCAGGCTGGATTCGCCGGAGAAGGTCATCGTGCCGGCGGTGCTCAGGAGGAAGTCGAAGGGGGCCGGCGTGGCCAGGTCGGCGCCGCTGACAAAGCCGCTCTCGGTTTCGCTGTGCGCCAGACCCTGGTAAGTGTCGTAGCGTGTGGCGTGGACACTGCCGGCGGTCGTTACGGCAAGTACGGTTGTGATGGCAAGAAAATGTCGCTTCATGGTGATTGCCCTCATCGTTGCAGCCCGCCTTGATCGAAGGCGGCGCCGTGCGGATGGCGCTGCAACTTCCATGCCGATTTCGCCAAAATGCTGCATTGCGAGCGCCAATGGCATAGAGCGATGGCGCCGCAAGCCGCGCCATCAGTGCGCGTTGGTGTTGGCGCGACGTCGCTGAATGCAGCCACTGGAGCAGTATTTAATGAAGCGACCGACCGGCCAGGGCGGAGTGTTGCGCACATTTGCGGGGCGGGCTGGTGGTATGTGGCGCCAGAAATGGTGCGCTGCGGCGGGCGGTGGCGCTGCACCGCAGCTTGTGTCCGCCACGCGCACCCAACACAATCGAATTCCGCCCTCTGACGAGCGCTGCCGGCCGCTGCGCCACGCGCGCCCGGGAAGCCATAGCCATCATGTCCAAGGCCTTGCCGCTCGACCTCGCCGCGCTCCGCGCGGCCCACGCGCGCATCGCCCCGGCGGTGATCCGCACCGCGCAGTGGGACAACGATCCGCTGTCCGAAGAGCTCGGCGTGGCGCTGCAGCTCAAGCTCGAGAACCTGCAGCGCACCGGCTCGTTCAAGATCCGCGGCGCCACCCACAAGATCGACCGCCTGCTCGCCAGCGGCGCACGCCCCGCCGGGGTGATCGCCGCCAGCGCCGGCAATCACGCGCAGGGCGTCGCGCGCGCGGCCGGTCTGGCAGGGCTGCCGGCGACGGTGGTGATGCCGCTCAACGCGCCGCTCACCAAGCTGCAGGCCTGCCGCGCGCTGGGCGCACAGGTGGTGCTCCATGGCGACACGCTGGAGCAGGCGGCCGATGAGGCGCGCCGCCTTGCCGCCGACCAGGCGCTGGTGTTTCTGCACCCCTACGACGACTGGGACGTGATCGCCGGGCAGGCCAGTTGCGGGCTGGAGATGCTGGAGGACGCGCCGGACATGAGCGTCGCCATCGTGCCGCTGGGCGGCGGCGGGCTGATCGCCGGCATTGCGCTGGCGCTCAAGCTGCAGCGCCCGGACATTCGCGTGATCGGGGTACAGACCGAGGCGGTGGCGCCGTACCGCCACTACCTGCGCGACGGCCGGCTCGAAGCGGTTGCCACCGGCGCGCACACCATTGCCGACGGGATCAAGGTCAAGCGCCCCGGCGAGCTGACCTGCCGGGTGATCGCCGCCTGGGTGGACGAGATCGTCACCGTGGACGACAACGCCATCGCCGAAGCCATCGTCACCCTGCTCGAACGCACGCACACCATCGGCGAAGGCGCGGGGGTGGTCGGGCTGGCGGCGCTGATGCAGCGCAAGATCGCGCTCTCGCCGAGCGACCGGGTGGTGTGCGTGATCTCGGGCGGCAACGTCGACATGAGCCTGGTCGGGCGCTCGATCGACTACGGGCTGGCCTCCAGCGGCCGCCTGATGAGCGTGTCGGTGGTGGTGTCGGACGCCCCGGGGCACCTGCTGCGCATTCTGCGCAGCGTGGCCGGGCTGGGGATCAACATCCGCCACGTCGAACACCGGCGCGGCGAGCTGCACGTGCCGGTGGGGATGACCGAAATCATCCTGCAGATGGAAACCCGCGACAGCGCCCACCAGCAGGAACTGCTCGCCCACTTCGCCGCCGAAGGGCTGGCGGCGAAGAATCTGGTGGTGGCGTAGCCGCCGCTCAGCGCGCCAGTGCGTCGAGCGGCACGCGCACTTCCGCGCCGCCAAAGCCATGCACCGAGTCGCGTGCGCGCACGCGCACTGTGTCGATGCCGTCCGGGATGCGCACGCCTTCGAGCGTGCGGGTGAAGGGTTGCTCGTGGACGTGCGGGTGGGCGAGCACGCGGGTGGCGATCACGCTGCCGTCCGGGGCGAGCACTTCCCATGCGTTGGCGTAGTGGTCCCAGCCGGTGTCGGCGTGGCGCACCGTGACGGTGAAGGTGCATACGCGCGTTGCACTGCAGCGTGGTGCGGCGTCGAGCACGTCGGCCTTGCCGGCCCAGGCGGTGGAGCTGGCCAGCAGGGCGATCAGGTATCCGAGGCGGCGCATGCGGGGCGCTCCTCCGTCGCCGGCGAGGGTGCGAAGCGCGCCGCGAAAGCGGCGGGCACGCGGGTGATTTTCTTGTGTTGGTAGTCGAAGAACACGATGCCGGTCTTGCCGCGCGCGACCTCGCGCCCGCTGAGCACCTCGCGCATCTGCCAGAGCAGGTCGCAGCCGTATTTGTTGAAGTCGCGGGCGGCGATGCCGACGGTCAGGGTTTCGCCGTGGTGCGCTTCGGACAGATACTGCAGGGCCGCGTCGGAGACGATGATGCCGGCGCCGTCGATGTCCAGCTCGGTATGGCCCATCGACTTCAGAAAGCGCAGCCGCGCTTCGGACACCACGGTGAGCAGCAGCGCGTTGTCGAGATGGTTGCCATAATTCATGTGGCTTTGGTAGAGCGTGATCTCGGTTTCGAAGTCGAAGCGCTCGGGCAGGTCGATGCGGATGCGGGCCATGGCGGAACGGGTGTTGACGTGAACGGCAATTAAATCATGGATTGTGCGCCGCAAAAAGTGCGGCGCGACATGCGGGAGACACAAGAATGATTGACACACTGCTGGACGAACTGGCGCGCTTCGGCGACGAAAACGACCGGACGCAGACCGCGCGCGCCCGGCGCATGCTCAACATCACCCCCGACACCGGCGCCTTTCTCGACGTGCTGGTGCGCGCCACCGGCGCCCGCCGGGTGCTCGAAATCGGCACCTCCAACGGCTACTCCACGCTGTGGCTGGCGCGCGCGGCGCAGGCCGGCGGCGGGCGGGTGACGAGTGTCGAGATGGCCGCCGACAAGTTCGCCATGGCCACCGCCAACCTCGCGCGCGCGGGGCTCGATGGCGCGGTCACGCTGATCCACGCCGACGCCGGCGCGGTTCTCGCCGAATCGGCCGACGCGGCGTGGGACTTCATCTTTCTCGACAGCGAGCGCAGCAGCTATGCGCGCTGGTGGCCGCAGCTCGCCCGCGTGCTCGCGCCGCGCGGGCTGCTGGTGGTCGACAACGCGATCTCGCATGCCGAGGAGATGACCGCGTTCATTGCGCAGGTCGAAGCCAGTGCCGGGTTTTCGACCGCGCTGGCGCCGGTGGGCAAAGGGGAGTTCATGGCCGTGAAGGGCGACGCGGATTGCACGCCGCCGCGCGACTGACTACCCTGCCGGCTGACCGACTCAAGGACGCCGTGTGACCGCCCGCCCCCCGATGCGCCCCTTGCGCGACCGCCTGCGCCAGATCGTGCTGTTCGAGGTCGGCGGCCTGCTGCTCATCACCCCG
>JAGRFQ010000049.1 GCA_020445945.1 Rhodocyclaceae bacterium
CCCAACTACGACGCCACCCTGGCGCCGCGCTACATGAGCCGGCGCGGCCTGCAGCTGGGGGGCGAATACCGCTATCTGACCGACCGGATGAACGGTTCGCTGCGTGGTGAATGGCTGTCCAACGACAGCGTGACCGGGCAGCGCAACCGGGCCGCCGGGTCGCTCAGGCACGCCCAGACGTTTGGTGGCGGGTGGTCGGGCGCGGTCGACCTCAACGGCGTGTCGGATACCCGTTACTTCGAGGATCTGAGCTCGAGCCTGGCGGTTGCTTCGCAGACCACGCTGGTGCGTCAGGCCTCGCTCAGTTACGCGCCCGGCGGCTGGTGGTCGGCGGCCGCGCTGATGCAAAGCCACCAGACCCTGTCCGGCGTCGAGCCCTATCGCCGCTTGCCGCAACTGACGCTGGCCGGCAACCGCTCCGTGCTGGGCGGCGGGGAGCTCGACCTAAGCGCAGAGTATGTCCACTTTGCCCACCCCACCCCCGGGTCGGCCGAGGGCAGCCGAGCGACCTTCTACCCGAGTCTGGCGTGGCCGATGGGCGGCACTGCGCTGACGGTGATCCCCAAGCTCGGCGTGCATCACACCCAGTATTCGCTCGACACGCCGCTCTCCGGCGGGCGCGACAGCATTACCCGCACGCTGCCGATCTTCTCGCTCGACAGCAGCGTGGTGTTCGAGCGTGACACCACCTGGGGCGGCCGCGACATGATCCAGACCCTGGAGCCGCGGCTGTATTACGTGAATGTGCCGTATCGCTACCAGGACGACATCCCCAATTTCGACTCCGGCCTGTACGACTTCAACTTCACCCAGATCTTCGCCGAGAACATTTTCAGCGGCGGCGACCGGATCGCCAACGCCAGCCAGATCACCGCCGCCGTGACCTCGCGCCTGATCGACACCGACACCGGTGCCGAGCGGCTGCGTGCGGTGCTCGGCCAGCGTTACTACTTCGTCGACCAGCGGGTGACCCTGCCGGGGGTTGCGGCGCGCACCGGGCGTCGCGCCGACATCCTCGCCAGCCTGGGCGGGCGGATCAGTCGCAGCACCACCATCGACACCGGCTGGCAATACAACCCGCGCGACAGCATCACCGAGCGCTTCAACTTCGACATCCGCTTCCAGCCCGGTTTCGCCAAGGTCATCAACGCCGGCTTCCGCTACACCCGCGACGTACTGCGCGACCTCGACCTGTCGGCCCAGTGGCCGCTGGGCGGGCGCTGGTACGGCGTGGCCCGGTACAATCGCTCCCTGCGCGACCACCGCGTCACCGAGGCGCTGGCCGGGCTCGAGTACGACGGCGGGTGCTGGGTGTTCCGCACCGCCTTCCACCGCTTCGCGACCACCGACGACGACGTCACGCAGGCCTTGTTCCTGCAGCTTGAACTCAACGACCTGGCCAGCGTCGGCTCCAGCCCGCTGGACCTGTTGCGGCGAACGGTGGGTGGCTATGGCACCATCAACCAGCCGCTTGCCGATCCGGTATTCGGGCGCGAATGAGCGCCGGGCCGCACCACTGAAACAGGATACTTATGAAGACCGTGTTCTCCCGATGGATTCCCGCCCTGGCCGTCTGCGCGGCCGTTACCCTGGCCGTGCCGGCAAGTGCGGCGCGCACGGTGCTGGTCGACCGCATCGTGGCGGTGGTCGACAACGAGGCGATTACCGAGTCGACGCTGCGCGAACGCGTCGCCCAGGTGCGTCGCCAGTTCGCGCGCAACGGCACCGCGCTGCCGCCGGACGAGGTGCTCATGCGCCAGGTGCTCGAGCGCCTGGTGGTCGAGCGGGCGCAGGTGCAGCGCGCCGCGGCGACCGGCCTGCGCATCGATGATGAGGCCCTGGGCCGGGCCATCGCGCGCATCGCGGAGTCGAATAAGCTGGACGTGCCGACCTTCCGCGCGGCGCTCGAAAAGGACGGCATCGCGTGGCATGTGTTCCGCGAAAACATCCGCCAGGAAATGCTCATCGCCCGGCTGCGCGAGCGCGACGTCGACGCGCGGGTCGTCATCACCGACGCCGAGATCGACAACTACCTCAAGGACGACACCGCGCAGGCGGCCCAGCGCGAATACCGCCTGTCGCACATTCTGCTGCGCGCGCCCGAAGCGGCCAGCCCCGAAGCCCTCGCCGCGCTGGCCGAACAGGCACGCGGCCTGCGCGAACGCATCGTGGGCGGCGAAGACTTCGCCCAGGTGGCGGCCGAAGCCTCCAACGCGCCCGACGCCCTCAACGGCGGCGATCTGGGCTGGCGCGGGATCAAGGCCCTGCCGGCGCTGTTTGCGCAGATCGTCGGCGAGCTCGGCACCGGTGAGGTCTCGCCCGTGCTGCGCAGCCCGGCCGGCTTTCACCTGGTCAAGCTGGTCGATACGCGCGGTGCCGGCGACGACACCGGCGCGGTGCCGCAGACGCGGGTGAGCCACATCCTGGTCAAGACTTCCACGCTGGTCACCGACGACGAAGCCCGTCAGCGCCTCGACACGCTGCGCTCGCGCATCGTCAATGGCGGCGAGGATTTTGCCGAGCTGGCCAAGGCCAACTCGGCGGACCTGTCGGCGGCCAAGGGCGGCGAGATCGGCTGGGTGTATCCCGGCGACACCGTGCCCGAGTTCGAGCGCGCGATGGACGCGCTGGCGATCGGCGAAATCAGCCAGCCGGTGCGTTCGCCCTTCGGCTGGCACCTGATCCGGGTTGAAGAGCGGCGCACCGAAGACGTCTCCGACGAGCGCAAGCGCGCCATCGCGCGCAACACCCTGCGCCAGCGCAAGGCCGACGAAGCCTACGAAGACTGGCTGCGCCAGCTGCGCGACGGCACCTTCGTCGAATACCGTCTCGACGAGCTGCACTGACCCCGTGAGCACCCCGACCGCGCCGCAGCCGATTCTCGCCGTCACCAGCGGCGAGCCCGCAGGCGTCGGCCCCGAGCTGTGCCTGCGTCTGGCCCGCCCGGCCTGGCCGGGGCGCATCGTGGTGCTGGCCGACGAGGCGCTGCTCGCGGCGCGCATTGCCGACCTCGGCCTCGACCTTGCCTTGCATCCCTACGCGGCCGATGTGACGCCGCCCGAAGGCGCGCTCGAAGTGCTCCACGTGCCGCTGGCCAAGCCGGTGCAGCCCGGCCAGCTCGACCCCGGCAACGCGCGCGCGGTGCTCCAGATGCTCGATCGCGCCATTGACGGCTGCATGCGCGGCGAGTTCGCCGGCATGGTCACCGCGCCGGTGCATAAAGGCGTCATCTGCGATGCCGGGGTGGACTTCTCCGGGCACACCGAATATCTCGCCGAGGCCACCGCCGCCGGGCGGGTGGTGATGATGCTCGTCGGCGGGCACATGCGCGTCGCGTTGCTGACCACCCATCTGCCCTTGTCGGCGGTGCCCGGGGCCGTCACCGCCAGCGCGCTGGCCGGCACGCTGCAGGTGCTCGATCACGACCTGCGCACCCGCTTCGGGCTGGCCCGGCCGCGCATCCTGGTGGCCGGGCTCAACCCGCACGCGGGCGAGGGCGGCCACATGGGGCGCGAGGAGATCGACGTCATCGCCCCGGTGCTGGCGCGGCTGCGCGACACCGGCATGGCCCTGACCGGCCCGCTGCCGGCCGATACCTTGTTTGTGCCACACACGCTGGAGCAGGGCGACGCGGTGCTGGCGATGTATCACGACCAGGGGCTGCCGGTGCTCAAGCACGCCAGCTTCGGAGGCGGGGTGAATGTGACGCTCGGCCTGCCGATCGTGCGCACCTCGGTCGACCACGGCACCGCGCTCGACTTGGCCGGCACCGGCCGCGCCGACCCCGGCAGCCTGTTCGCCGCGGTGCGCCTCGCCTTCCAGATGGTGGGCGCATGACGCACCGGGCGCGCAAACGCTTCGGCCAGAACTTCTTGTCCGACCCCAACATCATCCGCAAGATCGTCGACACCATCGCCCCGCAACCCGGGCAGAACATGGTCGAGATCGGCCCCGGGCTGGGCGCGATGACCGATCCGCTGTGCGCGCGCCTCGGCCATCTGACGGTGGTCGAAATCGACCGCGATCTGATCGCCCGCCTGCGCGAGCGCTACACCCCCGAGCAACTCACCATCCATGAAGGCGACGCGCTCAAGTTCGACTTCGCCACGCTCGGCCCCGACCTGCGCATCGTCGGCAATCTGCCCTACAACATCTCCACCCCGATCCTGTTTCATCTGGCCGGTTTTGCGGCCCAGGTGCGCGACATGAGCTTCATGTTGCAAAAGGAAGTGGTGATGCGCATGGTCGCCGACCCCGGCAGCGGCGACTACGGTCGGCTGTCGGTGATGCTCCAGTATCGCTTCCGCATGGCGCGCGTGTTCGACGTGCCGCCGGGTGCGTTCCGGCCGGTACCCAAGGTCATGTCAAGCATCGTGCGGCTGGTGCCGCGCCCGCCGGCCGCGCTGACGGCGAAGGACGAAGTGCTGCTTGGCAGGATCGTCGCCGCCGCGTTTGGCCAGCGTCGCAAGACCCTGCGCAACACGCTGCGCGAATTCATCGACGACGCAGCGCTCGGCGCGCTGGGCATCGATCCCGGCCTGCGCGCCGAACGCCTCGCGGTGGCCGATTATGTGGCCATTGCCAATGCCTGCGCCGACGCTGCGCCGGCATGAAAAAAGCCGGGCGAGCCCGGCTTGGGGTTGGGGGGCGTTTCGCCTCAGGTCTTCTTGATCGGGCAGGTGTTCATGCCCAGCAGGGTGTAGGCCGGGCACCAGCCCATCAGGCCGGTCGCCACCGGCACCACGCCAATCCACGCCCACACCGGACCACCCATCAGCGCCCACGCCACGAGTGCCACTCCGGCGACAATGCGCAGGACTTTGTCGATACCGCCAACGTTCGTTTTCATGTCTGTTCCTCGATCGAAAATTGTGAGAGTGGGTGCATTACAGCAGCCCGCCCGGGCGGGTGTCTGTAACCTTGGTTACATAGCCCGCAGCGGCCGTTCGCCCTTTTCAGACCGGACCAATGGGCCGATACTGAACGGGTGCTTGCGGCGGGTGTGCGCCGCAACATCCTGAACGAGGTTGTGAACCTGTCTGCCCTGCGCCCATTTCTCCATGTCATTGCACGCCTGCGCACGCCGCTGCTCGCCGTCGCGTGCGTGCTGGGCATGCTGGCCAAGGCCGGCGCCACGCAGCCGCTCGCGCTGAGCGAGACGGAGCGGGCGTGGATCGATGCGCATCCGGTGGTGCGCCTGGGCGTTGATCCGGCCTATCCGCCGTATTCGTTTGTCGATACCGGCGGTGCTTACTCGGGCGTGTCGGCCGCGTTCATGGGGCGCATCGGCGATCTGCTCGGGATCCGCTTCGTGCCGGTGAGCGAGTTTGCCTGGCCGGATCTGGTGGGCGCGCTTCAGGCGCGGCGTATCGACGCCATCGCAACGATGGTCTATCTGCCCGAACGCAGCGCCTACGCCGGTTTCTCCGAAATTTACCTGCCGACCCCGCTGGTGGTGATGACCGACGTGCGCCACCCCCAACTGGCGACCATTGCCGAGCTGGCGAAACTGCGGGTTGCACTGGTCAAGGGCTATTCCTCGACGGTGCAGGTGATGACGCGCTACCCGGAGCTGCAGCCGCGCTTCGTGGCCACGCCGCTGGAGGGCTTGCGTGCGCTTGCCGGTGGCGAGGTCGATGCCTACATCGGCGTGCTTGGGGTCAACACGTATCTGGCCGAAAAGCACGGCATGACCAATCTCAAAACCAACGCAGCCTTCGACATGCAGAGCAACGGCCAGCGGGTGGCGGTGCGTGGCGACTGGCCACAGCTGGTTGCACTGATCGACAAGGCGCTGGCGACGATCCCGGAACGCGAGCGCGCAGACCTGATGCGCCAGTGGATGCCCGCCCATGGCGCACAGATTCCGGTCATCGACTACGCGCCCCTGGTGCGCCGCTGGGCGCCGTGGCTGGCCGCGCTGGCGGTGCTGGTGGCCGCGGGGGCGCTGGCGATGGCGCTGGTCAACCGCCATCTGCAGACCGAGCTGGCGCGGCGCGAGCGCGAGTGGGTGGCCAGCGAGGCACGCTTTCGCGCCACCTTCGAGCAGGCCGCGGTGGGGATTGCCCACGTCGCCCCCGACGGGCGCTGGATTCGCGTCAATCAGCGCCTGTGCGACATCGTCGGCTATGCCCACGAGACGCTGTTGACGCGAACCTTTCAGGACATCACCCACGCCGACGATCTGGATGCCGATCTGGCGCTGGTCAAGCGTACGCTGGCCGGCGACATTCCCGGCTACACCATGGAGAAGCGCTATCTTCACTGCAACGGCCATGTGGTGTGGATCAACCTCACCGTGTCGCTGGTCCGCCGCGCCGACGGCAGCCCGGACTACTTCATCTCGGTGGTCGAGGACATCTCCGAGCGCAAGCGCGCCAGCGATGCCTTGCAGGATGCCGGCGCGGTGTTCAGGAGCACCCGCGAGGGCATCATCATCACCGACCGGGCGCAGCGTATTCTGGCGGTCAATCCGGCGTTTAGCGAGATCTCGGGCTATGCCGCGGACGAGGTGCTTGGCCATACGCCGGCGATGCTGCAGTCCGGCCATCACAGCGCGAGCGAGTACCGTGCCATGTGGGCGCAGATCGATGCCGCCGGCCACTGGCAGGGGGAGGTTCTGAGCCGCAGGAAGGACGGTGAGGTGTTCCCCGAATTGCTCACCATCAGCACCGTCTTCGATGCCGACGGCGCACCCAGCCGTTATGTTGCGATTCTCACCGATCTGAGCCGGCTCAAGCGCTCCGAGGCCGAGCTGGCGCGGCTGGCGCACTACGACCCGCTCACTGACCTGCCCAACCGCCTGCTCGTCCAGTCGCGCCTCGACCACGCGCTCGACCGGGCCGAGCGCGACGGCGCCTCGCTGGCGGTGATGTTCCTCGACATCGACCGCTTCAAGGACGTCAATGACAGCCTCGGCCACCCGGTCGGCGACGAGCTGCTGGTGGCGATGGCCCGGCGCATGCGCAGCCGCCTGCGCGAATCCGACACCCTCGCACGCCTCGGCGGCGACGAGTTTCTGGTGGTGCTCGAAGACGTGCAGCGCCCCGAAGATGCGGCCGATGTGGCGCAGGCGCTGATTCGTCTGCAGGACTCGCCGATCACCCTGCCCAGCGGTCACGAAGTGTATGTGGGGGTGAGCATCGGCATCAGCCTGTATCCCACCGACGGCAACACCACCACCGAACTGATCCGCCAGGCCGACGCGGCGATGTATCAGGCCAAGTCGCACGGGCGCAACACCTTCCGCTTCTACACCGCCACGCTGACCCGTGCCGCCGACCAGCGCCTGGCCACCGAGCAGCGCCTGCGCCGCGCGCTGGCGGCCGACGAGTTCGTCCTCCACTACCAGCCGCAGATTGCTGCCGACAGCGGCGCCGTGGTGGGGTGCGAGGCACTGGTGCGCTGGCGGAATGCCGATGGCAGCCTGATCCCGCCCGGCGATTTCATTCCGCTGGCCGAAGAGACCGGGATCATCGTACCGCTCGGCCAGTGGGTGCTCGAAACCGCCTGTGTACAGGCCCAGGCATGGCGCGAGGCGGGTGTCGGCGAGCTGCTCATGGCGGTCAACCTGTCCGCCCGCCAGCTGCTGCAGCACGATCTCGTCGAACGCATCGACGCGGTGTTGCGGCAGACCGGCCTGCCCCCGGCGTGCCTCAAGCTCGAGTTCACCGAGAGCATGATCATGAACAAGCGCGAGGAGGGCCGGGCCCTGGTCCACGCCCTCAAGCAGCTCGGCGTGGGCTTGTCGATCGACGACTTCGGTACCGGCTACTCATCGCTCTCCTATCTCAAGAGCTTCCCCATCGACGAGATGAAGATCGACCGCAGCTTCGTGCGCGACACCCCGCAAAACGCCAGCGACGCGGCGATCGTCGCCACCATCGTCGCCATGGCCCGCAATCTCGGGCTGCGGGTGGTCGCCGAAGGCGTCGAGACCCCGGCGCAGCTGGCCTTCCTGCAAGGTCTGGGATGCAACTTCTGCCAGGGCTTTCTCATCAGCCGCCCCTTGGCGGCGCCGGAATTTGCCGCATTCGTCCGCCGTCGGGCGGCCGCGCCGGACGGTGGCGCGGCGGGCGAGCTTCTCCTAAAGTGACACTGTGTCCAGCCGCGCCGGGAACCCCGCATGCAGATTTTCATCAGCTATCGGCGTGACGACAGCGCCGGCCACGCCGGCCGCCTCGAGGAGGCGCTGGAGCGCCACTTCGGCCCGGCCAGCGTCTTCCGCGATGTCGAAGACCTGACCCCTGGCCGCCCGTTTGCCGACGCACTGGCGCAGCGCCTCGCCAGTGCCGAGGTCGCGCTGGTGCTGATCGGGCCGCACTGGCTCGAAGCGCGTCAGGACGGTGCCAAGCGGCTGTGGCTGGACGATGATTACGTGCGCAAGGAGATCGTGCTCGCGCTCGGGCGCGGGATTCCCGTGGTGCCGGTGCTCATCGACGAAACCCCGATGCCGCTCGCCGACGCCTTGCCCGACGCGCTGCGCCCGCTCGCCGCACGTCATGCCGTGCGCGTCTCCGACGCCGGCTGGGGCGACGACGTGAAGCGCCTCATTGCCGCGCTCGATGCGCTGTTGCCCGGTGCGCGCGTCGCGTCTGCACCGCGGCGTCGCCGGGTGTTGATCGGCGCCGCGGCGCTGGGGCTCGCCGTGCTTGCCGGCCTCGTCCTGTGGCCGAGCGGGCCACCGTTTCCTGCCGGCACGTGGCGCGCCGACGTGCGCTACCCCTGGGGCGACCGCTACGACGAAGCCTTCGTGTTCGAACGCCACGGCGACACGGTCAGCGGCAGCGCCGGCTTTCTCGGCACCCCGCGGGCAATCGTCGACGGGCGCTGGCGCGACGGCCTGCTCAGCTTCGTGACCCACAGCGTGAGCACCCTCGGCAGCGAGGACCGGACCCTCACGCATCGCTACCACATCACCCGCGACGGCGAGGTGCTACGCGTGCGCTACGTGCAGGAGGGCGGCTTCAGCAGCGACCCGCCGCTGAGCTTCGACGCCCGCCGGCTGGCGGCCGATTAGCCACCGGCGACGCGGCGCAGCCCGGCCGGGTCGATCAGCGCCACCTGCTCGCGGCCGAGTTTGACCAAGCCCTGCGCGGCAAAGCCCTTGAGCAGCCGGCTGACCATCTCGCGCACGCTGCCCAGCTCGTCGGCCAGTTGCTGGTGGGTAGTGTGCAGCACCCGCCCCTTGCCCAGCAGCAGCGCGGCGAGGCGCTGGTCGAGCTTGTGGAAGGCGACCTCCTCGATGAGCTGCATCAGGTCGGCGATGCGATCGGCGAACAGGTGGAACACAAAGCCGCGGAACGCCGGCTCGCCGAGCAGTTCGTCGAACACCGCCTTGGGCAGCATCACCATTTCGGTGTCGCTCTCGGCGACGCCGCGCGCGTTGTAGTCCTCGTGGCCGAGCAGGCACGACGAGGAGATCACGCAGGTCTCGCCCGGCGCGACGCGGTAGAGCGGCAGCTCGCGGCCGCTGGGCGAGGCCTTGATGACGCGGATCGAACCGCTCACCACGAAGGGAAAGCCTTCGCAGGCCTGGTGGTCGT
>JAGRFQ010000050.1 GCA_020445945.1 Rhodocyclaceae bacterium
TTCGGTGCGCTCAAGTTCGGCAAATTCATCCGCATGGTGCCGCATCCGGTGATGCTCGGTTTCGTCAATGGGCTGGCGATCGTGATCTTCATGGCGCAGTTCGGCCACTTCCGGGTGAGTGCGCCCGATGGCACGCTCAGTTGGCTCGACACCGGCGCGCTGACCACCATGGCCGCGCTGATCGCGTTGACGATGACCATCATCTACCTGCTGCCGCGCCTGACCACCGCCGTCCCCTCCGCGCTGGCCGGCATCGTGGTGGTGTCGCTGGTGGTGATTTTCGGCGACATCGACACCCGCACGGTCGGCGATCTGGCCTCGATCCAGGGCGGCCTGCCGAGCTTCCACCTGCCGATGGTGCCGCTCAGCTGGGAGACGCTGCAGATCATCCTGCCCTACAGCGCCATTCTCGCGGCCATCGGGCTGATCGAATCGCTGCTCACGCTCAATCTGATCGACGAGATGACCGACACCCGCGGCAAGCCGAACCGGGAGTGCGTCGGTCAGGGCATTGCCAACATCGTCACCGGCTTTTTCGGCGGCATGGGCGGCTGCGCGATGATCGGGCAGAGCATGATCAACATCAACAACGGCGCGCGCAGTCGCCTCTCGGGCATCGCCGCGGCGCTGTTCCTGCTCAGTTTCATTCTGTTCGCCTCACCGCTGATCGAACGCATTCCGCTGGCCGCGCTGATCGCGCTGATGTTCGTGGTGTCGGAAAAAACCTTCGAGTGGGCCAGCCTGCGCGTGCTCGGCAAGGTGCCGCGGCATGACGCCTTCGTGATCGTCGCCGTCACGGTGGTGACGGTGCTCACCGACCTGGCGATCGCGGTGCTGGTGGGGGTGATCATCTCGGCGCTGGTGTTTGCCTGGCAGCACGCCAAGCACATCCGCGCCGACATCGGCAAGGAAGCGCATGGCTGGAAGGTCTACGATCTGCACGGCTCGCTGTTCTTCGCTTCGACGCAGAACTTCGCGGCCCTGTTCACCCCGCGCGAAGACCCCGCCGACGTGGTCGTCGACTTTGCACATGCGCGGGTGATGGACCATTCGGCGATCGAGGCCATCGACAGCCTCGCGGTGCGCTACCGCGCGCTGGGCAAGCGGCTGCATCTGCGCCATCTGAGCGAGGACTGCCGGGAATTGCTCGACAAGGCGCGCGATATGGTCGAGGTCAACCGCCTGGAAGACCCGCATTACCACCTCGCGGACGATCGCCTCGGCTAAATCCTGCGTCTCACAGGACGGCGAAGAGTTCTTCCCTGAGCTCGGGGAGGCGCTTTCTGGCCTGCTCCGATTCGCCCATGCAGCGCAGCCAGTCCGCGTAGTGCGCGCGCAGCGCAGTGTGCGTCTCGCTGGCCTGGACCGCGCGCATCAGATCGAGTTTGTTGTACTGGCCGTGAAAATGGCGCAGCGTGTTGATCATGTAGTTTCTGGCTTTTTCGAGCGCATCCGCCGGGCGTTCGGCCGGCAGCGCGGCCAGCGGATCGTCCGCGGACGCAGCATCGCCCGCGACCGGAACAGCGTCGCCCACCGGCTGGATATAACCGCCACTGCTGAGTTGACCGAGCAGCTCTTCGATGGCGTCGATGCCAAGCAGCGACTTGAGCACCTCGAGCGGTTTTTTACCGTCGATGAGAATCAGCAGGCGGCGCAGGCGCGGACCGAGACGGTCGGCACGCGTTTCGATCTCGGTCACGCCTTTGGCCGTTTTGGCGTAGGCAAGCATCATTGAATGTCTCCGGCGATGAAGGGTCGACGGGCCACGCGGATCGAATCCGTCTCTCGGCCTGCGAAAGTGTCAAAATTGTCGACACCCGCACCATCGGCCTTCTCGCCCGCCCACTCGCGGAAATTTTTCACAACACGCCGCGGGTAGGCACGCGTCGCCACCAGCCTGTGCGCTATGTCACACGCGCAGCGGACTCAGCGCTGGCGCTGGCGCACCTGCTCGAACAGACAGACCGCCGCCGCGGCGGCGACATTGAGCGACTCCATTGCGCCGGGCATCGGAATCTGCACCCGGCGGGTGGCAAGCGCCTGCACGGGCGCCGACACGCCGCCGCCTTCGGCGCCAAAAACCCACGCGACGTCGGTGCGCAGATCGGCGTCGAACAGCGGCGTGGCATCGTCGCCCAATGCGGTGACGATGATCGCATCGCGGTAAGCGCGCAGTAGCGCGACGAGATCGCAGCCCTCAAAGACGCTGAGCGCAAAGTGCGCTCCCATGGCGGCGCGCAGCACGCGCGGCGACCACGCGTTGGCGCACTCCGGCGAGAGCAGCGCGCTGCGGATGCCGGCCGCGGCGGCGGTGCGCAGCAAGGCGCCGAGGTTGCCGCTGTCCTGCACACCGTCGAGCACCAGCACGGAGCCGGTCAGCGCCTGCGGCGGCGCGACGGCCGGCGTGTCGATCAGCGCCATCAGGCCGGAGGGCGCATCCACCGCGCTGATCTGCGCGAACAAGGCGTCCGGCAGGCAAGCCACCGTGCACCCGGCCGGCGCACGGGCAAGCAGCGCGCGATGCTCCTCGCTGCCCTGCCCGCGCTCGCTCACCAGCAGCGCGTCGAGCGCCATGCCGGCATCGAGCGCGGCGCCGATCAGGTGCGCGCCGTCGAGCACCGTCTGGCCGAGCTTGCGCCGGTCGCGCGCGGAATGCGCCAGCGCGCGGGCGCGCTTGACCAGCGGATTGTCGCGCGAGCTGAGGGGGATCACATCAGCAATCCGAGCGTGGCGACGGCCACATTGGTGAGGCCGAGCCCGAGGTTGACCGCCACGGCCTTGCGGATCTGCGCCAGCGCGGCGCCGCCGGCCGGCCACGTCGCCTGCGCCACCGCGCGCCGCAGGCGCTGCCAGGGGACGAACCAGACGTAGGCGAAAATGGCCATCATCAGCAGACCAATCGTGAACATCAGATGCCAGGCCAGCGGCGCACCGGCAAAGCCGACGCGCAGGAGCAGGCTCAGCCCGGAGCCCAGAATCAGCGCAAGCGCGATCCACACCTGCGGGAAGAAGCGCTCGAACACGCCCACCCACAAGGCCAGTCGTTGCGGGGGCTCCAGCGCCATCGCGGCAGGGCGCAGGCAGGTGTAGGCAAAGGCCATGCCGCCGACCCAGACGATGACGCCGAACAGGTGGAGCGCCAGCAGAAGGTGGGGCCAGAGCATGAATCAGTCCTCGAACAGGGGTGGGTTTTCGTGGATCGCGCGCACCGGGGCGAAGCTGCGGCGGTAGAAATCGGCCACACCAAAGCGGCGGATCGCGGCCAGATGCGCGGCGGTCGGGTAGCCCTTGTGCTGCGCCAGACCGTAGTGCGGGTAGCGCGCGTCCAGATCGCGCATGGCAGCGTCGCGCGCGGTTTTGGCGAGAATCGAGGCGGCGGAAATGGCCGGTTCGAGCGCGTCGCCCTTGACGATGGCGCGCACCGGGCAGGCGAGCGGCGGGCAGCGGTTGCCGTCGACCAGGGCCTCGTCGGGCACCCGGCCCAGCGCCTCGACCGCGCGCGTCATGGCGAGCATGGTGGCGTGCAGGATGTTGAGGCGGTCGATCTCCTCGACCGAGGCCTCGGCGACGGCCCAGGCCAGCGCGCGTTCGCGGATCAGCGGCGCGAGCTGCTCACGCTTCTTTTCGCTGAGTTTCTTGGAATCGGTGAGGCCGGGGATCGGCCGCGCCGGATCGAGCACGACCGCGGCCGCCACCACCGGCCCGCACAGGGGGCCACGGCCCGCTTCGTCCACCCCGCACACGAACACCGGCTCAGGCGGCGTGGACATTCTTTTCGAGATACGGGCACAGCACCTCGGCCGCCTTGGCGGCGGTGTTCTGGCGCAGCGCATGGTGCAATTGGGCAAAGCGCGCCTGCAGGGCGCGGCGGGCGTCGCCATCGGTCAGCCAGTGGGCCAGCGCCGCGGCCAGCGCTTCGGGGGTGGCGTCGTCCTGCAGCAGTTCGGGCACCACGGTTTCATTGCACAGGATGTTGGGCAGGCCGACCCACGGCAGATAGGCCATGCGCTTCATCAGGCGGTACTGCCACGCACCCATGCGGTAGCTGATCACCATCGGGCGCTTGAGCAGCGCGGCTTCGAGCGAGGCGGTGCCGCTGGCCACCAGCACCACGTCGGCGGCGGTCATGGCGTCGACGGCGTGGCCGAACAGCGGCTGAATGGGCAAGTCGCGGGCGTCCTCCGCATACATCGCGTGTTCAAAGAGCTGGCGCGTTTCGCGGGTGGCCAGCGGAACAACGAAGCGCGCGGTCGGAAACTGCTCGCACAGCAGCCGGGCCGTGCGGATGAACAGCGGCGCGAGATTGCGCACCTCCGACTCGCGGCTGCCGGGCAGCAGAGCGAAAACCGGCACGTCGTCGGGCAGATGCAGGCGTTCGCGCGCCAGCGCCTCGTCGGGCTCCAGCGGGTAGACATCGGCCATCGGGTGGCCCACGTAGGTCGCCGGCACGCCGGCCTTGGCGTAGATCGGCATCTCGAACGGGAACAGGCACAGCATCCGGTCTACCGCAGTGCGGATGCGTTTGATGCGCCCGCCGCGCCAGGCCCAGATCGACGGGCTGACAAAGTGCACCGTGGGAATGCCCTTGGCGCGCAGGCGCTGCTCCAGCCACAGGTTGAAATCGGGCGCATCGACGCCGATGAACACATCCGGCGGATCGGCGAGCAGGCGTTTGAGCAGGGCTTTGCGCATCGCCGACAATTCGCGATAGCGCTTGAGCGCATCGACGTAACCATGCACCGCGAGACGGTCGCACGGCCACCACGCGTTGAAGCCCTTGCCCACCATCTTCGGCCCGCCGATGCCTTCGCTGCGCAAGGACGGCACGCGCGCCTTGAGCGCCTGGATCAAGTGGCTGGCGAGCAGATCGCCCGAGGCTTCTCCCGCCACCATGGCGATGCGCGCGGTCATGAGCTCAGCGGACGATCCCGCGGTTGGAGACGGCAATGAAGTCGGACAACGGCCCGAGCGCGGCGCACTCGCCAGCTGCCTCGGCAATCGCCGTGCGCGCGTCCTCCAGCGAACGGCCCTCGCGGTAGAGCAGGCGGTAGGCGCGCTTGATGGCGCGCAAGTCGTCGCTGGAATAGCCGCGCCGCTTGAGCCCCTCGCTGTTGATGCCGTGCGGCTTGGCGGGGTTGCCGGACACGGTGACGTAGGGCGGCAGATCCTGCAGCAGCACCGTGCCGACGCCGCAAAACGCGTGCGCGCCCACGCGCACGAACTGGTGCACGCCGGTAAAGCCGCCCAGAATCGCCCAGTCGCCAACATGCACATGGCCGGCCAGCGTGGCGTTGTTGGCGAAAATGGTGTGGTCGCCGACCTGGCAGTCGTGCGCCACGTGCACATAGGCCATGATCCAGTTGTCGTTGCCGACCCGGGTCACGCCGGCGTCCTGCGCGGTGCCGACGTTGAACGAGCAATACTCGCGGATGGTGTTGCGGTCGCCGATCTCAAGCCGCGTCGGTTCTTCGTCGTATTTCTTGTCTTGCGGCGCCGCGCCGATGGAGCAGAACTGGAAGATCTCGTTATCGCGGCCGATGCGGGTGTGGCCCTCGATCACCACGTGCGGGCCGATGCGCGTGCCCGCGCCGATCTCGACCTGCGCGCCGATGACCGAATACGCGCCGACACTGACGCCCTCGGCGAGCCGGGCATCCGGATGAATGATCGCGGTGGGATGAATCATCACAGCGTCTTGAGCGCGCACATCAACTCGGCTTCGGCCGCGACCTGACCATCGACCCGCGCCACACCGGTGTACTTGAAGATGTTGCGCTTGTTATTGGTGATCTCGACGGTCATCACCAGCTGGTCGCCCGGCGTGACCGGACGCTTGAAGCGGACCTTGTCGATGCCGGCGAAATACACCACCTGATCCTCGTCCGGCATCATGTCCATGCTCTTGAACGACAGCACCGCCGCCGCCTGGGCCATGGCCTCGACGATGAGCACGCCGGGCATCACGGGATGATGCGGGAAATGGCCGGGAAAGAACGGCTCGTTCATGGTCACGTTCTTGAGCGCAACAATGCTTTTGTGCGCTTCCATCTCGACCACCCGGTCGATCAGCAGGAACGGGTAGCGATGCGGCAGGTATTTGAGAATTTCAGTAATATCGAGTGAGCTCACGCCTCGCCATCTCCGTTATCAAGCCGTTTTTCAAGGTCGCGTATCTTCGCGGCCATCGTATCCAGGTGTCGCAGCCGGGAAAAATTCCGGATCCACTCCGCATGGGGCTGGAGCGGCAAATTGGCAGTATAAACGCCTGCCGTCGAAATCGATTTGGTGACCAGCGTACCGGCCGAAATCACCACGTCATCGGCAATTGCAAGGTGGCCGATAATGCCGGCCTGCCCACCGATCATGCAGCGCGCGCCAATGCGGGTGCTGCCCGCCACCCCGACACACCCGGCGATGGCGGTGAAATCGCCGATATGTACGTTGTGGCCGATCTGAATCTGGTTGTCCAGCTTCACCCCGTTGCCGATGACGGTGTCGTCCATCGCGCCGCGGTCGATGCTGGTGTTGGCCCCGACCTCGACGTCGTTGCCGATCAGCACCCGCCCGGTCTGCGGAATCTTGACCCACGCGCCCCGCGCGCTACGCGCAAACCCGAAGCCATCGGCACCGATGACGGCGCCGGCATGGATCAGACAGCCCTCACCCAGCACACAGTCGGCGTAGATCGTGACATTGGCGACGAGGCGCGTACCCGCCCCGATGACCGCGCCGGCACCGACCACACAGCCCGGCCCGATGTAGACGCCCTCACCGATGCGCGCGCCGGCTTCGATCACCGCGCCCGGCCCCACCGAGACACCGGGCGGCAGCGTGACTGCGACGCTGGCCGCCGGATCGACGCCCGGCACGAGCGCCGGCGCCGGGTGAAACAGGCGCGCAACATGCGCAAAGTACAGATAGGGATCGTCGGCATGAATATAGGCGCGGCCCGCCGGATAGTCGCCGGTGCTGCCAACGATGACCGCGGCAGCGCGGCTTTGATCAAGCGCGCCGCGATATTTCGGATTGGCGAGAAAGCCCAGTTCGCCGGGCCCTGCGCTGTCGAGCGGAGCCAGGCCGGTGATTACAGTCGCCGGATCGCCGTCCAGGCGACCGCCCAGCCGCTTGACGATATCCCCCAGCGCAAACGACGCCACCCGCGCGCCCTCACTTACCTTCGCCAAGCGCCTTGATGACCTTGTCGGTAATGTCGATCGACGGGCTGGCGTACACCGCCTCTTGCAGGATCACGTCGTACTTCTCTTTCTCGGCGATCTGCTTGACGGCCTTGTTGGCCTGGTCGATCACGGCAGCCAGTTCTTCGTTGCGACGCTGGTTCAGGTCTTCGCGGAACTCGCGCTGACGGCGCTGGAAATCGCGGCTCATGTCGGCGAACTCGCGTTCCTTGTCGCGGCGGCCCTTGTCGCCCATGGTCAGGCTGTTCTTTTCCAGATCCGACTGCATGGCCTGCAGTTCCTTGGCCATCTGCTGAAGCTCACCGTCACGCTTGGCGAACTCTTTTTCGAGCCGCTTCTGGGCCATCACCGCAGGAGCGGACTCACGCATCACGCGGTCCGAATTGACGAAACCGAGACGCGCCTCGGCCATTGCCGCGGGGGCTGCCAGTGTCATCGCAAGACCTGCAACCAGTGCGAAATGGGATAGCTTCACACGTACCTCCGAATACGACAGGCGCGGTGTCAAAACACCGAGCCCAACTGGAACTGGAATCGTTGAGTTTCGTCGCTCGCCTCTTTCTTGAGCGGCCACCCCAGACTCAACTTGAACGGGCCGATCGGCGAGCTCCACGAGAACGCCAGACCGGCACTATACCGCAGGTCACTGAGCTGCACCTTCTCGTCCGCACCCCACACCTGGCCGGCATCAAAGAAGGTCGACAAGCGGAAACTGCGGTCGCGGCCGGAGCCCGGCAGCGGGAAATAGTACTCTGCGTTGGCGATCAGGCGGCGGTTGCCGCCGATGGTATCTTGCGTGCCATCGGTGTTGGTGATCTGCGGACCGAGCGAGCTTTGCTTGAAGCCACGCACCGAGCCGATACCGCCGGCGTGGAAGTTTTTGTAGAACGGCATCGGCTTGCCGCCATAACCATGCGCCCAGCCGGCCTCGCCGTTGAGCATGATGGCCGAAACCTGGCCGAGCGGAATCCAGTATTGGTGCTGGTACGAGGCCTTGACGTAGCGGATTTCGGCGGGCGGAATCGCGGCCTCGATGAAGGCGCGCTGATACATGCCCTTGCGCGGATACAGGAAGCTGTCGCGACTGTCTCGTGCCCAGCTCGCGGTGGCCAGCAGACTCGTCGCCTCATTGCCGAAGGAGGACACGAAATCCTTGTACTGCACCGGGCTATCGCTGAAGGTGGTGACCTTGGTCTTGTCGATCGCCAGGCCGAAATTGATCCGATCGTCTTCGGCGATGGGAATGCCGTAGCGCACCCCCAGACCAACGGATTCGGTCTTGTAGCGCGCAACGTCAAGCGAGTCCGCATCGTAGGTACGCACGTAGGCATCGAAGCCGCGGCTCACGCCATCGACCGTTGAATACGGGTTGGTATAGGACAACGCGTAGGTGCGGTCGGTGCTGCTGGTGTTGATCCGGAAGGTCAGCGCATTGCCGGTACCGAACAGGTTTTGCTGCGCCACCGCAGCCGACAGCACAACGCTGTCCGAGCTGGAGAAGCCGACCCCGAGCGTCAGGTTACCGGTCTGGCGCTCCTTGACCTTCAGGTCGACGTCGACCTGATCGGTGGTGCCGGGCACCGCCGGCGTCTGCACCGCAACCTCGTCGAAGAAGCCGAGGCGATCGAGGCGGACCTTGGATTGATTGATGCGCTCGCCGTCGTACCAGGCACCCTCCATCTGGCGCAGCTCGCGGCGGATCACCTCGTCGCGGGTGCGTTCGTTGCCGGCGATGTTGATCCGCCGCACATACACCCGCTTGCCCGGGTCGACGAAAATGGTGAACGCCACTTCGTGCTTTTCGCGATCCACTTCCGGCGCCGCGTTGACGTTGGCGAAGGCATAGCCCTCGTTGCCGAGCTTGTCGGTAATCGCCTTGTTGGTTTCGGTCAGCGCCTCGCGCGAGAACACATCGCCCGGCTTGATTTTGACGATCTCGCGGTAGGTCTCTTCGGGCAGGATCAGGTCGCCGGTGAGTTTCACCCCCGAGACGGTGTATTTCTCCCCCTCGGTCACGCTCACCGTGATGTAGATGTCTTTCTTGTCCGGCGTGATCGACACCTGGGTGGAGTCGATGCTGAAGTCCAGATAGCCCTGGTTCAAGTAATGCGAGCGCAGGGTTTCGAGATCGCCCGACAGCTTCTGACGCGAATACTGGTCGGTCTTGGTGTACCAGGTGAGCCAGCCCGGCGTGGTCAGCTCGAACAGATCGACCAGATCCTCCTCTTCGAACACCGTGTTGCCGACGATCTTGATCTGGCGAATGCTCGCCGCCTCACCCTCGACCACGTCGAAACGGATCGCAACGCGGTTGCGCTCCAGCGGCGTAACCGTGGTCTGCACCGTAGCCGCGTATTTGGCGCGCGTCAGGTATTGCCGCTTGAGTTCCTGTTCGGCGCGCTCGAGCAGCGAGCGATCGAAGATGCGCGACTCGGCCAGCCCGACTTCCTTGAGCCCTGCCTTGAGCGCCTCCTTTTCGAATTCCTTGACACCGACAAAATCGATCTGCGCCACCGCCGGCCGCTCATCGACCACCACCACCAGCACGCCGCCATCGGCCTCGATCCGCACATCGTCGAAGAAACCGGTGGCAAACAGCGCGCGAATCGACTCCGCCGCCTGCGCTTCGGTAAAGCGGTCGCCGACCTTGGCCGGCAGATAGGTAAACACGGTGCCGGCTTCGGTCCGCTGAATCCCCTCGACACGGATGTCCTTGACAACAAAAGGTTCGAACGCGAACGCCGGAGCAGCCACATACAGGGCGGCGAACAGCCCGGAAAAAAGCTTACGTTTCATGGAGGAGTCAGCCCGAGACAAGGCGATTGATATCGTTATAAAAGGCGAAGGCCATGAGCATGACCAGCAGGGCAAGGCCAACCTGCTGGCCGATTTCCATCACACGATCGGGGACGGGGCCGCCTCGCAGCATTTCGATCACATAATACAGCAAATGCCCGCCATCCAGCACCGGGATGGGGAGCAGGTTGAGGACCCCCAGACTGATGCTGATGAGGGCCAGAAACTTGAGATAGTGGTCCAGCCCCATACGCGCCGACTGGCCCGCGTAGTCGGCAATCGTGACCGGCCCGCTGAGGTTCTTCCACGACAGATCGCCGGTGATCATGCGCCCGATCATTGCCAGGCTGAAGGTGCTCATCTCCCAGGTCTGCCGCACCGCCCGCTGCAACGCCTCGAACGGCGGATGCGCGATGCGCACGAACATCGCATCGCGCCCGCCGGCCGGCGCCTGCACACCGACGCCAATCCGCCCGACCGGCTTGCCGGCGACGATTTCCTCGCGCGGCGTCACCATACGCTCGATCACCTGACCGTCGCGACGCACCGCGAAGCGCAGCGCCACGCCGGGCGCCGCACTCACCTGCTCGACCAGCTGCACCCAATCGTCGATGCGCACCGCATCGATCTGCAGCACCACATCGCCCGACTGCAGACCGGCCAGCTCAGCCGGCGCATCGCTCACGATCTGCCCCAGCACGGGCGGAATCGGCGGCTGGAAGGGGCGCAGCCCGAGCTGCGCCATCGGGTCGTTCTTCGCCTCATCGACCACCACCGCGTCCAAAGGCAGCCGGCGCATCACCCGGCCGCCATCCGCGGCATCGACGGTCACCTCGACGCTCGACTCGTCCATGACCGCCTTGAGTACGGCCCAGCGCCAGTCCTGCCACGACTGCACCACTTCGTCACCGACCGCGACAATCTCGTCACCATCCCGAAACCCGGCCTGCGCGGCAATGCTGTCGGGCGCGGTGAGCTGCACCCGCGCGCGCAGCTCATCCACCCCACCGACGAACACCACCCAGTACAGCCCCACCGCGAGCAGCAGGTTGGCCAGCGGGCCGGCCGCCACGATGGCGAAACGCCGCCCCACCGGCTGCGTATTGAAGGCACGATGCCGTTGCGCCGCCGGCACATCGCCTTCGCGCTCGTCGAGCATCTTGACGTAGCCGCCCAGCGGAAAAATCGCCAGCACCCACTCCGTTGCATCCTTGCCGGCGCGCCATTTGAGCAGCGGGCGGCCAAAGCCCACCGAGAAGCGCAACACCTTGACGTTGCACCAACGCGCCACCGAATAA
Source organism: Rhodocyclaceae bacterium (assembly GCA_020445945.1). Lineage (GTDB taxonomy): Bacteria > Pseudomonadota > Gammaproteobacteria > Burkholderiales > Rhodocyclaceae > Nitrogeniibacter. The sequence goes on from JAGRFQ010000050.1 coordinate 11,291, forward strand.
TGGCCAAGCTCGTGGATCAGGATCAGCAAGCCCAGCCCGACAATGAACGGGAGCAGATAGTCGAGAATCGACATCACGCCACCTCGCGCTGACGCACCCGCGCCCAAGCACGGGCGCGCGCCTCGGCATCGACGGCATCGATTTCGTCGAGCGAGGTATCGCCGGCGCCATGCATCGCCCCCATCACGGCATCGATGATGCCGCCAATTTCGCCGTAGCCAATCCGCCGCGCCAGAAACGCGTCGACCGCGACCTCGTTGGCGGCATTGAGCACGGCGGGCAAACCGCCACCGGCGCGCAAGGCATCATAGGCCAGCGCCAGACAGGGGAAACGGCGCAGATCGGGCGCCTCGAAGTCGAGCCGTCCGATGCGGCACAGATCGAGCGGGCCGACCCCCGACACGATGCGCTCGGGGTAGGCCAGGGCGTGGGCGATGGGGGTGCGCATGTCGGGGTTGCCAAGCTGAGCCACCACCGAACCGTCGATGTATTCGACCATTGAATGGATCACGCTCTGGCGATGCACCACCACGTCGATCTTGTCGGCCGCAACGCCAAACAGCCAGTGCGCCTCGATGACCTCAAGCCCCTTGTTCATCATGGTTGCCGAATCAACCGAAATCTTGCGCCCCATCGACCAGTTGGGGTGAGCGCAGGCCTCCTCCGGGGTGACATCGACCAGCGTTGCCGGGTCGCGGTCGCGGAACGGCCCGCCGGAGGCGGTGAGCAGCACGCGGGCTACACCGCTGGCCTCCGGCCGGCGGTCGTAACCGGCAGGCAGGGCCTGGAAGACCGCGTTGTGCTCGCTGTCGATCGGGAGCAACTCGGCGCCGGCCTGATCGACCGCGGCCATGAACAGTGCGCCGGCCATCACCAGCGCCTCCTTGTTGGCCAGCAATACGCGCTTGCCGGCGCGCGCCGCGGCCAGCGTCGGCCCCAGACCGGCGGCACCCACGATGGCCGCCATCACGGCATCGACCTCGGGCGCCGCGGCGACGGCGGCGAGCGCTTCGGCGCCGACGCGCACCTCGGTCGTACTGCCGGCGGCACGCAGCAAGGCAGCGAGCCGGTCGGCAGCCGCGGCGTCGGGGACGACGGCAAAGCGGGGATGAAACTGGACGCACTGCTCGGCCAGCCGTTCGATGCGGCTGCGCCCGGTGAGCGCAAACACACGGAACCGGTCGGGGTGACGAGCGATCACATCGAGCGTACTTTCGCCGATCGAGCCCGTCGCACCGAGTACCGTGAGTGTTTGCATGCGTGCCATCAATATCTTCCGGAGCTGTCGAACACGCGCTTCGCTGACCGCGAGGCGCGCCGCATCGTCACGCTAGCACTGCCGCCATCAGGGCCACAAGCGGCAGTGTGGAGGTGAGGCTGTCGATGCGATCGAGGATGCCGCCGTGGCCCGGCAACAAATTGCTGCTGTCCTTGATGCCGGCCTGGCGCTTGAGCATGGACTCGAACAGATCGCCGGCAACGCTGATACCGGTCAGCACCAACAGCGCCAGCACCGCGCCAAGCCACTGCAGCGCCGACAGCGACTGCGCGCTCGAAGCGAGAATCACGATACCGTAAAAGCTGACCGCAAGGCCTGCGCCGTACACGCCCTCCCAGCTCTTGCCGGGGCTGATCGCCGGTGCCAGCTTGCGCCGGCCGAAGGCGCGGCCGCTGAAATAAGCGGCGATGTCCGCAACCCACACCAGCGCCATCGCCGCGAGCAGCCACCACGGATCGAAGCCGCGCAGAAACACCATCGCCAGCGCCGTCGGCACCAGCACGACCAGCCCGCACAGCGCGGCAAGCAGCCCGCTACCGAGCCGCCATTGGCGGGCCAGCCAGACGGATCCAAGACACAGCCAGAACGCCGTCGCGATGCCGAAACTCAGCATCAAGCCGGCACGGCTGGGGGTGGCCGACAACAGCCCGGCAGCCCACGCAACCAACACCACCAGCGTCGCGACAAACACGCCATAGCCGATCCGCTGCGCCCCACCCCAGCGGCACAAACCGCCCCACTCCCACGCGCCGAGCCCGCCGACCAGTGCCACGAACAGCAGCCAAGCGGAGACGGGGAACGCAAACAGGGCGGTCGAGAACACGACCAGCATGACCAGCGCGGTGATGACCCGGGCTTTAAGCATTGCCGCTCTGGCGGTCAGGGTCGGGCGTCGGTGAGGTGAGCTGCTCGCTGGTGCGCCCGTAGCGCCGCTCGCGCCCGCCAAACGACGTCAACGCGGCATCGAACGCCTTCTCGTCGAAATCGGGCCACAGGGTGTCGGTAAAGTACAGCTCGGTATAGGCGAGCTGCCACAGCAGGAAATTGCTGATCCGTGTCTCGCCGCCGGTACGCACGAACAGATCCGGCTCCGGCGCGTAGGCCATCGACAGATACGGCGTGAGCGCCGCCTCGGTGACCTCGCCATCGAATTCGCCGGATGCGAGCAGGCGATTGGTGGCCTGCAGGATGTCCCACCGGCCGCCGTAGTTGGCGGCGATGGTGAGTTCGAGCGCGGTGTTGTTTGCGGTGAGCGCTTCGGCCTCGCGAATCATGTCGGTCAGCGTTGCATCGAAACGCGACAGGTCGCCGATGACCCGGAAGCGGATGCCGTTCTCGTGCATGCGCTCGACCTCTTTTTGCAGGGAGCGCACGAACAATTGCATGAGAAAGGACACCTCGTCGGGTGGCCGGCGCCAGTTCTCGGAACTGAACGCAAACAGCGTGAGATAGGGAATCCCGCGCTCGATGCACAGCTTGATGGTGTTGCGCACGGTCTCAACGCCGCGCGAATGACCGGCCACGCGGGGCAAGAAGCGCTTGCGCGCCCAGCGCCCGTTGCCATCCATGATGATCGCCAGATGACGCGGCACGCCCGAGCGCTCGGGGATCGCCCGGGTGGAGCTGAGGAAGCTGGATTTCGCCATGACGCCTGCGCCAGGCCGCTTAGACCTGCAGCAGTTCCTGCTCTTTCTGGGTCAACAGCTTGTCGATTTCGGCGATGTAGGCATCGGTCAGCTTCTGCACCACGTCCTGACCGCGACGCTCGTCGTCTTCGGAGATTTCCTTCTCCTTGACGCCGTCCTTGAGCGTGCTGTTGGCGTCACGGCGCAGGTTGCGCACCGCGACCCGGGCGCTCTCGCCTTCGGTCTTGACGACCTTGATCAGGTCGCGCCGACGCTCTTCGGTCAGCGCGGGCATCGGCACACGGATCATGTCGCCGGCACTGGCCGGATTGAGGCCGAGATCGGAATCGCGGATGGCCTTCTCGACTTTCGCCGCCATACCCTTCTCCCACGCCTGGACACCGATCGTGCGCGCGTCGATGAGGGTCACGTTGGCGACCTGGTTGATCGCCACCATGCTGCCGTAATATTCGACCTCGACATGATCGAGCAGCCCGACGTGGGCACGGCCGGTACGGATCTTGGCCAGGTCGTGTTTGAGCGCTTCGACCGATTTCTGCATTTTGCCTTCGGTCGTTTTCTTGAGTTCTGAAATCATGTTCGAGGGACTCCTCAGCAGTAGACCAACGTGCCCTCATCCTCGCCCATGACCACGCGCCTGAGCGCGCCCGGCTTGAAGATGCTGAACACATTGATCGGCAGTTTCTGGTCACGGCACAAGGCAAACGCCGTCGCGTCCATGACTCGCAGATCGCGCGAGATGACTTCGTCAAAACTGATTCGGGTGAAACGCTCGGCCGCCGGATCGAGCTTCGGATCGGCAGAGTACACACCGTCCACCTTGGTGGCCTTGAGCACGATCTGTGCGCCGATTTCGGCTCCGCGCAGCGCCGCCGCGGTGTCGGTGGTGAAGAACGGGTTGCCGGTACCGGCGCCGAAGACGAGCACGCGACCGTCTTCGAGATAGCGAATCGCCTTGCCGCGCACGTACGGTTCAACCACCTGGTCGATGCGCAGCGCCGACTGCACCCGAGCAACCAGCCCGGCGCCACGCATGGCATCGGCCAACGCCATCGCATTCATCACCGTTGCCAGCATGCCCATGTAGTCCGCGGTGGCGCGATCCATGCCGGAGGCCGCGCCAGCCATGCCCCGAAAGATATTGCCGCCGCCGATGACCACGCCGACCTGCACCCCCAAGCGACTGACGTCGGCGATTTCGCCGACGATGCGCGACACCACGTCACGGTTGATTCCGTACGCGTCATCACCCATCAGGGCCTCGCCCGAGAGTTTCAACAGGATGCGCTGGTAAGCGGCGGTCATTGCGGCGGACTCCGGGTCGACGTCTTACTTTTTGGCGGCTGCGGCCTGGGCTGCGACTTCGGCGGCGAAGTCATCGACTTTCTTCTCGATGCCTTCACCCACGATGTACAGCACGAAGCGCGCCACCGACGCACTCTTCGACTTGAGCAGCGCCTCGATGGTCTGCTTGCCGTCTTCCGCCTTCACGAACACCTGCCCCAGCAGCGTGACTTCCTTGAGGAACTTGTTCACCGTGCCGTCGGCGATCTTCTCCAGCATCGCTTCAGGCTTGCCGGCTTCGCGCGCTTTCTCGATGGCAATCCGACGCTCGGAATCGAGCAACTCGGACGACACGCCCGAGGCGTCCAGCGCCTTGGGCTTGCTCGCCGCGATGTGCATCGCCAGGTCGCGGCCCAGTTCGTCGTCCGCGCCAACCAGATCGATCAGCACGCCGATCTTGGCGCCGCCGTGGATGTAGCTGGAGACCTGACCCTGCGCCTCGATGCGCTCGAAGCGACGCACCGACATGTTCTCGCCCATCTTGCCGACCAGCTCGGAACGCACGGCCTCGACGGTCTTGCCGCCGATCTCGAGCCCCGACAGCGCGGCCACATCGGCCGGGTTGCTGGTGGCAACCAGCTCGGCCAGCGTTGCACCAAAGGCCAGGAAGTCGTCGTTCTTGGCGACGAAGTCGGTCTCGCAGTTGAGCTCGACCATTGCGGCCAGCTTGCCGTCTGCCGAAATCCACGTACCGACGATGCCTTCCGCGGTCACCCGGGTGGCTGCCTTGCTGGCCTTGTTGCCCAGCTTGACGCGCAGAATCTCTTCCGCCTTGGCGAGGTCACCCTCGGCTTCGGTGAGTGCTTTCTTGCACTCCATCATCGGCGCGTCGGTTTTCTCGCGCAGCTCTTTCACCATGCTTGCGGTAATTGCCGCCATGCTTGCTCCTGAATTCTTGATTAGTACGGGACAGGCCGATCAGGCCTGGCCTTCTTGCGCCTCGCCGGCTTCTTCTTCGACTTCGACGAACTCGTCGGAACCCGAAGCCACGATCTCCTGGATCGCCTGGTTGCGACCTTCGATCACGGCGTCGGCAATGCCGCGGGCGTAGAGGCGGATCGCGCGGCTGGAGTCGTCATTCCCCGGAATGACAAAATCCACGCCCTCGGGCGAGTGGTTGGTGTCAACCACGGCAATCAGCGGGATCCCGAGCTTGCGCGCTTCGGTGAGGGCAATCTTGTGGTAACCGACGTCGATCACGAAGATTGCGTCCGGCAGACCGGCCATATCCTTGATGCCGCCGATACTCTTACGCAGCTTTTCGATTTCGCGCGTGGTCATCAGCGCTTCTTTCTTCGACAGGCGCTCGATCGAACCGTCTTCGACAATCGTCTCCATGTCCTTGAGGCGCTTGATCGACTGCTTGACCGTCTTGAAGTTGGTCAGCATGCCGCCGAGCCAGCGCTCATCGACAAACGGCATGCCGGCGCGCTGGGCTTCTTCGGCCACGATCTCGCGAGCCTGACGCTTGGTGCCGACGAACAGGATGGTGCCCTTGTTTGCCGCCAGCTTGCGCACGAAATCACTCGCTTCGCGATACTTCACCATCGTCTTTTCGAGGTTGACGATGTGGATCTTGTTGCGATGGCCAAAAATATAGGGGGCCATGCGCGGGTTCCAGAAACGCGTCTGGTGACCGAAGTGGACGCCGGCTTCCAGCATCTGGCGCATTGTTACACTCATCTTGCTTCTCCTAAAAGGGTTGAACCTCCGCCCGGCGCGGCCTTGAAACCGCAGCTGCACACCTTTGGAAAATGCGCAGACCCTTTCCGGTTTGATGCCGGGCGTGTGGATTTGTTTTTGCCCGAACCACCACGATTCAGGCAAGCTCGCGAGTATAGCAGCGCTGTGTGTCAGGCCTCAAGCGCGGCGACGCAATACGCACGGCGAAAGATTGCTGCACAACGCACCATACGTTAGCCTTCCTGCTTTACCGACCCCGGCAGTACATAGAAAGAATATGAGCATCGATCTGAAAACCGCAGAAGAAATCGAACGAATGCGCGTCGCAGGCCGTCTGGCCTCGGAGGTGCTCGACTACATCGAGCCCTTCGTCAAACCCGGGGTGACCACCGAAGCGCTCGACCAGCTGTGCCATGACTATATGGTTAACGTGCAGGGCACCGTCCCCGCACCACTCAACTACGCACCGCCGGGCTACTCGCCCTACCCCAAGTCGATCTGCACCTCGATCAACCACCAGGTCTGCCACGGCGTGCCCGGTGAAAAGGCCTTGAAGAAGGGCGACATCGTCAATATCGACATCACCGTGATCAAGGACGGCTTCCACGGCGACACCAGCCGCATGTTCCAGGTCGGCGGGTCGGTGTCGATTCTGGCCAAACGACTGTGCCAGATCACCTACGAGTGCATGTGGCTCGGCATCGCGGCCGTCAAACCCGGCACGCGGCTGGGTGACATCGGCGCCGTGATTCAGGCGCACGCCGAGAGCAACGGCTTTTCGGTGGTGCGCGAATTCTGCGGGCACGGCATCGGCCGCAAATTCCACGAAGACCCGCAAGTGCTTCACTACGGCCGGCCCGGCACCGGAATGGTGCTCCAGCCCGGCATGACCTTCACTATCGAGCCGATGATCAATGCCGGCAAGGCCGCGATCTCCGAGCTGCCGGACGGATGGACCATCGTCACCAAGGATCGCAGCCTGTCGGCCCAGTGGGAGCACACCATCCTCGTGACCGAGCAGGGCGTCGAGGTGCTCACGGTCTCCGACGGCACCCCCGCCATGCCGGAACTGGTCGCCGGCCGGCTGGCGTGAGCACCCGCATGAGCACACCCCACATGGATCTGATCACCACGATCCGCACCGAACTGCGTGACGGGGAAGCGGCACTGACCGCGAGCTATCTCGAGCGCCCCCTCACCCGCAACTATCTGCGCGGGCGCACCACGCTGGTCGATCGCGCGATCGTCAGCCTGTGGCAGCACTGCGGGCTGCCCGCGTCCTACGCACTGGTGGCGACCGGCGGTTACGGACGCGGCGAGCTGTTCCCCTACTCCGACGTCGACCTGCTGATTCTGCTGCCGACCGATGCTCGCCGCGACCAGGAAGAGGCGCTCACCGGCTTCGTCAGCGCACTCTGGGACATCGGCCTGTACATCGGCCACAGCGTACGCAGCGTCGGCGAATGCGTCGACGTTGCCGCCGACGACGTCACCATCCAGACCAGTCTGCTCGAAACCCGGATCCTCACCGGCAGCGCCACGCTGCTGGAGACGCTCAACACCCAGCTGCGACTGGCGCTCGACGTGAACCGCTTCTTCAAGGCCAAACAGCTCGAGCAGGAGCAGCGCTACGCCCGCTACGAAGACAGCCCCTACTCGCTCGAACCCAACTGCAAGGAGAGCCCCGGCGGACTGCGCGACCTCCAGGTGCTTGGCTGGATCAGCCGCGCCGCAGGGCTGGGCGGCGACTGGCGCGACCTGGTGCACCGCCGCCTGATCACCGCCGACGAAGCCAACGAACTGCGCTCCGCCGAACGCTTCCTCCAGCACATCCGGATTCGGCTTCACCTGCTGGCCGGACGGGCCGAAGACCGCCTGCTGTTCGACCACCAGACCAACCTGGCCAAGGCCTTCGGCGTCAAGGCCACCGCTGGCAAGCGCGCCGCCGAGGTGCTGATGCAGCGCTTCTACCTCACGGCCAAGAAAGTGGTTCAGCTCAATGCCCTGCTGACACTCAACTACAACGACGAATTCGGCTCAACTGAACGGCTCGCCGCGATCTTCATCAACGACCGCTTTCAGAGCGTGCGCGACCTGCTCGACATCCGCAGCGACGATCTCTTCGAGACCACACCGTCTGCCATCTTCGAGGCCTTCGAGCTGCTCCAGCTGCGCTCCGAACTCAGCGGCATGACGGCACGCACCCTGCGCGCGCTGTGGATCAACCGCCGGCGCATCAATGCCGCCTTCCGCGCAAACCCCGACAACCGCGCCCGCTTCATCAACCTGCTCAAGGCCAAGCGCGGCATCGTGCGCACCTTCCGCCAAATGAACCAGTACGGGCTGCTGGCCAACTACCTGCCGCCGTGGCGCAAGATCTCATGCCAGATGCAGCACGACCTGTTCCATGTGTACACGGTCGACCAGCACACCATGCTGGTGCTGCGCAACCTGCGCCGCTTCACCATGGGCGAGCACGCCCACGAATACCCGCTGATGACCCAGCTGATCCTCGGCCTGGAAGATCATTGGCTGCTCTATGTTGCGGCGCTGTTTCACGATATCGCCAAAGGCCGCGGCGGCGACCACTCCAAGCTCGGCATGGTCGACGCGCGCAACTTCTGCCAAGCGCACGACATGTCTGCGGAAGACACCACGCTGGTCGAATGGCTGGTCCAGAACCACCTCGTGATGTCGCACGTCGCACAGAAGGAAGACACCACCGACCCGGCCGTGATCGAGCGCTTTGCCGAGACGATCGGCTCCGAGCGGCGCCTCACCGCACTGTACCTGCTGACCCACGCCGACGTGCGCGGCACCAGCCCGAAGGTGTGGAACGGCTGGAAGAGCCGCCTGCTCGAAGACCTCTTCACCGCCACCCGGCGCTTGCTGCGCGGCGCCTCGCCCAGCGAAGCGCTCGGCCTCGATGACCGCAAGGACGACGCCCAGCGCCTGTTGCGCTATCACGGCCTGCGCCCCGGCGTCGAAGATGCGCTGTGGTCGCGCCTCGACGCACTGTACTTCATGCGTCACTCGGCCGAAGAGATCGCCTGGCACACCCGCCACCTCTATCACCGCCCGGAGAGCATCGCACCGGTGGTTCGCGCCCGCCTCAGCGAAGGCAACGCCGGCCTGCAGGTGATGGTGTTCTCGCGCGATCAGCGCGACCTGTTCAAGCGTGTCTGCGGTTTTTTCGGCAAGCTCGGCTACACCATTCTCGACGCCACCCTGCACACCACCCGCCACGGCTACGCGCTCGACAGCTTCGTGCTCCAGTACCCGGGGGAGCGCACGCATTATCGCGAGCACATCGCCCTGATCGAGCACGATCTCACCGCCTGCCTGGCGGACGAGGCCGTCGACTACCGCCCGGGCGACACGCGCCTGTCACGCAAGGTGCGCCATTTCCCGATCACACCGCAGGTGCGCCTGCGCCCCGACGAGAGCGGCAAACAGTACATCCTCACGCTCAAGGCCGCCGACCGGCCGGGCTTGCTCTACGACGTCGCCGATGCGCTGGCGCACTTTGAGGTCGAAGTCCACACCGCCAAGATCGCAACCCTCGGCGAACGCGTGGAGGATGCCTTCCTGGTGACCGGCAAGGGGCTGTCGAGCGATGCGCATGTGCTGCGCGTCGAGCGCAATCTGCTCGAACGATTACAGGTGTAGTGGGCGGCCGCGCTACGCTTTGAGATCAGCGCACAAGCGGTCGAGAATGCAGCGCACCCGGGTCATCGCCTCGTGCAGCACCACTTCAATGCTGTCGAAGCTGATGCCCTGCTCGCTCGATGCCCGCCCGGCGGCAAAGTTGGCGACCACGTTGATCGCCGCATACGGCAGCTCCAGCTCGCGCGCCAGCACGGCTTCGGGCATGCCCGTCATGCCCACCACGTCGGCACCGTCGCGCTCCAGCCGATTGACCTCGGCGGCGGTTTCAAGGCGCGGCCCCTGCGTGGTGGCATAGACGCCACCATCGAACACCGACTCACCCACCGCGACCGACGCCGCGAGCAGCAGCGCGCGCAATCGGGCATCGTAGGGATGCGTGAAGTCGACGTGATGCACCGGCTGGTCGGAGGCGTCGAAGTAGGTGCTCTTGCGCCCCCAGGTGTAGTCGATGATCTGGTCCGGCACGATCAGCGCACCGGGTCCGAAGTCCGCGCGAATACCGCCAACCGATGCCACCGAGACCGCGGCTGTCGCACCGACGTGCTTGAGCGCCCACAGGTTGGCGCGGTAGTTGACCAGATGCGGCGGCATGGTATGGCCGTAGCCATGACGGGCGAGGAACACCACCGGCTGGCCGCTGACCTCGCCAAAGGTCAGCGCACCGGACGGCTCGCCATACGGTGTGCGCACCACCTCCCGACGCGAAACGATCAGCGACGCAAGCTGGGTCAAACCGCTCCCACCAATAATGGCCAGCATCCGTTGTGCTCCTGACAAAGGTCGGTTTTTCGGGGCGCCGATTTTATCACGCAGCCGCTGGCATTCACGGGCCATTGAACGAATCTCCATGCTGCAACGCGACATCGCATGCTAGAATCCGCCCCTTTTCAAACACTTCCGGCGCTCGTCATGACCCGCTCGATCCGCAACATCGCCATCATCGCCCACGTCGACCACGGCAAGACCACCCTCGTCGACCAGCTCCTGCGCCAGTCCGGCACCTTCCGCGAAAACCAGCAGGTGGCCGAACGGGTGATGGACTCCAACGACCTTGAAAAGGAACGCGGGATCACGATCCTGTCCAAGAACTGCGCGATCCAGTACGGCGACACCCACATCAACGTGGTCGACACCCCGGGGCACGCCGACTTCGGCGGCGAGG
>JAGRFQ010000051.1 GCA_020445945.1 Rhodocyclaceae bacterium
ATGTCTCGGACGGTCTGCTCGGCGATCTGGGGCACCTGCTCGACGCCAGCGCGGTGGGCGCGCAACTCGACGCCGCGTCGCTGCCGCTGGCCGCATTGCGCGCCGCCGGCGCCGATGCCAGGGGCGCGCAACGCGCCTGCCTGAGCGGCGGCGACGACTACGAGCTGCTGTTCGCCGCCCCGCCCGCGCAACATGCTGCCGTGCGCGCGATCGGCGCCCGGCTCGGCCTTCCGCTGCACTGCATCGGCCGCCTCACCCCCCCGGACGCCGGGCTCACGCTGATTGACGCCAATGGCCGCAGCACGCCGCTTGCACGCCACGGCTTCGATCATTTCGCGCCGCCCCCGGCCTGAGCCGGCGCGCCTATACTCGCCTTCCACCTGTCTCAATTGCCGGCCCCAATGCGCCCCACCGTCCGCTTCCTGCTCGCCCACCCGGCCCACTTCGTCGCCCTCGGTTTCGGCTCGGGGCTCTCGCCCAAAGCGCCCGGCACCGCTGGCACGCTGGCCGCGTGGCTGCTCTATCCGCTGCTCAGCGTCGCGCTCGACGACCGGGTCTTCCTGTTCTTTCTGCTCGCCGCCTTCGCCTACGGCATCATCGCCGCCGAGCGCACCGGGCGCGCGCTGGGCGTGTCGGACCACGGCGCGATCGTGTGGGACGAGATGGTGCCATTCTGGCTGGTGCTGTTTTTCACGCCGCCAACGCTGGCGTGGCAGCTTGCCGCGTTCGCGCTGTTCCGGTTTTTCGACATCGTCAAACCGCCGCCCATCGGCTGGGCCGACCGGCGGGTGAAGGGGGGCTTCGGGGTGATGCTCGACGACCTCATCGCCGCCGGGTATGCCTTGCTGGTGCTGGCGCTGGCCGCACGGGTGCTGGAGGTCTGAGATGAGCGACGACGCCCCACTCGCCCGCATCGCCGCCGATCTCGGCCAGCGGCTGCAGGCCCGCGGCTGGTTTTTGGTCACCGCCGAGTCGTGCACCGGCGGTGGAATCAGCGCCGCGGTCACCGCCATCGCCGGCAGCTCGGCGTGGTTCGATTGCGGCCTGGTGACCTATTCCTACGCTGCCAAGACGCGCCTGCTCGGCGTGCCGCAGGCGCTGCTGGCGCGCGTCGGCGCGGTCAGCGAGCCGGTGGTCGAGGCGATGGCCCACGGCGCGCTCGCCAACAGCGGGGCGCAGGTGGCGGTGGCGGTCTCGGGCATTGCCGGGCCAGGCGGCGGCCAGCCGGGCAAACCGGTTGGCACGGTGTGCTTTGCGTGGGTCTGGCCGGGGCAGCCGGTGCGCACCGAAACGCGCCACTTCAGCGGTGACCGCGCCGCGGTGCAGGCGCAGGCGGTGCGCCACGCGCTGAGCGGATTCGATCTGCCCGCGACGTGAAGCAGGCAACACGCCAGCAAACTCTGTGCCATAATCTTTGGCAAGCTCTTCAAAGGAATTTCAGATGGACGACAACAAGGCCAAAGCCCTCACTGCCGCGCTGGCACAAATCGAAAAGCAGTTCGGCAAGGGCTCGATCATGCGCATGGGCGACGGCCAGGTGTCGCGCGACATCCAGACGGTTTCGACCGGTTCGCTGGGGCTCGATATCGCGCTCGGACTGGGCGGTCTGCCGCGCGGCCGGGTGGTCGAGGTCTATGGCCCGGAATCGTCCGGCAAAACCACGCTCACACTGCAAGTCATCGCCGAGATGCAGAAGCTCGGCGGCACCGCGGCCTTCATCGACGCCGAGCACGCGCTCGACGTGGGCTATGCCGAGAAGCTCGGCGTGAACATCGACGATCTGCTGATTTCGCAGCCCGACACCGGCGNNCCGGCGAACAGGCGCTGGAGATCGCGGACATGCTGGTGCGCTCGGGCGGCGTCGACATCGTGGTCATCGACTCGGTCGCCGCGCTCACGCCCAAGGCCGAGATCGAAGGCGAGATGGGCGATCAGCTCCCCGGCCTGCAGGCCCGCCTGATGAGCCAGGCGCTGCGCAAGCTGACCGGCAACATCAAGCGCACCAACACCATGGTGATCTTCATCAACCAGATCCGGATGAAGATCGGGGTGATGTTCGGCAGTCCGGAGACCACCACCGGCGGCAATGCGCTCAAGTTCTACGCCTCGGTGCGCATCGACATCCGCCGCACCGGCACGATCAAGAAAACCGACGAGGTCATCGGCTCGGAGACGCGCTGCAAGGTGGTCAAGAACAAGGTCGCGCCGCCGTTCAAGCAGGCCAATTTCGACATCCTCTACGGCGAAGGCATCTCGCGCGAGGGCGAGATCATCGACCTCGGCGTGGAGGCCAAAATCGTCGACAAGGCGGGCTCGTGGTATTCCTACGACGGCACCAAGATCGGCCAGGGCAAGGACAACACACGCGAGTTTCTGAAGACCAATCCGGCGATGGCCCGCGAGATCGAAAACAAGATCCGCGACATCTATGGCCTGTCGGCAATGGCGGTCATCGACGCCGCGCCGGCCCCCGCACCAACCGACGCCTGATCGCGTATGGGCGATACGCTCAAGGCCCGTGCCTTGCGTCTATTGTCGATGCGCGAACACAGCCGCGCGGAGTTGGCGCGCAAGCTCGGTGCGGCCGGCGAGGCGCACGAGATCGAGGCTGTGCTCGACCGCCTCGAAGCGCTCGATCTGCAGTCCGACAGCCGCTTTGCACAAAGCTACGTGCGCAGCCGCCAGGCCCGCCTGGGCAGCCGCCGTCTGCGCCACGAATTGCAGCAAAAAGGCATCGCCGAGGCACTCATCGACACGGCGATGGCAAGCACGCTGGAGGCCGACGATCTGGCGCGCGCTCAGGACGTGTGGCAGAAAAAGTTCGGCCAGCCGCCGGGCGACGCCCGCGAATGGGCCAAGCAGGCGCGCTTCCTCCAGGGCCGGGGCTTCGGTGCCGATATCATTCACAGGATTTTGAAAGACAGCCACGATGAGCCTGCTTAGGGTCAGCGGATTACAGAAGAAGTACAAGGCGCGCACGGTGGTGCACGACGTCTCGTTCGACGTCGGCAGCGGCGAGGTGGTCGGCCTGCTCGGCCCCAATGGCGCCGGCAAGACGACCTGCTTCTACATGATTGTCGGGCTGGTGGCGGCCGACGGCGGCGAGATCACGCTCGACGACGCGCGCCTCACCCATCTGCCGATCCACGCCCGCGCGCGACTCGGGCTGTCGTATCTGCCGCAGGAGATGAGCGTCTTTCGCAAGCTCACGGTGGAAGAGAACATCCGCGCGGTGCTTGAGCTGCAGTCGCTCTCGAGCACTGACATCCAGACCCGTCTGGACGAGTTGCTCGACGAGCTGGGCATCACCCATCTGCGCGACAGCACCGCGATCTCACTCTCCGGCGGCGAGCGCCGACGCTGCGAGATTGCCCGCGCACTGGCCACCTCGCCGCGCCTGATCCTGCTCGACGAGCCCTTTGCGGGGGTGGACCCGATCGCGGTGCTCGACATCCAGAAGATCATCCGCTTCCTCAAGGATCGCGGCATCGGCGTGCTGATTACCGACCACAACGTGCGCGAAACGCTGGGCATCTGCGAGCGCGCCTTCATCATCAACGCGGGCGAGGTGCTGGCCAGCGGCACACCGTCCGACATCGTGCAAAATGACCAGGTGCGGCAAGTGTATCTGGGCGAACATTTCCGCCTGTGATGCATTGATTCAACCATGAAACCCACCCTCCAGCTCAAACTCTCGCAGCACCTGACGCTCACCCCACAGCTGCAGCAGTCGATCAAACTGCTGCAGCTGTCGACCATCGAGCTCAATCAGGAGATCGAACAGGCGCTGCAGGAAAATCCGCTGCTCGAGCGCGACGAGGAACCGACGCCGGAGGAAAAGGCCGCCGAGGCCGAAAGCGCGGCGCAGGAAGAGCGCGGCGACAACCCGCTCGACACGATGAGCGACTGGGTCAGCGCCGGCACCGGCAGTGCGGGCAGCCGCGGCGATGACGAAGACAGCGATTTTCAGTCCTTCCACGCCGCCGAGGTGACGCTGCGCGAACATCTCGACGAGCAGGTGTCGCTCACCCCGCTGTCTGACCGCGACCGCGCGCTGGTGCGCTTCCTGATCGAAGCGCTCGACGACGATGGCTATCTGACCCAGGATCTCGACGCGTGGTTGTCGATGTTCTCGGAAGAGAGCGAGGTCGAACTCGAGGAGCTGCAGATCGCCCTGCACCACCTGCAGCACCTCGACCCGGCCGGCGTCGGCGCGCGCTCGCCTGCCGAATGCCTCGCCCTGCAACTGCGCGTGCTGCCCGAAACCGACACCCGCGCCCTGGCGATGCGCATCGTCACCGAACACCTCGAACTGCTCGCCCATCGCGACTTCACCCGCCTGCGCCGGACCCTGCAATGCACCGAAGATGCACTGCGCGACGCCCACCAGCTCATCTGCAGCCTCAGCCCGCGCCCCTGCGCACGCTTTGCCAGCAACGAGACGCGCTACGTGATCCCCGACGTGGTGATCCGCAAACTGCGTGGGCGATGGACCGCAATGCTCAACCCCGAAGCCATGCCGCGCCTCAAGGTGAACGCCTTGTACGCCCAGCTACTGCAGCAGAACCGCGGCAACAACGGCGATCTGGGCGGACAGCTGCAGGAGGCCAAGTGGCTCATCAAGAACGTGCAGCAGCGCTTCGACACGATTTTGCGTGTCTCGCAGGCCATCGTTGACCAACAGCGCCAGTTCTTCGATTATGGCGAGGTGGCGATGCGCCCACTGACGCTCAGGGAAATCGCGGAGGAGCTTGAGTTGCACGAATCCACCATTTCGCGCGTCACGACCCAGAAGTACATGTCCACGCCGCGTGGCGTACTGGAGTTCAAATATTTCTTCGGCAGTCATGTCGCCACCGACACCGGTGGCGCCGCCTCATCGACCGCGATTCGCGCGCTGATTCGTCAGCTCGTCGAGGCGGAAGATCGAGTGAAGCCGCTTTCCGACGCAAAAATCGCAGATTTACTCGGCCAGCAGGGCATGGTTGTGGCTCGGCGCACGGTGGCCAAATACCGTGAGTCCCTCAACATCCCGCCGGTCAGCAAGCGCAAGACGATCTGATAACAGGAGCGATCATGAATCTCAATATCACCGGACATCATGTAGAAGTCACGCCCGCCATTCGCGAGTACGTCAACACCAAAGTCGACCGGGTGATCCGCCATTTCGACAACGTCACCAGTGTCAGCGTGATCCTGTCGGTCGAGAAACTGGTGCAGAAGTCCGAAGTCACGGTGCACGTCCGCGGAAAGGACCTGTTTGCCGAGAGTCAGGACGAAGACATGTATGCCGCCATCGACGCGATGACTGACAAACTCGACCGTCAGGTGATCAAGTACAAACAGAAAATGCAGGGGCACGGCCACGACGCGCTGAAGCATCAAACCATCGAAACGTGACCTAATCCCTCGCCGCCCGACCTGCAGCTTGCGTTTATAATGTGCCTATCGTAGCCATTCCGATTCGCCCCGCAACTGCGGTCGGGCAACGCCCGGCTTCACCGGCCGGGCGCCCGACTTTCCCATGAACCTCATCGCCTCCCTCCTTTCCCCCGAGAACGTCCTGGTCGATCTCGACGCAAGCAGCAAAAAACGCGTCTTCGAGCAGGCCGGCCTGATCTTCGAGAACCATCAGGACATTGGCCGGAGCATCGTCTTCGACAGCCTGTTTGCGCGCGAGCGACTCGGCTCCACCGGCCTCGGTCAGGGCGTTGCCATTCCGCACGGCCGCATCAAAGGGCTCAAGGACGCCACTGGCGCGGTGATTCGTCTGGCCAACCCGATCCCCTTCGACGCCCCCGACGGCAAACCCGTCAGCCTGCTGTTTGTGCTGCTAGTGCCCGAACAGGCCACCGAACAGCACCTCCAGCTCTTATCCGAACTGGCGCAGTTGTTCAGCGACGCGCAGTTCCGCGAGCGCATCGCCCAAGCACAGGACGCAGCAGCGGTACATGCGCTGTTTACCACCTGGGGTTCGCATGCGACAGACGAGCGTCACGCAGCTCTTTGAGCGCCTCGGCGAGCGGCTTCAACTCTCCCACGTAAGCGGCAGCCTAGACGGCACCCTGGCCGTCACCGAAGCACGCACCTGGCCAGCCGACCTGGTCGGCCACCTCAGCCTGATCCACCCCGACCGATGCCAAGTCCTCGGCGCCGCCGAAGTGGCCTGGGCGCGACGCCAGTCGCGCGACAAAATCGCCCACCATGTTCGCGAGATCCTCTCCGCGCACCCTCCAGCCGTCATTGTGGCCGACGGTTGCGACGTCCCCGACATCCTTATCCGGCGCTGTCAGGAGCAGGATGTCGCCGTGTTCACCACCCCCCAGCCCGCCGCCAGCATCATCGACCAACTTCGCCTGTATCTATCGCGCGAACTGGCCGAACGCACCTCGCTGCACGGTGTATTCATGGATGTGCTCGGCCTCGGCGTGTTCATCACCGGCGACTCCGGCGCAGGCAAGTCGGAACTCGCGCTCGAGCTCATCTCGCGCGGCCACGGGCTGGTCGCCGACGACATGGTCGAATTCTCGTGCATCGCCCCGACGGTCCTCGAAGGGCGCTGCCCGGCGCTGCTCAAAAACTTTCTCGAGGTCCGTGGCATCGGCATTCTCAATGTCCAGACCATCTTTGGCGAGACCGCATGCCGGCGCAAAATGCGCCTCAAACTTGTCGTCTATCTGCAGCGCCACCAACCCGGCGACCGCGACCCGGACCGCCTGCCGGACGGCTCCGATCACCAGGAAATTCTGGGGGTCCGGATCCCGAAAGTCGTCCTCCCGGTTGCCGCCGGGCGCAACATCGCCGTCCTCCTCGAAGCGGCCGTCCGGGCCAGGATCCTCCAGTTGCGCGGCATTGATTCAACCCGGGATTTCATCGCCCGCCAAAGCGCGCAACTCTCCCGCAATACCCCACCCGAAGCGTAGGGCCGGATACGCCGGCAACGTTGCCACCCCGAATCGCCGGGGCGACATTTATTGCACAATGCATACCCTTTTTGGTTTATCAAAATATGCTTTTACGATACTCTGTGCGTTCATTACACCACGACGCCAAGGAGTCTCACGTGCGAACACTCGCCCACGCTCTCGCCCTGTCATTACTCGTCGCGCTATCGGCCGCCCCGCTCGCCACACACGCCAATCCACAGCATCAACGCATGCGCGACTGCAACAAAAGCGCCAAGGAGGACGCGCTGAAGGGCGACGCACGCAAGGCATTCATGAAAACCTGCCTGTCTGGCAAACACACCACCGCGCCCGCCACCGAAACGGCGCCGCCTGCGGACAAACCGGCAGCCAAACCACAGACCTGAAGTGAAAACAAAACGGGCGCCTGTCGGCGCCCGCTGCGAAAAAACACGCGCGGCGTTCACACGATTTCGTAGAACACCAGATCGCGCTCAACCTCCATGGCCGAAAATCCGCAGCCGATGCGCCCCTGCCCAGCGAGCAGCACCTCGCCACCGCGAATGCACTGCTCACCACCGCCATCATTGGCAATGAACGTGCCGTTCGTGCTCTGATCCACGACGAAGAAGCCCTCTCGGCGACGCTCGATCCTTGCATGCTGACGCGAAGTCCGCGGATCGATCACCACCACGTCGTTCCCCATCTCGCGGCCCATCAGCAAAATGGGGCGCAGCTCTTCGATCAGATGAACATCTTGCTGGTGACGCACCCGCAGTCGCTGCGAAACCCGTGCCGCGGGCGGCACCGAGGTAGCCATGCCGGCACGACCGGACAAGGCATACACCGGCCATTCGAAGCCCTCGACGTTGAGCCCCTGTTCATCGCGTTCGCGCACGAACTGGCGCGTTCCGGGCGACAGCAGCAAGACAGAGGCTCCGCTGATCAGCGCCTGCCCGGCATGTGCCATGCCTGCCAGGCGCATCGCCACGGCCAGCCCTTCTCCAGCTGGCGGGCCTTCGCTTTCCATGGCACCGTGGTGCACCCCGATCCGGATGCCGAGCCGGACACCCCGCACCGGAGGCAGACTGGCGACCCGTTCAATCATTTCGTTGGCCGCCAGCACGGCGCCATCGCAGCGCTCGAAGGCCACACAGACTTCGTCTGTCGCACGGCGCAGAATTTCGCCGCCTTGCGCTTCAACCACCCGCTCGATGCGGTTCATGCTGCGTTCGACCGCGTGGCCGGCTTCGGTCTCGCTCAACAATGCCGCCAGCCGCTCTCCGCCCACCAACTCGGCATACATCACGCAGATAGTGTGTTGTTGTGTCATGAGTGATCGCACATTTCGGAAGTCAGGCTGCACACCGACGCGCGTGGCGTCTCGTGCAATGCCTTTTGCCCGTTTCCATCATCGGCCAATGACAGGGCCGGTGCAAGCCGGGGCGCCCGGTCACGGCCTTGGCGTGAGCGCAATGACCGCCCCCGGATGTTCGGCAGAGAATCCGAGCGCCGGCGAATCGAAAACCAGGTCACCCTCGTCGACCGCAACGTCTTCAGCCAGCCCCTTGAAATCGAACATGTCCTGATCCATCAGATGCGACGGAACGACATTGCGCATCGCGGTACTGATCGACTCGATACGCCCGGGATGCTCGCGCGCCCACGTGTTCAGCATGCGCTTGATCTGCTGGCGCTGCGCATTTTCCTGCGAGCCGCACAAATTGCACGGAATGATCGGATAGGCCATGGCGCGGGCAAAGCGGGCAATGTCGTTCTCCACGCAGTAGGCGAGCGGCCGAATCACAACATGCTGGCCGTTGTCGCTGACGAGTTTGGGCGGCATGGACTTAATCCGCCCGCCAAAGAACAGGTTCAGGAACAGGGTTTCGATCATGTCATCGCGGTGATGCCCCAACGCGATCTTGGTCGCCCCAACCTCCGTCGCCGTGCGGTAGATGATGCCGCGACGCAGCCGCGAGCACAGCGAACAGGTTGTTTTGCCTGCGGGAATTTTCTCCTTGACGATCGCGTAGGTGTCTTCCGTGACAACGCGGTAGTCCACGCCCAGCGATGCAAAGTAGGCGGGCAGGACGTCGTCCGGAAAGCCGGGCTGCTTCTGGTCGAGATTCATCGCCACGATGCGAAAATCGACGGGTGCCCGTTCGCGCAAGGCCAGCAGGATCGACAGAAGCGAGTAGGAATCCTTGCCGCCGGAAACGCACACCATCACCGTATCTCCGTCTTCAATCATGTTGAAGTCGGCAATCGCTTCGCCCACCGAGCGCTCGAGTTTTTTCTTGAGCCGGAGGAAAGTGCCCGAACGGCGGTCGGGCTGGGGCGCCGTGGAGTCGGATGATGTTGTCACAGCAAATTCCGTTAAAAACCGGGAGATTATACGCATGCTGCAGCGCACTCGGGCACTGCTTTCATGTCATAAATGCGCGCTCCGCCCGCCATCCACGGCCAGGATCTGGCCGGTCACGTATGGCGCTTCGAGCAGCAAAAAGCGGACCGCGGCGGCGATATCGTCCGGCTGACCGGTCGACTTGAGCAAGGTGTGGGCGACGATGGCAGCGCGCGCATCGTCGGGAAACTGGCCGTCTTCGGGCCACATCACCGCCCCGGGCGACACCCCGTTCACGCGCACTTCCGGTGCCAGCTCGATCGCCATCGCGCGGGTCAGCCCGAGCAATCCCGCCTTCGCCGCGCAATACACCGGATACCCCGGCAGCGGGCGTTCGGCATGGATGTCGACGATATTGACCACCGCCCCGCGCCGCGCCCGCAGGGCCGGCGCCGCAGCCTGCATCAGGAAGAACGGCGCGCGCAGATTTGAGCCGATGAGGTCGTCCCAGGCCGCCACATCCACCGTCCCGAGCGGGGTCGGGAAAAAGCTCGATGCGTTGTTCACCAGCCCGTCGAGCCGACCGAAGCGATCGACCACCGCGTCGATCAGCGCCGGCAGCGCGGGCAGATCGAGCAAATCCGCCTGAAATGTTGCGGCCGAACCGGGGCGCAACGCGTTGAGCGCGGCAGCCTGCCGGCCGGCGGCCTCGGCCGAATGGCGATAATGCAAGGCCACCGTAGCGCCTGCGGCATGCAGCGCGCGCGCAATGCCGGCCCCGACACGTCGCGCCGCGCCGGTCACCAGCACGACGGATGGCGCTTCAGCGTGCGACACGTCCCGCTCCCCCTTCATGGTCTGTTGAATGTTTGTATCACAAGTCCGTCGCCTCGCGGGCGCACGCGGCGGCGCGACAAGGCGCGCAGCGGCAGGTAGACTTTGTCCTTTTGTCGACCGCACACACCCATGAACCTGCCTCAACCCGCCGCCGACGCGCTGGCCCAGAGCGCCGCGCTGGCCGGCCAGTTGCGCGACCAGATCGCCCGCAGCGGCGGCTGGATCAGTTTTGCCGACTACATGCACGGCGCGCTCTACACCGCGCGGCTGGGCTACTACAGCGGCGGGGCGCACAAGTTCGGGGCGGCGGGCGACTTCATCACCGCGCCCGAGCTGACCCCGCTGTTCGGTCAGGCGCTGGCGCATCAGCTGGCCGAGATCACCGCGCAAAGCGCCGACGAAATCATCGAGATCGGCGCCGGCACCGGCCACCTCGCCGCCGATCTGCTGCTCGAGCTGGCCGCCATTGACCGCCTGCCGACACGCTACCGGATCCTCGAAGTGTCGGGAGAACTACGCGCCCGTCAGGCCGAGACCCTGGCCCGGCGCGCACCCGGGCTGGCCGAGCGGGTCACGTGGATCGACACCCTGCCCGCGCGGTTCAGCGGTGCAGTGGTGGCCAACGAGGTGCTCGACGTCATGCCGGTGCACATTGTCGCGTGGCGCGACGGCAAGGTCTTCGAGCGCGGCGTGGGGCTCGACGCGGAGGGCGCGTTCGCGTGGTCCGACCGTCCCGCCAGCACGCGCCTGAGCACCGCCGCGCGCGCGCTCGGCGCGCCGATGCCAAACGAGGGCGAGTACGTGAGCGAACTGAATCTGGCCGGCCCGGCATGGATCGCCGACTGGAGCCACCGCCTCGAACGCGGCGCCGTCGTGCTCATCGACTACGGTTACCCGCGCGCCGAGTACTATCTGCCCAGCCGCAGCAATGGCACGCTGCT
Organism: Rhodocyclaceae bacterium; assembly: GCA_020445945.1. Classification (GTDB taxonomy): domain Bacteria; phylum Pseudomonadota; class Gammaproteobacteria; order Burkholderiales; family Rhodocyclaceae; genus Nitrogeniibacter. Next base: position 11,031 of record JAGRFQ010000051.1, read on the forward strand.
GTGCTACTACCGCCACCACGCCCACGGCGACCCCTTCCTGTGGCCGGGGCTGAACGACATCACCAGCTTCGTCGATTTCACGGCGGTTGCCGAGGCGGCCTTCAACGCCGGGCTGAACATCTACGGCTACACCAACCAGGCGCGCTTTCTCTACAACTGCGGCATCCTCGAGCGCCTGGCCGCACGCGGCGACCAGACCACGCCGGACTACATTCGCGCCGCGCGCGCCGTGCAGCGCCTCACCGCGCCGCAGGAAATGGGGGAGTTGTTCAAGGTGCTGACGGTCGGCAAAGGACTTGCCGAACCGCTGCTGGGACACCGCCATGGCGACCGCCTGCACGGGCTGTAAGAGCCCGCGCGACGCGGCGCCAGAGCGCGCTCAGCTCTGGCTGCGATAGATCGACTTGATGAAGGCGTCGGCGTCTTCGCGCGCAGCCGGACTGCTCACCGGCGGATGCGTTTCGGGCTCGGGCGCCACGCTCTCCGGCTGCGGCAGCCAGCCGGCGTTCAGCACGGCATCGTCGTAAGGCGTCGGCGCATCGTCGTCGACAGCGGCTGGTTTCGACTTCTCTTTCATCGTTCACCCGGGCACATAAAGACACAGTCGGTTCATGTTGCGCGAGCACCTCGGCGCTCGCCAGTGAAAACTGCACAGTATCAGCCGATTTCCGCCGCGATCCAGTCGCGAATCCGCTCGGCCACACGGCGCCAGTCCTTCTCGAGCATCATCGCGTGCCCCATGTCGTCGAAGATTTCCTCGCGCACGCCATAGGTCCGACCGGTCAGCGTAACCAGCGCCGGCGGGATAAGCTGGTCGTACTCCGCCCCCAGCACCAGCATCGGCACCGCGGAGACCAGCGCCACGTTGGGGAGGTTGAACATCGTCATGTCCCAGATCGCGCGATGCGACTCCGGCTGCGACAAGCGGCTGAAGCGGACCAGCTTCTCCTGCTCCACCTCCTGGTGAAACAGGGCTTCGCGCACGCTGCTCACGCTGGGCTGCCCGCCGCCGAGCAGGTGGTTCAGGTCCTGCATCAGGCCGGGCTTGGAAAACATCACCCCCATCGCCGACGACCACAGCCCCTGCGGCGGCACCGAGGCCATCAGCACCGCGCCGGGCACCGCCGCGCGCTCGAGATATTTCTGCACCACGATGCCACCCATCGAGTGGCCGATCAGCACCGGCGGCGCAGGCATGGCGCTGATGACCTGGCTCAGGTCATCGACGTAATCGTTGATGCTGTAGCTGTCGAGGCTGTCGCGCTGGCGGCTGTTGCCGTGTCCGGACAGCGACACCGCGTAGCTCGAATAGCCCGCCCGCGCAAACCACGGCAGGAAATGCTCGTCCCAACACCATGCCGCGGTATACGCGCCATGAACGAACAGCAACGGCACGGGATGTGCCGCCGTCTGCGGCGCTCTGGCGAGCACTTCGAGCTCGCCGAATCGACCACGGTTCATCTTGTAGTTCTCCTGGGCTCGACCCCGCCGGGACGGAGCGGCCGATGTCTGCTTGTCAATCGATGTCGAACAAGCGTTTGTTCTCTCTGTGGAGGGAACTTACCCCAATTTTGCACCGCCCACCATGCCCCCGATCCTTGGCAAGCCGCCCGCAATGCGCTGTAATTTCCCGTTGGCACTCGCCCACCCACCGCCCCGCGCCCCGGAATACTCACCACGCATGCTCCTCAAGTGGCTGCTCTCGATTGTGATTGTCGTCGCCGTGCTCGGCGGGCTGCAGCCGCTGCTGGCGCGCCATTTCCGCCTGGGCCGCCTCCCCGGCGACCTCACCGTGCGTCGCGGCGGACGCGACTGGCATCTGCCATTCACCAGCACGGTGCTGATGTCGCTGCTCGCGTGGCTGATCCTGCGCTGGCTCTGACGCGCGCGGCCCGCACTCACCGCGCCGCCGCGCTGCGCACTGCAAAGTCCACCGTGTCGAGCACCGTACCGGTATCGTCGAGCAATTCCACCCGCCTCAGGCCGGCGCGCGGCGCCCAGCCAACGGCCGGCCCGACCCCCACCGGCTGGCCGTCCACCCGCCAGCGCAGCCGCGGGTCCTGAATCGACGCGCGCAGCATCACGCGGCCATCGGGCGACAGGTCGCGGGCATCGACAATCGCCCGCGCCAGCGGCGCGACGATCGTGGCACGCAGCGGCGGCGGCACCGACAGCGCGATCGCCGTGCCCTTCACGAACCACTCCTCGCGCGGCGCCTCGACCGCGGGCGCAAAATGCACCATGCGGCGGATCACGCCGGCCGGCACGACCCGCTCCGGCGGCCACTGCCCGTCGCGCGCCAGCTGCTGCGCCAGCCACGCGCGCACTTCGAGCAGCGCCGCCGAACCGGTCTCCATCCACACCGCAACGCTGACCGTCGCATTGCTGCCCACGGCCCACGCCGCGCGCGCCGGCGTCACCGCCGCGGCGTGCACCACCGGGAACAGATCGGATGCGATGAACGCTGCCGCCGGCGACACCACCGCAACGGGCGGCACGGCTGCGGCGCTGCGCCAGAACGGCGCGCGCCACAGCCCGTCCACCGCCAGCATGCGCGCCAGCGCGGCGAGGCGCGGCAAATCGAGCGCCACGGGCCCCGCCTCCGACGGTGGATCGCCGCCCGTGAGCTGCGCGCGGGCGTGGGCCAGCGACTCGGCCGGAATCTGCGCCATCACCGCCGCCATCGGGAGCCCCGCCCCGGGCTGCATTGCTGCGCGCAGGCTGATCCAGCGTGGGCTGACCGCCGCGCCGCGATCGAACAGCGTCGCCGCGCTCACGCCCGGCCCATCCAGTGCCAGCGCGGCCAGCAAGGGCCACAGCATCGGCCCGGCCGGGTAGGCCTGCGTCACCGCGTCGGCATGTTGCGCGCTCAGCCCACCCACATCGGCCAGCACCGCCCCGGTTGCGTTGTCGAGCACGATGACCCCGGCGCGGGCCGGCGCAGCCGCCGCCAGCGCGTCGCTCATGCGCTGCTGCCACACCCGGCTGAGCGTCGTGGTCAGCACCTCGCCGGGCTGGCGCAACAGCCGCGCCGCGAGATGCGGCGCCTCGTTCCAGCGCGGCGCGAGACGCACCGGATCGAGCTGGCGGCTGATCTCGCGCACCTGGTCGCAGGCCGCCGGGCTGCCGATGCGCGCCACCAGCTCGCACGCCCGCCAGGCCACCTTGTCGGCCTTGGCGTTGGGCGCGCGCAGCAGCGCAGCGAGCACCGCCGCGCCGGCCCGGCCGAGATCGCCCGGCCCCTTGCCGATCAGCGCCCAGGACGCCGCGTTGATGCCGCGCAGCTCGCCGCGAAAGGGCGCGAGATTGAGATAGGCCTCGAGAATCTGCGGCTTGGTCCACTGCGCTTCGAGGGTTTGCGCGGCCAGCGCCTGATCCCACTTCTGCTCCAGCGAGCGCCGCCCGCCGCGGCTCCTGAGCGACGGATCGAGCAGGCCGGCAAGTTGCATGGTGAGGGTCGACGCGCCGCGCGCGTGCTCGAACCACAGGTTCTGTACCGCGGCCGCGGCAAAGGCGCGCCAGTCGATCCCTTCGTGCTGGTAGAAGCGTCGGTCTTCGGCTTCGAGCAGCGCCTCCTTCATCGCCGGGGCGAGCGTGTCGAGGCGCACCCATTCGAGCTGGCGACCGTCGAAATGCACGCGGCGCTCGGCCAGCGGCGCGCCGGCACGGTCGAGCAGCCGCGCCTCGCTGCTCACATAGCTCGCGCGCACGGCCTCGAAACTCGGCAGCGCCTGCGTCGCGTGGGCGCCCGGCACAGCCAGCAGCGTGGCCCCGATCAGCGCGGCGGCACGGAAAAAACGCGCACTCATGGCGCCAGTGTCACATGCCGGCGCGGCACGGATCGGTGACGATGTGATACGCCCGCCAGACGGCATCAAACGGCCGCTTCGATCGCCGCCAGACGGGCGGCGCGGATGGCCGCCGGAATCGCTGCACGGTCGGCCGCTGCCCGCGCCACGGCGCCCCCGTCGACGCCCTGCGCGGCA
>JAGRFQ010000052.1 GCA_020445945.1 Rhodocyclaceae bacterium
CCGCCGCCCGCGCCGCCTGGACCGCGGCTGACTCGCAGCACGACGCCCCCACCCCGCGTGCCGCCGACGCTCGAACGCGCCTACGCCGATTACGCCGCAGGCCGGCTGGAGCAGGCCGCCGCGCAGTATCGCCGCCACCTCGCCACCGACCCGAACAGCACCGACGCGCTCAACGGTCTCGGCGCAATCGCCCTGCAGCAAGCACGGCCGGGCGAAGCTGCGCATTGGTTTCAGCGCAGCCTGAGCGCCGACCCGAGCAACGCGGTGGCGCTGGGCGGACTGGCCAACGTGCGCCCGGCGGACAATCCGGTGAGCGAGGAATCGCGCCTGCGCGCCTTGCTGGCGCAACAGCCCGAGGCGCCGCAAGCGGCCTTCGCGCTGGGCAACGCGCTGGCCCGCCAGTCGCGCTGGGCGGAGGCGCAGCAGGCCTATTTCGCGGCCTTCTCGCGCGACGCCGGCAACCCCGACTACCTGTTCAATCTGGCCGTCAGCCTCGACCAGTTGCAGCAGCACGCGCTGGCCCGCAGCTACTACGCGCGCGCGCTCGACGCCGCCGCCGCGCGCCCCGCGGTGTTCGACCCCGCGCCGGTGCGGGCACGCCTGCAGGCGCTCTCGGAGGGCGGCCGATGAACGCCCCGCAGAGCGGTCGTGCGCCGCTGGGCCAGACCCTGATCGCCACCGGCATCATCACCGAAGACCAGTTGCGCATCGCGCTGCTCGAGCAGGGCCGCATCGACTTGCCGCTGGGGCGCCTGCTGATCAACCTCGGCTTCGTCACCGAAGGGGCGCTGCGCGATGCGCTGTCGGCATCGCTGGGCAAGCAGAGTGTGGATCTGTCGAATGCGATCGCCGACGCCGAGGCGCTGGCGCTGGTGCCGCAGGAGCTGGCCAAGCGCCATCGCCTGCTGCCGCTCAACTTCGATCCGCGCAGCAACACGCTGACCATCGCCATCGCCGACGTGAACGACGTGGTCGCGCTCGACAAGCTGCGCGGGCTGCTGGCCGACGACATCGCGATCGAGACCCTGCTTGCGGGGGACTCCGAAATCGCGCGCGCGATCGACCAGTACTACGGCCACCAGTTGTCGATCGACGGCATCCTGCACGAGATCGAAACCGGCGAGGTCGATTTCCGCTCGCTGGCCAGCACCACCGACGAGTACAGCCAGCCGGTGGTGCGGCTGATCGACGCGCTGCTCTCCAATGCAGTCAAGCGCGATGCCTCGGACATCCACTTCGAGCCCGAGGCGGCCTTCCTGCGCATCCGCTACCGCGTCGACGGCATGCTGCGTCAGGTGCGCGCGCTGCACAAATCCTACTGGGCGGCAATGGCGGTGCGCATCAAGGTCATCGCCGGGCTCAACATCGCCGAGACGCGGGCGCCGCAGGACGGGCGCATTTCGCTCAACATCAGCGGCCGGCAGGTGGATTTTCGCGTCTCGGCGCAGCCCACCATCCACGGCGAGAACATCGTGCTGCGCGTGCTCGACCGCCAGAAAGGCATCGTCCCGCTCGACGCGCTGGGGCTGAGCAGCGTGCAGCTCGATCTGCTCAAGCTGATGATCGCCCGGCCCGAGGGGCTGATTCTGGTCACCGGCCCCACCGGCAGNNGCAAGACCACCACGCTGTACTCGATCCTCAACCACATCAACGCCGAGGGGCTGAACATCATGACCCTCGAGGATCCGGTCGAGTATCCGATGGCGATGATCCGCCAGACCTCGGTGTCCGAGTCCGCCAAGCTCGACTTCGCCAATGGCGTGCGCGCCATGCTGCGTCAGGACCCGGACATCATCCTGGTCGGCGAGGTGCGCGACGCCGACACCGCGAGCATGGCCTTCCGCGCCGCGATGACCGGCCACCAGGTGTATTCCACGCTGCACACCAACACCGCCATCGGCGCCATTCCACGGCTGTTCGATCTGGGCATCACGCCCGAGATCATGACCGGCAACATCATCGGCGTGGTCGCCCAGCGGCTGGTGCGCAAATTGTGCGAGCACTGCAAGGAGGCCTACGCGCCCGAGCCCATGGAGGCGCGCCTGCTGGGGCTGGCGCCGGAGCGTGCGACGCCGACGCTGTATCGCGCGGTGGGCTGTGCGCGCTGCGAGTTCCAGGGCTATCGCGGGCGCACCGCGATCATGGAGCTGGTGCGCATGGACGCCGACATGGACGAGCTGGTGGCGCGCCGCGCAAGCCAGCGCGAAATCCGCAACGCCGCGCGGGCCAAGGGTTTCCGCGCACTGGCCGAAGACGGCGCGCGCCGCGTTCAGGACGGCATCACCTCGCTCGACGAACTCACGCGGGTGGTCGACCTGACCGAGCGCATGGTCTAGGCGGGCCGGGCCGATGGCAATGTTCGCCTACAAGGCAATGACCCCCGAAGGCCGCCAGGTGCGCGGCGAAATGGACGCGGTCAATCTGGTCGACCTCGAAATGCGCCTCAAGCGCATGGACATGGATTTCATCACCGGCCAGCCGCTCAAGGGGCGCAGCCTGTGGGGCCAGCAGCGCGTGCCGCGGCGCGAGCTGATCAACTTCTGCTTCCATCTCGAACAACTCACCCGCGCCGGGGTGCCGATCCTCGAAGGCCTCACCGACCTGCGCGACTCGACCGACCACCCGCGCTTTCGCGAAGTGGTGGCCGGGCTGGTCGAGAGCATCGAGGGGGGGCGCAACCTGTCGACCGCCGCCGAAGACTATCCGCTGGTGTTCGACACCGTGTTCTGCAGCCTGCTGCGCGCCGGCGAGACCTCCGGCAACCTGGCCCACGTGCTGCGCCAGATCAGTGACAACCTCAAGCGCGACGACGAGCTGGCCGCGTTCGGCCGCAAAATCGTCATCTACCCGGCCATCGTCAGCCTCATCATCGCCATTGCGCTGACCGTCGCGCTGGTCTTTCTGGTGCCGCAGCTCGGCAGCCTGTTTCGCATGGCGGGGCAGGAGCTGCCGCTGTCCACGCGCCTGCTCATCGGCGCCTCGGAGGCGCTGTCGGCCTACTGGTGGGCGCTGCTCATCGCGGTCGCGGTGGCCGTGGCCGGGGTCCAGACCGCGCTCGCCAACAGCCCGTCCACACGCCGCCAGTGGGACGCGCTGATGCTGCGCCTGCCCTTCATCGGCGACATCCGGCGCAAGATCATCCTGGCACGCTTCGCCGGCCTGTTCGCGATGATGTACGGCGCCGGCATTCCGATCGTCAACGCGCTGAAGGCGTCCGAAAACGTGGCCGGCAACAGCCTCATCGCCGAAGGGTTGCGCCGGGTCAGCGAGCGCATCGCCGAGGGGCGCAACGTCTCCGCCGCCTTCGGCTCGGTGACCCTGTTCCCGCCGCTGGTGGTGCGCATGCTGCGCGTCGGCGAGAACACCGGCGCGCTCGATGCGGCGCTCGGCAACGTGGCCTATTTCTACGACCGCGACGTGCGCGAAGCGGTCGAGCGTCTGCAGGCCATGATCGAGCCCTTGCTGATGATCATCCTCGGTGCGATCCTGCTCGGCATCACGATGTCGGTCCTCGGCCCGGTCTACGACATCATCACGCGACTGCCGCTGTAAGCCCCATGCCCCAACGCCACCTCCTCTACCTCGACGCTGCCGCCATGCGCTGCCACCGCTGGCAGCACGGCAAGGTCACCGAGCGCGCCAGCTTTCCCACCACCGACGCGGGCATCACCGGCTTTGCGCGCTACGTCCAGCAGCATGCGAGCGGGCTGTTCACGCTGCTCGTCGATCTGGTCGAAGAGGGCTTCCAGTCCGAGACCCTGCCCTTCGTGCGCGGCGCCGACCGCGAGGCGATGCTCACCCGCAAGCGCACCCAGGCGTTCTTCGGCTCACCGATGAATGGCGCACTGTCGCTGGGGCGCGAAACCGCCGGCCGGCGCGACGAGCGCTTCCTGTTCGTCGCCCTCACCCGCCAGGCCGCCATCGAGCCCTGGCTGCAGGTGCTGCGCGCCGCCAACGCGCCGCTCACCGGGGTGCACTCGCCGGCGCTGCTGATCGACCGCTTGGTCAAGCGCCTCGGCACCGACACCCCGCGCTGCCTGCTGGTCAGCTTCGCCCCCGGCGGCATGCGCCAGACCTTTCTCGACGACGGCCGGCTGCGCTTCAGCCGGCTAGCGCAAAGTCTGCACGAGCTGCCAAGCGTCAGCCCGGCCCAGTGCGCCGCCGAAATCCTCAAGACCCACTCCTACCTCACCGGCCAGCGACTGATTCCGCGCGGCACCCGGCTGCCGGTCCACCTGCTGGTCGATGGCAGCAACTTCGAGCGCCTGCGTCGCGAACTGGTCGACACCGACGAGCTGCACTACCTCCACGCGCCGATCCTCGCCCTCGGTCACAAGATCGGCCTCCACGGGCAAGGCACCGACGGCAGCGCGCTGCCGGTGCTGCTGCACTGGATGGCGCGCAGCACCGCCACGCTGCAGCTTGCCCCGCCGGCCGAGCGGCGCTACTACCGCGTATGGAAGGCCCGCCAGGCGATCCTCGGCGGCGCGCTGGCCGCGTTCGCCGCGGCACTGCTGTTCGCCGCCAAGGTCGGCTTCAACAGTCACCAGCTCGACGCTGAAACCGCACAGCTGCAGGTCACCAGCGCGGCCCAGAACGCCCAGCTCAATCACCTGATGTCGTCCCTGCCGGCCTTGCCGGTACCGCTCGCGGTGCTCCAGCCAGCCATGGACACGCTCGACGAACTGCGCCAGCAGGCCGCCTCGCCGCGGCCGTGGCTGGCCCACCTGAGTGCCGCCCTCGACGCCGACCCGGCGCTCACGCTGCGCGAGGTGCACTGGCGTTTTCGCGACGACGCACCGCCGGCCGCCTCGTCCAGCGGCACCGTTGGCCAGGCGCTGATCGCCCTGCCCGAGAGCATCGCCGACGATCGCCGGGCGATGATCGAGCGCACACAAGCCTTCCTCGCCGAGCTCTCCCGCCCGCCGGGCAACGCGGTGCGCCTGACCCGCCGCCCGGTCGACCTGCAGTCCGACCGCGCCTTCCGCAGCGCCTCGCAACGCGAGGAGACGCCCGCGCGCGCCGAATTCGAAGTCAGCTTCGGGCTGCGCGGAGGGCCCCAATGAAACCGCTCGAAAGCCTCACCCTGCTGCGCTGGCCGATCGCCGCGGCAGCCGTGCTGGTGGCGCTGGGCGCCAGCGCGGTGTGGTTCGCGCAGGACCGCTACACGCGCGCCGAGCGCGAGCATCGTCTGGCCGACCAGCGCCAGCAGCGCGCCGCGCAGGCCTTGCAGCGGGCGCGCCACGACCAGGGTGCGCTGCGCCACGCCATCGCGCGCTACAGCGCACTGGCCGGCAACGGCCTGATCGGCCCCGAGCATCGCCTGAGCTGGGTCGAGGCCCTCGACGCCGCGCGCCAGCGCCACGGGGTGGCCCAGATTTCCTACGAAATCCTGCCGCAGCGCCGCCTCAACGCCGACGCCGCACCGCAGCCCCTGGAATGGATGGAGAGCCGGATGCGCCTGCACATGACCGTCAAGCACAGCGAGGTGGTGCTGCGCATGCTGGACGATTTGCGCGCCATCCCCAGCGCCATCGTTCAACCGCAACGCTGCCGCCTGACGCGCGAGTCCGCCACCGCGCTCAGCGTCGACTGCGACGTGAACTGGCTGACGCTGCGCCCGGAGAGCGCCTCATGAGCGCCGCCCTGCGTCGCTGCCTGCTCGCCCTCGCACTGGCGCTGAGCGCCGCTGGCGCCGCGGCCGAGGCGCCGCTCGGTCGGCTGTTCTTCACCCCCCAGGAGCGCGCCGACCTCGACAGCGGCAAGACCCGCACCACGGCCGACGCAGCCCTCGCCCCGCCGCCGACACTGGACGGCGTCGTGCGGCGCAGCGACGGACGCGGCACGGTGTGGATCAACGGCAAGCCCGAACAGCGTCGCGTGGGCGCCACGCTGCGCACGCCGGTACAGGACGCCGCCGGCAACTGGTCCACCCCCAAGATCGGCGAGGCGCCGGCCGGGGCTGCGATCAGGATTCAGCGAGGCGACCGGTGAGGCGTCCCCCGCGCGGCCTGATCCTGCCCGCGCTGCTGGTGGTGCTGATCATCGGCGGGCTGGCCACGGTGCTGGGCCAGGCGCAGCTGGGCGAGGCGGCGCAGTTCCGGCGTCAGCAGAGCACGCTGCGCGCGCTGGCCGAGGCGCGGGCCGCGCTCATCGGCTACGCGCAGACCTATCACCACACCCACCCCGACAGCACGATCGGTTTCCTGCCCTGCCCGGATCTCGACCTCGCCAGCGGCGACGGCAACGCCGAAGGCAGCTGCGGCGCGACCGGGGTCTTCTCGGTCGGCCGCCTGCCCTACCGCACGCTCGGCCTCTCGCCGCTGCGCGACGGCTACGGTGAGTGCCTGTGGTACGCGGTCGCCGGCACCTTCAAGAACCGCTTCCCGGCCGGCTACGTGACCTGGGACACGCTCGGCCAGTTCACGCTCGCGCTGGCCGACGGTACGGTGCTCAATCCGGGCGGCGGACGCCAGCGCGCGGTGGCGGTGATCTTCTCTCCCGGCCCGCCCACGGCCACCCAGCAGCGCGGCACGCCCACCCACCGCTGCAGCGGCAACGCCGACGCGCTGGTTGCGCTGAGCGCCTATCTGGAAGATGCGCTGGTGCCGCAGAGCGCGCCGTATACGCTGACGCCGGGCACGCCTGGCAGCGAGGTCGGCAACGACACGCTGGTGTGGATCAGCGCCGAAGATGTGTTCAGCGATGCGCTGATCGAGACCCGCAGCGATTTCGACGCCTTCATTCACACCATGCTCACCACGCTCGATGCCGCGCTGAGCACCCACCCCGACCCGGTCCCGCAGCCGTATCCGGTGCAGGGCCAGAGCCTGCCGCCCAACGTGGACGCCGGCACGCTGCCGGCCGGCGATGCCTCGCCCGAGGGTCTGGTGTTTGCGCGCTACGCGGCGTGGGGCGACCAGTTCCGCTACTTCCGGTGCACCGACCTGACACGCTGCCTGTGGGTCGACCTCGGCGCCGGCCCCGACGACTGTGCCCGCGTGCTGCTCTTCGCCGGGCGCGCGCAAAGCACGCAGGACCGCGTTGCCGCCCCGAGCGCGCCGTCGGCCTATTTCGAAGGCGCCAACGTGGTGGCGGTGGCCGACCCGAGCCAGACCTTCTCCGGCGCCACCGCCTACAATGGCGCCACCGCCGACCGGGATCTCGTCCGATGCATCAAGTGAGGCTGCGACCGCGCCAGGGCGGCTTTACGCTGGCCGAGTTGGCAATCGTGCTGGTCGTGCTGACCGTGCTCGCCGGCGCGCTGGTGATTCCGTTTCGCGGCCAGCTCGAGTTGCGCCAGCGCCAGCGCACCGAAGCGCTGCTGGCCGACGCGCGCGCCGCGCTGATCGGGTTCGCGGCCGTCCACGGCCGCCTGCCCTGCCCGGCCACGCAGACCGATCCGGCCAACCCCGCCTATGGCCAGGAGAGCATCGACGCCATCAGCGGCAACTGCGTGGTCGCCACCGAGGGGATGCTGCCGTGGCGCACACTGGCGCTGTCACCGATCGACGCCTGGGGGCAGCCGCGCAAGGCGCCGACCGAGCCGTGGACCGGTCACTTCCGCTATCGCGTGGACACCGGCTTTTCCCGCGTGACGCCGCGCATCGCACCCGACACGCCCTACGGCGACGAGATCAAGGTGGTCGACCACAACGGCGGCGCGATCACGGTGTCGACCTACAGCGGCGCCGACGCGTTGAAGAACACGGTTGCCGTAGCGCTGGTGTATTCCACCGGGCCCGACCTGGCCGCCAACGGGCAGAACGCGAGCTACGAGCCCGGCGCCGATGCGACCTACGAGCAAGGCGAACCGACGCCGGGCTTTGATGATATGGTTACGTGGATCGGTCGCCCGCAACTCATCGCGCGCATGGCCGAAGCCGGCGGCCTGTAGCCAGCGCCTCTCACACCCGCGCCGATGACGACCTTGCCCGATCCCACGGACGAATTTTCGTTCCATTCCCTGAGCTTCTCGCAGCGCCTGCGCAACGCGGGCGCACGCCCCGGAGACAGCGAAGAGACGCGCCTCGCCAAGTCGCTGCTGGTGTTTGCCACCGGCCTGATGAGCATCGCCTCCGGGGTGTGGCTGGTGCTGTACTGGCTGACCGGGCCGCAACTGTCATCGACGCTGCCTTTCCTGTTCCAGATCCTGCTCGCCGCCAATCTGGCGTATTACATCCACAGCGGCAACTTCACCTGGTTCCGCTTCAGCCAGTTCGCGCTGTTCCTGTTCTTCCCCTTCGTGGCGCAGTGGAGCATGGGCAACTTCATCTCCGGCTCGGGGGTGATCCTGTGGGGCCTGATGGCGCCGATCGGCGCGGTGTTCGTGATGGGGCTGCGCGAGTCGCTGCCGTGGTTCTTCGCCTACATCTTCTTCACCGCGCTGACCGGCTTCTTCGATTACATGCTGGTCGACATGGGCGGCTCGATGGACGCCGCCACCGCGGTATCGCTGCGCACCTCGGTGGTTTTCTTCGCGCTCAATTTCATTGCCATCTCGGCCATCGTCTACGCCATGCTGCGCTTCGCCTTCGAGGAAAAGGCGCGCGTCCAGCACAAGCTCGAAGAGGCGATGGCCTTGCTCACCGAAGAGCAGGGGCGCTCGGAGCGGCTGCTCCTCAACATCCTGCCGGACTCGGTGGCGCGGCGCCTGAAGACCGAAAACCAGACCGTGGCCGACGATTTCTACAGCGTCACGGTGATGTTCGCCGACATCGTCAACTTCACCCAGCTGGCCAGCGGCATGAGCGCGCAGGCAGTGTTCGCAATGCTCAACACGGTGTTCTGTCATTTCGACGAACTGGTCGAGAAGCACGGCCTCGAGAAGATCAAGACCATCGGCGACGCCTACATGGTGGCCGGCGGGCTCGACGCGCGCTGCAAGGACCCGTGCGCGCGCATGGCCGACCTGGCGCTGGAGATGCGCGACAGCCTCACCGCGCTGTCCACCGCCGCCGGCATGCCGCTGGCGCTGCGCATCGGGATCGGCACCGGGCCGGTGGTCGCCGGCGTGGTCGGCAAGAAAAAATTCATCTACGACCTGTGGGGCGACACCGTGAACATGGCCAGCCGGCTGGCCGGCGACTCCAACCCCAACGCCATCCAGTGCGACCGCCGCACCCACATGCACCTGGAGCGGCGCTATCGCTTCGACGAACGCACCAGCCTGCGCCTGAAGGGCAAGGGCGAAGTCATCGTCTATCGGCTGACCAGCAAGGTCCGCCGCAAAGGCACACGCCCGGCTCAGTCCGAAAAGGCCTGATCCAGCCGGAAGCGCACGCAGCCACGCTGGTTGGCGCTCAAGTGCAGCCGGAAGCCGCACTCCGCGGCGTGCTGCGCCACCTGATACACCCCCATCCCGAGTCCGCTCTCCGAGGCCACCGGCGCCTTGAACAAAGCCGCCGCGATCGCGTCGGGTACCGGCATGCCGCTGTCTTCGACTTCGAGCCACGCCTGCGCACCAGTGGTGCCCAGGCGCACGTGGACGCTCACCGCCGGGTCGAGCACGCGCTTGTCGAGCGCGTTCTGGATCAGATTGTCGGCCGCCGCGCTGAACACCGCCCCCGGCAGCACCACCCCGTCGAGGCCGGCTTCGCTTGAGAACATCAGCGCGTCGCCCTCATGGCGCGCACACAGCGCCTCCCACCACGCCACCGCGGGCACCGACTCCACCGCCGCGGGCACCGGGATGCGCAGCTTGTCGAGGGTCTGCTCCAGCCGCTGGGTGATCACCGGCAACTGTTTGCCAGCGAGCTTGCGCAGGGTGTCGGGATCGACGTCCGGACGCGTGGCGGTAAAGCACAGCGTGTTGAGCGACTGCAGCAGGTTCTTGACGTCGTGGGTGAGGCGCGCGCCGGTTTCGTGCACCGCGCGCACATACGACAGCGTCTCGAGTTGCCGCGCATGACGCTTCTCGCGGCAGAACTCGGCCAGCACGCACGCCATCAGATTGAGATGCCACAGCAGTGCCGGGCTGTCGGCACGGAGCAGATAGACGCGCAGCGTGAGCCCGCCTTGCACCACCATCCGCTCGACGCCCTCGCAGCGCCCGAATGCACCCTCGCCTTCGTCGATGGCCCAGCGGCCGCCGCGCACCCCCGGCACCCCGGTCAGCTGCTCGCACGCGGCGCCCAGAAACGCCTGCGGCGTCTGCCCCGTGACCGACAGCGCGGCGACGCGATGCAGCCATTCTTCGAACGACATCCCCGCCGACAGGATGCGCCGTGCAAACTGCGCGCCGAGCTGCGGCCCGCCCATGCGCGGGTGCCACGCCCAGGCCAGCACCAGCAGCACCGCCGCCATGCTGAACACCGCCGTCAGGATCGCCACCAGATAGGGCAAGTGCTGGAGCCACATGAACACCAGCGCTCCCAGCGTGGTCACGGCGAGGACCAGAAACAGCAGAATCGCCGAAATGAAGTCGATCGCCCGGAACGCTGCGCGCTGCGTATCGCCGAGCGGGAAAAACACGATCGCCAGCACCATCAGGGGCAACACGCTCAGCGCCAGCGCGCGGAACAGATCGTGCTCCGCGACCTTGATCGGCACCACCTCCGGCAACACCAGCATGAACAGGCTGCTGACCAGATACGCCACCGCCAGCTGATAAGGCAGGCGCGCACGGCGCAGGTGTTCGATGAACGCGCCGCCGCCCACCACCCCGGCGAGCACCATCATCCAGATCGCCATCCCGCCCCACGACATGCCGACGACAAACAGTACCACGGCCATGCTCATGAACAACACGTCGCGCCAGCCGAGGCGGTAGGCCCCGCGCACCACCGGCTGCCACATCAGGAACATGCCCAGATGCGCCAGCAGCAGGGTTTTGCCGACCGCGCTGTCGATGCCTTGCAGCAGGCCCAGATGCAAGACCCCCAGCCACAGCCCGAGCAGGCGGTGCGGCGCAGCGGTGAGCCAGCCGTGGAAGCGCACGGCAGCGGCAGAGGACGAGACCCCGTGTGTCATGGCTCGCATTGTAGAGAAGAACCGATTCGCACGGCATGCACCGCTGCGTGTGACACGATGTGACGAATCCATGACAAAGCGTCGATTTTTCGACGCCTTGTGTCGACTTTCCGTCACATCGCGTTTGAAACGCCTGTTTTCCCGCTGTTTCGCGCACCAAATCGCGGGCACGCAACTTGCAGGCTGTGGCACAGATTCCGGAGAAATCAATGTACGTCAAGTCAAAACAGTCGCAGCGCGGCTTCACCCTCGTCGAGATCGCCGTGGTGCTGGTCATCATCGGGCTTCTGCTCGGAGGCGTCCTCAAAGGCCAGGAGCTGATCAACAGCGCACGCGTCAAAGCCCTGTCGCAGGACTTCCGCAACGTGCCGACCCTGCTGTATGCCTACCAGGACAAGTACCGCTCATTGCCCGGGGACGACAAGAACGCCTCGACCAACGTCGACACCACGGCCCTCAACGGCGACGGCAACGGCCGGCTCGAAGGCGACTGGAACACCTCCAGTGCCGACGACGAGGCCTGCAAGTTCTGGCAGCATCTGCGCCTCGCCGGCCTGCTCGCCGGCAGCGACGCACTCACCGCCGGCGGCACCTGCGCAATCCAGCCGCAGAACGCGTCGGGCGGCACGATGGGCATCGAAACCGCCTACAGTGGCCACAGCGCCTTCATCGCCGGCATGAAGGGCGTGTACCTGTGTTCGGATGGCATTCAGGGCCGCTACGTGCGCCAGCTGGACCAGACCATGGACAACGGCGATTCAGCGACCGGATCGATGCGCGCCGCCGCCTATGCCAGCGGCGGCCTGCCGGCCCGCGGCGCCACGGCCGTGGCCACCAGCGCGCTGGTCGACTCCGACCCCTACGTGGTCTGCCTCGAAATCTAGTCGCCCTTGAGCAAGCGCTGCTCGGCCCGCTCCAGCCCCCCTGGCACGCCGAGCAGCACCACCACATCGCCGGCCTGGATGCAGGTTTCCGGGCCGGGGCTCAACCCGCGGATATTGCGCCGGCGCACCGCCGACACGCTCACCTCCATCGCCTCGAAGCCCAGCTCGCCAATCGTGCGCCCAACCGCCTTTGCCCCCGGCGGCACGGTAACCGAGTGCAGCCGCACCTGCTGCGCGTCGGGGCTCTCCGGCGCATCGGTGGCGCCATGGAAGATGCCGCGCATCAGCGCATAGCGCTCGCTGCGAATCGTGCGGATGCGCCGTACCACACGATTGATCGGCACCCCGATCAGCGCCAGCGCATGCGACGCCAGCATGATGCTGCCCTCGAAGGCTTCGGTCACCACCTCGGCCGCGCCGGCCTCCGACAGCTTGTTCAGATCCGCCTCGTCGAGCGCGCGCGCAATCACGGGCAGGTCCGGCCGCAGCGCACGGACATGGTGGATTACCCGCAAGGCCGCATCCACGCTGGCAAATGAAATCACCACCGCGCTGGCCCGCGCCACCCCCGCGGCCTGCAGGGTTTCGTGGCGCGCGGCATCGCCGTACACCACCGTGTCGCCGGCCGCGCGGGCCTCGCGCACCCGCTCGGGGTCGAGATCGAGCGCCACGTAGGTGACATCGTCCTGTTCCAGGAAGCGCGCCAGATGCTGCCCGCTGCGCCCGTAGCCACAGATCACGATGTGGCCCTGAGTGTTCATCGACTGCGCCGCGACACGGGTCAGCTCCATCGAGCGCAGCAACCATTCCGAGGCCACAAAGCGCATCACCAGCTTGTCGCTGACCTGCACGATCAGCGGCGCCACCAGCATCGACAGCACCAGCGCGGCGACGGTGACCTGCATCAGCACCGGCGAGAGCAGTGCGAGACCGTCGATCTGCGAGATCAGCACAAAGCCGAACTCGCCGCCCGCGCACAGCCACAAGCCGGTACGGATGGCCGTGCCCGGCGTCGCCCCGAAGGCGCGTGACGCGCCCGCGGCGACCACAAACTTGAGCCCCAGCAAGACACCCATCAGCGCCAGCACGGCGGGCAGGTTGGCGGCAATTTCGCCCACGTCGAGGAACATCCCGACGGTAACGAAAAACAGCCCGAGCAACACGTCGCGGAACGGCTTGATGTCCTCCTCCACCTGATAGCGGTACTCGGTTTCGGAAATCAGCATGCCGGCGAGGAAGGCCCCCAGCGCCAGCGACAGGCCGGCCAGCTCGCTCAGCCACGCCAGCCCGAGGGTGATGAGCAGCACATTGAGCATGAACAGCTCGCCCGAGCGCCCGCGCGCCACCAGCGTAAACCACGCACGCATCAAGCGCTGGCCATACACCAGCACCAGCGCGAGCATCACCGCCGCCTTGGCGCCGGCAATCGCGAGTGTCCAGAACAGCGCCTCGCCGGGCTGCGACAGCGCCGGGATCAGGATCAGCAGCGGCACCACCGCGATGTCCTGGAACAACAGCACGCCGATGGTCTCGCGGCCGTGCTTGGATTCGAGCTCCAGCCGGTCGGCAAGCAATTTGGAGAGAATCGCGGTCGAGGACATCGCCAGAATGCTGCCCAGCGCAAAGCCCGCCAACAGCCCCCAGCCCAGCGCCCACGCAATCGCCGTGGCCAACGCGATCGAGCCGAACACCTGCGCCGCACCCAGCCCGAACACGATGTGCTTCATCGCAAACAGGCGCGGCAGCGAGAACTCGAGGCCGATCGAGAACATCAGGAAGACCACACCGAATTCGGCAAGATGGCGCGCGCCGCCGGAGTCGTGCATCAGGTTCAGCGCGTGCGGCCCCACCGCCGCCCCCACCATCAGGTAGCCGAGCACCGGCGGCAGGTTGAAGCTGCGAAACAGCCCCACCACCAAGACCGCGGCGGCAAGCAGCACAAGCACCAGTTCGAGGGTATTGACCATGGGCGGCGACACCGTGATGGCGTGGAAGGGCGGGAGACCAGTCTGTCGCCGGCCTTCTGATATACTTTTTTTCCTCAGTTTAACCCATTGTTCTGCCCCACCAATGCCCGCAAGCCCCGCCTTCTCATCGTCGAATTGTCTGGCCCTCGCGCGCCGTGTGCTGCGCATCGAAGCGCAGGCTGTGGCGGCGCTGGCCGAGCGTCTGGACGATGGTTTTCATCGCGCGGTCGAGCTGATTTTCGACGCTCACGGGCGGGTCATCGTCACCGGCATCGGCAAGACCGGCCACATCGGCCGCAAGCTGGCCGCGACGCTGGCCAGCACCGGCACACCGGC
Organism: Rhodocyclaceae bacterium; assembly: GCA_020445945.1. Taxonomy (GTDB): domain Bacteria; phylum Pseudomonadota; class Gammaproteobacteria; order Burkholderiales; family Rhodocyclaceae; genus Nitrogeniibacter. Next base: position 14,159 of record JAGRFQ010000052.1, read on the forward strand.
CTACTTCGTGCATGCTGCCGAAGCGGCGCATGGCGATCTGGGCATGATCACCGCCGACGATGTCGTCATCGCGGTATCGAACTCCGGGCGTAGCGAAGAACTGCTCACCATCCTGCCGCTGGTCAAGCGCCAGGGCGCGCGGCTGATCGCGATTACCGGCAATCCCGCTTCGCCACTGGCGCTTGAATCCGACGTCCATCTCGACGCTGGCGTGGCCGAAGAGGCCTGCCCGCTCAACCTCGCGCCGACCGCCAGCACCACCGCAGCGCTGGCGATGGGCGATGCGCTGGCGGTGGCCTTGCTCGATGCGCGCGGCTTCGCCGAGGCGGACTTCGCACGCAGCCACCCCGGCGGCTCGCTCGGCCGGCGCCTGCTCACCCACGTGCGCGACGTGATGCGCGCCGGCGCCGCGCTGCCGATTGTGGCCGCCGACGCCTCCCCCGCCGACGCGCTCATCGAAATGTCGCGCGGCGGCATGGGCATGGCGATCGTGCTCGGCGCCGACCGCCGGCCGGCCGGCATCTTCACCGATGGCGACCTGCGTCGCGCACTGGCTCGGGTGGGCGACATTCGCCACGCCGCGCTGGCTGAACTGATGACCCGCGAACCGCGCAGCATCGGGCCGGACGCACTGGCCGCCGAGGCCGCACAGATCATGGAGCAGCACCGCATCAACCAGTTGCTGGTGCTCGATGCGGACGGCACCCTGGCCGGCGCGCTGAACATGCACGACCTGATGCAGGCCAAGGTCATCTGACGCGTGCGGCTCAGCGTTCAACACATTTTTCCGTTGATCGCCCTCGGCGTGCTGGCCGGTGGCAGCGTGTGGCTTGAGCGCGTGACCCGCTCGCCCGACGACGCCCGCCCGGACACCCGCAGCGCCGACCCCGACGTGATCGTCGAACAGATGGCGGTCACCCGCTTCGACATCAACGGCGTGCCGCACTACACCCTCGATGCGCGCACCATGACCCACCGCCCGGGCGAAGCAAGCTCGCGCCTCGATGCCCCGGTGATGAACTACACCCGCGACGACATGCGCCTGCGCCTGGCCGCCGACACCGGCGTTGCACTCGACGACGGCGAGCGTGTGGACCTGGCCGGCACGGTCCGCGGCGAGCGCGAACTGCCCGGGCTGCCGGTCACCACCTTCGCGTCGGAATCGCTAACCCTGTGGCCGCGCATCGAGTCGGCCAAAACCACCGATCCGGTGCACCTCACCCAGGACGGCGCCGACGTCCGCGGCAGCGGAATGACCGCGGACAACATCTTCGGGCTCATCACCTTATCCGGGCGCGTCGCCGCGCACATGCCCATCAAACGGAAAACACCATGACGCCACGCCAGCATCTGCTCGCGTTTGCCTGCTGCGCCCTGACCACCGTCGCCGCGCACGCGGAGCGCGCCGATCGCACCAAGCCAGTCAACATCGAAGCCGACAAGGTGACCGTCGACGAGCGCAAGAAAGTGCACCTCTTCGAAGGTCGCGTGGTCCTCACCCAGGGCACGCTCGAAATCCGCGGCGACACCCTGATCGTCACCCAGGACGGCGACGGCTTTCAGAAAGGGGTCGCCACGCACAAGAGCGGGCTGGCCACCTTCAAGCAGCGCCGTGACGGCAGCGGCGAGTACGTGGAAGGCGAGGCGGAACGCATCGAGTACAACGGCCGCACCCAGAAAACCCACCTGTTCGTGCGCGCCCACGTCAAGAGCGCGCAAGACGAAGTCCGCGGCCAGTTCATCGAATACGACGGCTTCACCGGCCAGTACATCGTCACCAACAGCGGCTCGGCCAGCGCCAACACCGGCGGCTCGGGTCGCGTGCGGGCCGTCATCCAGCCCAAATCGTCGGCGCCCCCGCCGGTGGCCCCGCGCTGATCGACGCCAAACCAAGGAGTTCACATGAGCTACACCCACATCATTGCCGAAACCCGCGGCCGCGTCGGCCTCATCACGCTCAACCGCCCCAAGGCACTCAACGCCCTCAATGACGCGCTGGTCGACGAAATCGGCGCCGCGCTCGACGCCTTCGAGGCCGACGACGGCATTGGCGCGGTGGTCCTCACCGGCTCAGAAAAGGCTTTCGCCGCCGGCGCCGACATCACCGCGATGGCCGGCTTCTCCTACATGGACGCCTATCTCGGCGACTACATCACCCGCAACTGGGAACGCGTCAAAACCTGCCGCAAGCCGGTCATCGCCGCAGTGGCCGGCTTCGCGCTCGGCGGCGGCTGCGAACTGGCCATGGCCTGCGACATCATCATCGCCGCCGACACCGCCAGATTCGGCCAGCCGGAAGTCAAGCTCGGCATCCTCCCCGGTGCCGGCGGCACGCAGCGCCTGCCGCGCGCGGTGAGCAAGGCCAAGGCCATGGACATGTGCCTGACCGCGCGGATGATGGATGCCGAAGAGGCCGAACGCGCCGGGCTGGTCTCACGCGTGGTGCCCGCCGACCAGCTCGTCGACGAAGCCGTGCGCGCCGCCGAAACCATCGCCGGCTTCTCGCTGCCGGTGGTGATGATGATCAAGGAATCGGTTAACCGCGCCTACGAGTCCAGCCTGGCCGAAGGCCTGCTGTTCGAGCGTCGCCAGTTTCACGCCGCCTTCTCGCTGGACGACCAGAAAGAAGGCATGGCCGCCTTCGTGGACAAGCGCGCGCCAAAGTTCAAGCATCGCTGAATCCGCAGCCGCGCACAGCCTCCCAACGCCGGGCACGCCGCCCGGCGTTTTTGCGTGCCCGCCACGGCCGCAAGCGCACAGCCAGCACGCGCAAAGGGCACCCGCGCCAAGCCCAGAATATTTCAAACGAATGTTTTGTGCAGCGCACAAAAAAAGTGTTGACATCGCGGACGTGCGTCATATAATTCAAGGCATGTTGCACCGCAACAAAGCTGATCTAAAGTCCTAACTTTTCTGGAGATAACCCATGTTCGCCACCCCTGAGCAGTTCGCCGCCACCAACAAAGCCAACATCGAAAACGCGCTGACCCTGGCCAACGCCGCTTTCGCCAGTGTTGAGCGTCTGGCCGCCCTGAACCTGAACACCGCCCGCAGCGCCCTGGAAGACGGCGTTGCCAACACCAAGGCTCTGCTGTCCGTGAAAGACGTGCAGGAATTCGTGACCGTTCAAAGCGCGCTGGCCCAGCCGGCCGTCGAGAAGCTGGTTGCTTACAGCCGCAGCGTTTACGAAATCGCCACCCAGAGCCAGGAAGAAGTCTCGAAGCTGGTCGAAGCCCAGATTGCTGAAATGAACAAAGGCGTTGCCGCCGCCCTGGATCAGGCTGCCAAGTCTGCACCGGCTGGTTCCGACGTTGCCGTGGCTGCCGTCAAGTCGGCCATCGCCGCTGCCAACTCGGCCTACGACAGCATGAACAAGGCTGCCAAGCAAGTTGCTGAAATCGCTGAAGCCAACGTGGCCGCCGCCACCAACGCGACCGTCAAGGCCGTCGGTACCGCTGCCAAGAAAGCCCCGGTCAAGAAAGCTGCCTAATCGCTGACTTGCCGCTCAAAAGCCTCGCTTCGGCGAGGCTTTTTTTGTTGACCCGCCCCGTCATGGCCTGGCGGCGCAAGCATGGTCCGGCACCGGGATCTCCAGCGCCTTGATCCGTCGCTCCGATGTCTGGGGTTGCCCCGGCGCGGGGCGCGTTGGCGTGCTGATGCCAGCCTGGTGTGCCACCAGCCCCCACGCAAAATGTCCGGGGAGACGCCCCGCTTCTCTTAAGCAGTGATCGGCATGCTCAACAAGAACGACGGGCCGCCCGCGCGGCAGCGCAGCGCTCAGGCCGCAGCCTCGGGATAGTCGGCGGGGAACAGGCGGCGCATCTCGGCTTCGATCCAGGCTTCGGCGCGCCGGTTGATCTCGTCGGTGTTGAGCCCGTCGGTGTCGATCGCCGGGCCGACGCTCACCACCACCTCCCCCGGCGTTTTCACAAACGCGTTGCGCCGCCAGAAGGTTCCCGCGTTATGGGCGATGGGGACCACCGGCACGCCCGTGTGACTGGCCAGCCAGGCGCCGCCGGGCTTGTAGCGCCGCGTGGTGCCGGGCGCAACCCGCGTGCCTTCGGGAAACACCACCACCCAGAAGCCTTCATCGAGGCGCGCGCGACCTTGTTCGACGACTTGCGCCAGCGCGTCCTTGCCCGCGGCGCGGTCGATGCCGATGTTCGGCATGCGCGCCAGGCCCCAGCCAAAAAACGGCAGGCGGAACAACTCGCGCTTGAGCACGAAACAGATCGGCGGCAGGATGCGCTGCAGGGCGATGGTTTCCCATGCCGACTGGTGCTTGCACAGCACCACGGAGACCTGATCGGGCAGGTTCTCGGCTCCGATCACGCGATGTCGAATCCCCAGCAGGTGACGGATGAACCACATCGCGATGGTGGTCCAGCCGCCGATCAGACGGTAGCGCTGATGCGGCGGCAACGGTGACGACAGCAGGGCGATCAGCGCATACAGCGGCGTGATGAGCACCAACACAAAGGCAAACAGGGACGAGCGGATGAGCGGCATGCGGTCTCTCAATCGAGCAGGGAATCGACGACGGCAGCGAGATCGGGGAAAACCAGGGTCTCGGCCGGAAGGTCGGGATTGTCGCGGGTCAGCTTGCCTTTGCCGGTGAGCACCAGATACGGCCGACAGCCCACCGCGACGCCGGCCTGCAGGTCGCGCAGGCTGTCGCCCACGGTGGGCACACCGTTCAGGTCGACATTGAAGCGCGATTCGATCTGACGCAGCAGCCCGGGCTTGGGCTTGCGGCAGTCGCAGGTCGAATCGGCGGCGTGCGGACAGAAGAAAATCGCGTCGAGCCGACCGCCCGCCTGCGCCAGCGCGTCGACCATCTTGGCGTGGATCGCGTTGAGCATGTCCATGCCGAACAGCCCACGCCCGACGCCGGACTGGTTCGACGCCAGCACCACGCGCCACCCGCTCTGGTTGAGCCGGGCGATGGCGTCGAGCGAGCCGGGCACCGGAATCCACTCGTCCGGCGACTTGATGAACTGGTCGGAGTCCTGATTGATGACCCCGTCACGGTCGAGCACGATGAGCTTCATTCAACACTCCTGTGGGCAGCGCCCGCGGATCAGGTCGACAGCCGCGACAGGTCGGCGACCCGGTTCATCTGGTCCGCCAGCGCCGCGAGCAGGGCGAGTCGGTTGGCGCGCACCAGCGGCTCGTCGGCCATCACCATGACCTCCTCGAAGAAACGATCGACGGCCGCGCGCAAACCGGCGAGCACACGCAGCGCCTGGGTGTAGTCCTCGTTTTCGAAGTGCGACGCCACTTGCGGCGCGAGCGCGTTGAGCTGCTCGAACAAGGCCTTTTCGGCGGGCGCCTCGAACAGCGTCACATCCGGCACGCCCGGCGCCTCGTCGGTTTTCTTGAGAATGTTGGTGATGCGCTTGTTGGCCGCAGCCAGCGCTTCGGCCTCGGGCAGCGCGCGGAACGCGCTCACCGCGTCAAGCCGCGCCGGCACCCGATCGATGCGCGTCGGATTGAGCGCGAGCACGGCATCGACGTTCTCGACGCTGTGCCCGGCATCGCGCAGCACATTGCGCAGGCGCTCCTGCACAAAATCGAGCAGCACCGGCGCGAAGCCGGGCTCGAGCATGCCGGCGTCGAAGCCGCCCGCAGCGTCATCGACCAGCGCGGCCAGGTCCAGCGGCAGCGGCGTTTCCATGAGAATGCGCAACACCCCGAGCGCACTGCGGCGCAGACCGAAGGGGTCCTTGTCGCCGGTCGGGAGCTGGCCGATGCCGAAGAAGCCGACCAGCGCGTCGAGCTTGTCGGCCAGCGCCACCGCCGCGGCAACGTTGCCCTGCGGCAGCGCGTCGCCGGCAAAGCGTGGCCGATAGTGCGCCTCGATCGCCGCCGCAACCACCTCGCCCTCGCCGTCGTTGAGCGCGTAATAGCGCCCCATGGTGCCTTGCAGCTCGGGGAATTCGCCGACCATCTCGGTCACCAGGTCGGCCTTGGCCAGATGCGCCGCGCGCTGCGCCGCGGTCACGTCGGCACCGAGCCGTTTGGCGATCGCGCCGGCGAGCCGCTCGACCCGTGCGACGCGCGCACGCACGCTGCCGAGCTTGTTGTGATAGACCACGTTGTCGAGGCGTTCGACGCGCGAAGCCAGCGCCTGTTTGCGGTCGGTATCGAAGAAGAAGCGCGCATCGGCGAGACGCGGGCGCACCACGCGCTGGTTGCCGGCGATGATGTTCGAGGGGTCCTTGACGTGCATGTTGGACACGATCAGGAAGCGGTTGAGCAGCGTACCGGCGGCATCAAACAGCGGGAAATACTTCTGGTTGGCGCGCATGGTGAGGATCAGGCATTCCTGCGGCACGGCCAGAAATTCGGCTTCGAATTCGCCGACATACACCGTCGGGTGCTCGACCAGCGCCGTCACCTCGTCGAGCAGGTCGGCGTAGTCGCCCAGGCTGGCGTGCTGGCGCGCGGCCTCGCTCACCAGCTGCGCGTCGATGTTGGCGCGCCGCTCGGTGAAGGACGGAATCACCTTGCCTTCGGCCAACAGCGTGCTCTCATACGCGTCGGCGTTGGCAACCTCCAGTTCGCCGCGGCTCATGAAGCGGTGTCCCATGGTCACCTTGCCGGCGTCGAGGTCGAGCACCCGGCCCGGCACCACGCGGTCGCCGTGCAACAGGATGAGCGTGTGCACCGGGCGCACGAACTGCGCCTCGCCCGCCCCCCAGCGCATCACCTTGGGAATCGGCAGCGCCTTGACGGCGAGGCCGACCACCTCGGCGAGCACCGCGTCGAGCTGCGCGCCGGCAACGGTGTGGGTGTGGAACAGCGCCTCGGCCTTGCCGTCCATGCGCCGCTCGAAGGTGGGCACCAGCGCCGGGTCGATGCCCTTGGCGGCGAGCTTCTTGAGCAGCGGCGGCTTGGGCGCGCCGTCGGCGTCGAGGGCCACCGCCACCGGCATCAGCTTTTCGGTCACTTCACGCGCCGGCGCGGCATCGCGCACACCGGCGATGGTCACCGCCAGCCGCCGCGGCGAAGCGAAGGGATGGCAGCGCGCATCGGCGTCGGCCAGATCGCGAGCCACCAGTTCGGCGTGAATCGTGCGCGCAAAGCTCTCGCCCAGCTTGGGCAGTGCCTTGGGCGGCAGCTCTTCGGTGAGCAGTTCGACGAGCAGGGTTGCGGCACTCATTGCGCACCCTCCGTGGCCGTTGCGGCAGCGAGCATCGGGAAGCCGAGCGCCTCGCGCGAGGCAAAGTAGGCCGCCGCGACGCTGCGCGACAGGGTGCGGATGCGTCCGATGTAGGCCGCGCGCTCGGTCACCGAGATGGCGCCGCGCGCATCGAGCATGTTGAAGGTATGGCCGGCCTTGAGCAGCATTTCGTAGGCCGGCAGGGCCAGGTTGGCATCCATCAGGCGTTTGGCTTCCGATTCGTAATTGGAGAACAGCGAGAACAGGAAATCGACGTTGGCGTGCTCGAAATTGTAGGTCGACTGCTCGACCTCGTTCTGGTGGAACACGTCGCCGTAGGTCACCGCGCGCCCGTCCGGGCCGACCGACCAGATCAGGTCATACACGTTTTCGACGCCCTGCAGATACATCGCCAGCCGCTCCAGCCCGTAGGTGATTTCACCCAGCACCGGCTTGCAGTCGAGCCCGCCGACCTGCTGGAAATAGGTGAACTGGGTCACCTCCATGCCGTCGAGCCACACCTCCCAGCCCAGCCCCCAGGCGC
>JAGRFQ010000009.1:0-14543 GCA_020445945.1 Rhodocyclaceae bacterium
GCGGATGCGGTCGCCCAGCAGCGCGCCGCCGGTGCGCTTGCGCGAGGGGTCGATGGACACCACCGCCAGCTTGAGGCGGTCTTCCTGGTCGAGGCGGAAGCGGCGCACCAGCTCGTCGGTGAGCGAGCTCTTGCCCGCGCCGCCGGTGCCGGTGATGCCGAGCGTCGGCACGGTCAGCTTGGCCGCGGCGTCGATCAGCGCCTGCTTGGTGGCGGCGTCGTAGGCGCCGTTTTCCAGGGCGGTGATGGCGCGCGACAGGTTACGCAACCGAACGCGCAGGTCGCCGGCCTTGAGCTGCTTGAGCACGTCCTTGGCCGCCGGCGCCAGCGGTGCCAGGTCGTAGTCGGAGGCCTTGACCACGTCGTTGATCATGCCCTGCAGGCCGATGGTGGCGCCGTCTTCGGGCGAGTAGATGCGGGTCACGCCGTACTCATGCAGCGCCTTGATCTCGGCGGGCACGATCACCCCGCCGCCGCCGCCGAACACCTTGATGTTCTCGCCACCATTGGCGCGGAGCAGGTCGATCATGTACTTGAAGAACTCGACATGCCCGCCCTGGTAACTGGTAATGGCGATGCCCTGCACGTCCTCCTGCAGCGCGGCGTTGACGATCTCGCCCACCGAGCGGTTGTGGCCCAGGTGGATCACTTCGGCGCCGGAAGATTGCAGAATCCGCCGCATGATGTTGATCGAGGCGTCGTGCCCGTCGAACAGGGACGCGGCGGTGACGAAGCGCACCTTGTTCTTCGGCTTGTAGGGCTGCAGTTTCTTGGCAACACTGAGATCAGTCATGACAGTCGGCTCCCGGACAGGTCTTATCCGCTCCATGGTAGAAGCCCGAACAGGCAATTGCCATTGCGCAGGTAGACGCCAATCGTGCAAAATCCGCCAATCTCCACTCTGAGCCGTCGCGGCTCATCGGGTGCGCCATGTCCGATCCCGCCACCCCTGCCGACCCGCCACATCAGCGCGCCACCGTGGCGCACGGCTTTGTCACCGGCATGCTCGCCGGGCTGGTGCGACGCGGCGGCGACCCGGCGCCGCTGCTGGCCGCGGCCGGCATCGGCCCGCGCGACACCGGCCAGCGCATGGCGCTCGACCGTTACGCCGCGTTCTACAACCGGGTCATCGCCGCGCTCGACGACGAAGGCTTCGCGCTGTTCTCCCAGCCGCTGCGGCGCGGCAGCTTCGAGTTCCTGTGCCGCGCCGCGCTGGGTGCGCCGACGCTGGCCGACGGGCTCGACCGCGCGAGCCGCTTTCTCGATCTGGTCCTCCCCGATCTGCGGGTGCGCATCGCCCGCCGTGGCGCCGACGCCACGCTCGCCATCGAGGAGCGCATCGCGCTCGCCGCGCGGGCCGACGACCCGGCCCGGGTGTTCGCCCTCGAATGGCTGCTGCGCCTGTTCCACGGCCTCGCGTGCTGGCTGGCGGGGCGCGGACTGGCGCTCGACGCGGTCGATTTTCCCTACCCCCGCCCGGCCCACGCCGACGACTACGCGCTGGTCTACACCGCCCACTCGCGCTTCGATTGCGATGGCCTGCGCGCGCACTTTCGCGCCCACCTGCTCGATCTGCCGATCCGCCGCGACGAGGCCGCGCTGAACGCGTTTCTGGACGGCGCGCCGGGCAAGATCACGATGCTCTACCGCCGCGACCGCAACATGGTGCAGCGCGTGCGCGACCTGCTGCGCGCGGCACTGCCGGAGACGCCCGGCGTGGCCGAAGTGGCGCGCCGGCTGCATGTGTCGCCGCGCACCCTGCACCGCCGGCTGGACGAGGAAGGCTCGGGCTTCCGGCGCATCCGCGAGGCCATCCGGCGCGACATCGCGCTCGACCGGCTGGCCAAGACCCGTCAGAGCGTCGCCACGCTGGCAGCCGAGCTCGGCTATGCCGACACCTCGACCTTCTACCGCGCCTGCGTGGCGTGGACCGGGCTCTCGCCCGACCGCTTCCGGCGCCGGATTCACGCCCCGACCACCCGCCCACCCGCCGCCGCAGGCGACGAGTAACGCAGCCGCGTGGTAACGCACTAGAATGGTGCCAGCACCACCAACCGAGACACCGCCGCCGATGTCCGCTCGCTCTCCGTTCTCTGCCAGCACCGCAACCGCAGCGTCGCCCGACAGCGCATCCGAGGATGCGCGGCGCTACGACCTGCTGCTCGCCGGGCTCGACCTGCTCGACCAGGCGATTGCGGTGTTCGACGCCACCCCGAAGCTGGTGACCTGGAACAAGGCCATGGTGCGGCTGCTCGACTTCCCCGAATCGCTGGTGCGCGTCGGCACGCCCTTCGAGGCCTTCGTGCGCTTCAACGCCGAGCGCGGCGAGTACGGCGAGCAGGACGTCGAAAAACAGGTTGCCGAGCGGATGGCCTCGGTGCGCGCCTTCGAGCCGCACTACGCCGAGCGCACCCGCCCCAACGGCAAGGTGCTGGCGATTCGCGGCGTGCCGATTCCCAACCTCGGCTTCGTCTCGCTGTGGACCGACATCACCGAGCAGCGCCGCTACGAGACCCTGATCCAGCAGCAGAACGTGCTGCTCGAAGCGCGGGTGCGCGAACGCACCGCCGAGCTGCTGTCGGCCAAGACCGAGATCGACGACATCGCCCAGGCGCTGGGGCGCAGCGAGGCGCGGCTGCAGATGATCATCGACTCGATTCCCGCGCTGGTGGCCTACGTCGACAGCCATCGGGTATACCAGTTTGCCAATCGCGGCTACGCCGAGTGGTTCGGCCTGAGCAAGGACAGGATTGTCGGGCGCAGCATTGTCGAGGTCTTCGGCACCGAGGCCTATGCCCAGATCCGCGAACACCTCGACACCGCCAGCCGCGGCGAGCAGGTGACCTACGAATACGCGCGCAAGGACGAGAAGGGCCGCGCGGTGTATGCGCGCAGCGTGGTGGTGCCGGAGATCGACGCCAGCGATCAGGTGGTCGGCTTCTTCGTGCTGTCGATCGACATCACCCAGCAAAAGGCCAGCGAAGCGGCGCTGATCCAGGCGCAGAAGATGGAAGCCGTCGGCCAGCTCACCGGCGGGCTGGCACACGACTTCAACAATCTGCTGACGATCATCATCGGCAATCTCGACGCGGCGCGCGAGCGCTGCGATCCGGCCATCGCCAGCGCCTACCTCAACCCCGCGGTGCACGCCGCCCAGCGCGGCGCCGAGCTGATCCGCCGGCTGCTCACCTTTTCGCGCCGCCAGACGCTCGAGCCGTCGGCGATCGAGGTCGGCAAGCTGGTGCACGACATGACCCAGCTGCTGAGCCGTTCGCTGACCGAATCGGTGCGCATCGTCACCCGCTTGCCGAGCGCGCCGGTACACGCGCTGGCCGACCCGCACCAGCTCGAAAACGCGCTGCTCAACCTCGCCATCAACGCCCGCGACGCGATGCCCGACGGCGGCGAACTCACCATTGCCGTCAACGCCCGCCACATTCCCGCCAGCCTGGCGATGCTGACCGAGCTGCCAGAGGGCAACTACGTGCAGATCGACGTCAGCGACACCGGCGCCGGCATCGACCCCGAGCTGCTGCCGCGGGTGTTCGAGCCCTTCGTCACCACCAAACCCTTCGGTCAGGGCTCCGGCCTCGGGCTGTCGATGGTGTATGGCTTCGTGCGCCAGTCCGGCGGCAACATCCGGGTGCGCAGCACGCCAGGCAAGGGCACCCAGGTCACCTTCGTGCTGCCGCGCACCGACCCGCCGCCCGCCAGCGCACCCACCGCCCGGCGCACCGGCGCCAGCGCCAACGCGCGACGCTGCCCGGTACTGCTGGTCGAAGACGAACCCGAAGTGCGCAAGATCATCCGCCTGCAGCTCACCGAGCTCGGCTACCCGGTGCTCGAAGCCGACAACGGCGTCGACGCCGAGGCGCTGCTCGCCCACGTGCCCGACATCGGGCTGCTGATTTCGGACACCGTGATGCCCGGCGGCATCGGCGGCAAGGCGCTGCTGCGCTTCGCGCGCGAGACCCGCCCCGACCTGCCGGCATTGCTGATTACCGGCTACGCCAGCGGCGACGCCGGCGACGAAGGCGATGCACCCGGCGCCCCCGTGCTGCGCAAGCCCTTCGACCGCGACGTCCTCGAACGCACGCTGCAAACCCTGCTCATCGACGTGGAACCCAAGCCATGACGCGCGCCCAGCCCCACCCCCGCATCCTCGTCGTCGAAGACGAAACCGACATCGCACGCATCATCTGCAACGCGCTCGACGACTACGGTTTTCGCTGGGACCACGCCGCCACCGGCCGGCGCTGCCTGCAAGCCGCCCAGCAGCAACCGCCCGATCTGGCGATCGTCGACCTCGGCCTGCCCGACATGGACGGCATGGAAGTGATCCGCCAATTGCAGGACGCCTCGCCCTGCGCGGTCATCATCCTCACCGGCCGCAACGACGTCACCGACCGCGTGCTCGGCCTCGAACTGGGCGCCGACGACTACCTCGTCAAACCCTTCGAACCGCGCGAACTCATCGCCCGCGTGCGCTCCATCCTGCGTCGCTACCTGCGCAGCGCCGACGACACCCCCGCCGCACCCGGCAGCGCGCTGTTCTCGGGCTGGCGCTTCGACGCCAGCCGCCACGGCCTCACCGCCCCCGACGGCCGCGACGTGAGCATCTCCGCCGCCGAAGCCACCATGCTGCTGGCCCTGCTGCGCAATCCCAACCGCATCCTCACCCGCGAACAGCTCATCGGCGAGCGCAACGTCGACCCCTACGACCGCAGCATCGACGTGCGCATCTCGCGCCTGCGTCGCAAGCTCGAAGACGACCCGCAAAACCCGCGCCTGATCAAAACCGTCTATGGCGCCGGCTACCTGTTCTGCAGCGCCGTCGCCTGGGAATAGGCCCCCGCCCGCTTCTCCCGTAAAATCAGCGTTCTTCTAGGAGGGAGAAACCATGTCACAACGACCATTCAAAGTACTGGGCATCCAGCAGATCGCCATCGGCGGCCCCAGCAAGGAACGCCTCAAAACCCTGTGGGTCGACAAGCTCGGCCTCGACATCACCGGCAACTTCGTCTCCGAGCGCGAGAACGTCGACGAAGACATCTGCGCCATCGGCAGCGGCCCGTTCAAGGTCGAAGTCGACCTCATGCAACCGCTCGACGCCGACAAGAAACCAGCCGTCCACGCCACCCCGCTCAACCACATCGGGCTGTGGATCGACGACCTGCCCAAGGCCGTCGAATGGCTGATGGCCGAAGGCGTGCGCTTCGCCCCCGGCGGCATCCGCAAAGGCGCCGCCGGCTTCGACATCACCTTCATGCACCCCAAGGCCAACGACGAATTCCCGATCGCCGGCGAAGGCGTGCTGATCGAACTGGTGCAGGCACCGCCCGAGGTGGTCGCGGCGTTTGCCAAACTGGCCGGCTGAGGCAGGCTGCAGACGGCAAAGCGGGCGCCCACGGCGCCCGTTTTTGTTTGCCGCGTCGGCCTACAGACTCGACGCCGAAAACGTGTCGCAGGCCTGGATCGAGCCGCTCTCCAGCCCGCGCTTGAACCAGCGCACGCGCTGCGCGGAAGAGCCGTGGGTGAAGCTGTCGGGCACGGCGTAGCCGCGCGCCTGCTTCTGCAGGCGGTCGTCGCCGGTCGCCGCGGCGGCGGCGAGGCCTTCGTCGACATCGCCGGCTTCGAGCACCTGCCGCGCGCGGTCGGCGTGGTGGGCCCACACGCCGGAGAAGCAATCTGCCTGCAGTTCGAGGCGCACCGAGAGGGCGTTGCCCTCGGATTCGGAGACGCGCTGGCGCAGGCTTTGCACCTTGCCGGAGATGCCGAGCAGGTTCTGCACGTGATGGCCGACTTCGTGCCCGATCACGTAGGCCTGGGCGAAGTCGCCGGGGGCGCGGAAGCGGGTGGCGAGGTCCTGATAGAAGCTCAGGTCGATGTACACCTTCTGGTCCGCGGGGCAGTAGAACGGGCCCATCGCGGCCTGGCCGGTGCCGCAGGCGGTCTGGGTGGCGCCGGTGAACAACACCAGTTTTGGGGCGACGTAGCGCTGACCGCCTTGCCGGAACAGGGCGTGCCAGGTGTCTTCGGTATCGGCGAGCACCATCGAGACGAAGCGCGCCTGCTTGTCGTCGGCCGGAATCGGCTGGGCCGGCGCATTGACCGCGACGCCGCCGCCGGTGCCGATGCCGATGCCGCTGTTGAGCACCACGCTGGGGTCGACGCCAAAGTACATCGCCACCAGCGCGAGCACGATGGTGCCGATGCCGATCTTGCCGCGCCCGACACGCCGCCCGCCGCCGCCGAAGCCGGTGCGGCGACGGTCTTCCACGTTGTCGCTTTCGCGTCCGTTGTCGAATCTCACCTGCCCCTCCTTCACTGCCTTTTGGGCGATTGTGGCACAGCCGCTGCCGGGCGCTGCACCCTGCGGCGGGCGGGCGTTGCATCAATTGACGAAAAAGCCCGCCGGGCGGCGGGCTGCGGTGGCAGGCTGCGATACGGCTCAGCCAGCGAGCTTGTCGTCGCGCAGCGCGCGGTACTCGGCTTCATAGAAGAACTCGGCTTCGCCGAGGGCGGGTTCGAGATGGTCGAGCCAGCCGGCCGTGTCGTCGTATTTGGCGAAGAACGGGCGCTGCACCCAGTCGGGGTTGCGGCCCTGGATGAAGCGCAGCACGAACACTTTTTCGCCGTTGATCTCGGTCACCCCCTGCACCTCGACCTTGCCGGGGCTGGCCGACATGGACGGGCCGCGCGCGGTGCGCGCGAGGCCGGAGACGCGCTGGATCGCCTGACGGTAGATCTCCCACGCGCGCGCCAGCGGCACTTCGAAATAGCCACGCGCGCCGGTGTCGCGCTCGACGAACATGTAATACGGGATGATGCCGAGCTTGACCTGCATCTTCCACATCTTGGCCCACACGTCGGGGTCGTCGTTGATATGCGCAATCAGCGGGCCTTGCGCGCGGATCTGCGCGCCGGTGCTGCGGATGCTGCGGATGGCCTCGCGCGCGGCGTCGGTATCGAGCTCCTTCCAGTGGTTGTAGTGCGCCATCACCGCCACGTGCTTGCCGGCGCGGACCATGCGGGTAAGCAGCTCGATCAACTCGCCTGCATCCTCGGCGCCGAGGAAGCGGTGGGGCCAGAAGGTGAGCGCCTTGGTGCCGATGCGGATGGTCTGGATGTGGTCGAAGGCCGGTTCGAGCAGCGGCTCGAGATAGGCCTTGAGATGCTTGGTTTTCATCACCATCGGATCGCCGCCGGTAAACAGCAGGTCGGTGACCTCGGTGTGCGCCTTCAGATAGTCGTGCAGCGTGCTCGCCTCGGAGGCGGCGATGCGCAGCGTCTTGTCGCCGACGAACTGCGCCCAGCGAAAACAGAAGGTGCAGTAGGCGTGGCAGGTCTGGCCCTGGCTGGGGAAGAACAGCACCGTCTCGCGGTACTTGTGCTGGATGCCGTCGAGGCGGTTGCCGGCGGCGTCGCGCGGCATGTTCATTTCCATCTGGTCAGCGGGGTGTGGATTGAGCGCCAGGCGCACCTCGCCAATCGCCGCGTTCAGGGTCGCCTTGTCCGCCCCGTCGCGCAACAGGGCGGCGATACGGTCGTAGTGTGCCGGAGCGAGCATGCCGCGCTGCGGGAAGGTGAGCTGGAAGATCGGGTCGGCGGGGATGTTGCTCCAGTCGATCAGCTCGTCGATGACGTACTGGTTGACGCGGAAGGGCAGCACCGATGAGACCACTTTCATCTCGAAGCGCATCGCTTCGGGCAGCTTTTGCAAGGGCGCGATCCTGTCGAGGTCGCGCTGGGTGAAGACCTTGAACGGCACGTTCTCGTAACCGCCGTCGAGCACGTGCAACGGCCATTGCTGCATCACTTTTTGGGTTTGCTGAGGCATAAGACTGTCTCCTATCGAGTCACCCCCCTGCCCAATCAACGACATGCAGGCGGTGTCGGCGACGCGCACAAGCCAACCGGGGCTTGCTGTCTTCTCGCCAGAACAGTTGCAGGCAGCGACGATGGATTGATGCGGACACCCGTGGCGGTGTCGGCCGCTGCCTCAAGGAAGCACTACGCGAAACACTATTGCTTTGGGCGTAGCGCCAAGCCCGCTAATACTATTGCACAAAACTGCTTTGTGCAAATTACGTTTCCGTGAACAAAAAAAGGGCTCACCGAAGTGAGCCCCAGTGCCTCGACAGGCACCCGTTGCCTTGCGGCAACGGGCCTCCCTCCCTATCGAACGCAAAACAAGCCGGCAGACATCATTCGAACTCGATGATGATTTCGTCCACCGTCAGGCTGGTGCCGGGGTTGGCCACCACTTTCTTGACTACGCACTCCTGTTCGGCCTTGAGCACGTTCTCCATTTTCATGGCTTCGATCACGGCCAGCTTTTCGCCGGCTTTCACGTTCTGCCCCGGCAGCACCGCCACCTCGCGCAACAGGCCCGGCATCGGCGAGAGCAGGAACTTGGACAGATCGGGCGGCAGTTTCTCGGGCATCAGCGAGAGCAGATCGGCCGAGCGCTGGGTCATCACCATCGCCTCGGCCTGCAGGCCGAAGTGGCTGATGTGGTACTTCATGCCACGCCGTTCGATCTGCATGCACACGGGCTGGCCGTTGACCGTGCCGGAGAAGAGCAGATCGCGGAAGCTCCAGTCCGAAGCGATTTCGTAGCGCTTCTCGCCCTGCACAATGGTCATCCCGGTCGCGGTGTCGATCACCGAAACGGGGTAGGTCTGGCCGCTCATCAGGACCACCATGTCCCACTTGATCTTGCGCCCGTGCCCCGGCATCTGGCCGGAGATCTGGACCGCGCGCTGCACGTAGCGCATGCGCACAAAGGTGGCCACCGCGGCGAGCAGGCCGGGGTCGTCGTGCGGCACCATCGAGGCATCGAAGCCGTCGGGATACTCCTCGACCATGAAGCCGGTATTGAAGTTGCCCGAGCAGAAGCGCGGGTGCTGGAGCAGCGCGGCCTGGAACGGGATGTTGGAGCTGATACCGCGAATCACGAAGGCGTTGAGCGCATCGCGCATGCGGCGGATGGCGTCGTCGCGGTCGCTGCCGTGAACGATGAGCTTGGCGATCATCGAATCGTAGAACATCGAGATCTCGCCGCCGTCGTACACCCCGGTATCGACGCGCACGCCATCGCCTTCGGCCGGCGGGTCGAACTTGACCAGCCGGCCGGTGGAGGGCAGGAAGCCGCGGAACGGGTCTTCGGCGTTGATGCGGCACTCCATCGACCAGCCGTTCAACTGGACGTCGGCCTGGGTGATCGACAGCTTCTCGCCGTAGGCCACGCGGATCATCTGCTCGACCAGATCGATGCCGGTGATGTACTCGGTCACCGGGTGCTCGACCTGCAAGCGGGTGTTCATTTCGAGGAAGTAGAAGCTCTTGTCGGCGCCGACCACGAACTCGACCGTGCCGGCCGATTCGTAGTTCACCGCACGCGCCAGCGCCACCGCCTGCTCGCCCATGGCCTTGCGCATTTCGGGGTCGACGAAGGGCGACGGCGCCTCTTCGATCACCTTCTGGTGGCGACGCTGGATCGAGCAGTCGCGCTCGTTGAGGTACACGTAGTTGCCGTGCGCGTCGCCAAGCAGCTGGATCTCGATGTGGCGCGGCTCGAGCACGTATTTTTCGATGAACACGCGATCGTCGCCAAAGGCGTTCTTGGCTTCATTGACGCAGGAGGTAAAGCCTTCGTGTGCCTCCTTGTCGTTGAAGGCCACGCGCAAGCCCTTGCCACCGCCGCCGGCGGAGGCCTTGATCATCACCGGATAGCCGATGCCCTGCGCGATCTTGACCGCTTCGTCGGGGCCGGAAATCGCGTCGTTGTGGCCGGGAATGGTGTTGACCTTGGCTTCGAGCGCGAGCTTCTTGGACTCGATCTTGTCGCCCATCTTGCCGATCGAGTAGTGCTTCGGGCCGATGAACTTGATCCCCAGTTCTTCGAGCCGGCGCGAGAAGTCGGCGTTCTCGGACAGGAAACCATAGCCCGGATGCACCGCTTCGGCACCGGTCTGCTGGCACGCGGCGATGATCTTGTCGGCCACCAGGTAGGACTGCGCCGAGGGCGCCGGCCCGATGCACACGGCCTCGTCAGCCATCTCGACAAACAGCGCGTCCTTGTCGGCCTCGGAGTGCACCGCCACGGTGGCGATGCCCATCTTGCGCGCGGTCTTGATTACGCGGCACGCGATCTCGCCGCGGTTGGCAATCAGAATCTTCTTGAACATGGTTTTTATCCTCCCGGGCTTAGAGCGGAATGTTGCCGTGCTTGCGCCACGGGTTTTCGAGTTCTTTGTCCTTGAGCATGGCCAGCGAACGGCATACGCGCTTGCGCGTCTCGTGCGGCATGATCACGTCGTCGATGAAACCGCGCGCCCCGGCCACGAAGGGGTTGGCGAACTTGGCCTTGTACTCGGCCTCGCGCTCGGCAATCTTCTCGGGCTGGTTCTTTTCCTCGCGGAAAATGATCTCCACCGCGCCCTTGGGGCCCATCACCGCGATCTCGGCGCTCGGCCAGGCGAGGTTGACGTCGCCGCGCAGGTGCTTGGAGCTCATCACGTCGTAGGCGCCGCCGTAGGCCTTGCGGGTAATCACGGTGACTTTCGGCACGGTGCACTCGGCGTAGGCATACAGCAGCTTGGCGCCGTGCTTGATGATGCCGCCGTATTCCTGCGCGGTGCCCGGCATGAAGCCCGGCACGTCGACCAGCGTCACCACCGGGATGTTGAAGGCGTCGCAGAAGCGCACGAAACGCGCTGCCTTGATCGAGCTCTTGATGTCCAGGCAGCCGGCCAGCACCAGCGGCTGGTTGGCGACGATGCCCACCGGCGAGCCTTGCATGCGGCCAAAGCCGATGATGATGTTCTTGGCGTAGTCGGGCTGCAGTTCGAAGAAGTCGCAATCGTCGACCATCTTGACGATCAGCTCCTTCATGTCATAGGGCTGGTTGGTGTTGTCGGGCACCAGCGTGTCGAGCGACATCTCGAGGCGCTCGGCCGGGTCGTCGCACGGCACCACCGGCGGCTTCTCGCGGTTGCTGGCGGGGATGAAGCTCATCATGCGACGCATCACCATCAGCGCTTCGACGTCGTTCTCGAAGGCCAGGTCGGCCACGCCGGACTTGTTGGTGTGGGTCACCGCACCGCCCAGCTCCTCGGCCGTCACTTCTTCGTGGGTCACGGTCTTGACCACTTCCGGGCCGGTCACGAACATGTAGGACGAATCCTTGACCATGAAGATGAAGTCGGTCATCGCCGGGCTGTACACCGCGCCGCCGGCGCAGGGGCCCATGATCAGCGAAATCTGCGGCACCACGCCGGAGGCCATCACATTGCGCTGGAACACGTCGGCATAACCGCCGAGCGAGGCCACGCCCTCCTGGATGCGCGCACCGCCCGAGTCGTTGAGGCCGATCACCGGCGCGCCGACCTTCATCGCCTGGTCCATCACCTTGCAGATCTTCTCGGCCTGGGTCTCGGACAGCGAGCCGCCGAAGACCGTGAAGTCCTGCGAGAACACGAACACCAGACGCCCGTTGATGGTGCCGTAACCGATCACCACGCCATCGCCCGGCACCTTCTCTTCGGCCATGCCGAAATCGGTGCAGCGGTGCTCCTTGAACATGTCCCATTCTTCGAAGCTGTCGTTGTCGAGCAACAGCTCGATACGCTCGCGCGCGGTCAGCTTGCCCTTGGCGTGCTGCGAATCGACGCGCTTCCGGCCACCGCCGAGGCGGGCCTTCTCGCGCTTGTCCTCGAGCTGGCGAATGATGTCGTGCATAGGTCGCTTCTCCACAAAAGAATTCACGTTACTGATGGCGGGCACCTGGCCCGCCGTGCTCAATCCTGACTCAGATATCCAATCAGCCGATGTGCGGCCGCGGCCGGCGTGGTGTGCCCCTCGGCGACCGCCTTCTGCAAACCCGGCAGGTCGGTCTTGACCCGCGGGTTGTCGCGAAAACGCTGACGCAACCCACTGTCGATCAGCTCCCACATCCACGCCTGCGCCTGATCGCGGCGCTTGGTGCCGAACTCGCCGCTGGCGCGCATGGTGTCGCGAAAACGCACAATCTCGGCCCAGAACGATTCGATCCCGTCCTGCTTGAGCGCGGACAACGTAAGCACCGGCGGCATCCAGTTGGGCGAGGTGTGGCGCAGCATGCCAAGCGCCGACTTGATCTGGCTCTTGGCCATCATCGCCTGACGCGCATCGATGTCGGCCTTGTTGATGACGATCAGATCGGCCAGTTCCATGATGCCTTTCTTGATCGCTTGCAGATCGTCGCCCGCATTGGGCAGCTGGAGCAGGCAGAAGATGTCGGTCATCCCCGCCACCGCGGTTTCCGACTGCCCGACCCCAACCGTCTCCACGATCACCACATCAAAGCCCGCCGCCTCGCACACCAGCAGGGTTTCGCGCGTCTTGTCAGCCACCCCGCCCAGACTGCCCGCCGACGGGCTGGGACGGATGAAGGCCTCGGTACGCTGCGACAGCAGCTCCATGCGCGTCTTGTCGCCGAGAATCGAGCCCCCGGTCACCGACGACGACGGATCGACGGCGAGCACCGCGACGCGCAGGCCTTGCCCGATCAGGTACAGCCCAAGCGCCTCGATGAAAGTCGACTTGCCGACCCCCGGCACCCCGGAGATCCCGACCCGCATCGCCCCCCCGGTGTCCGGCAGCAGCGCCTCGATCACGCGCTGCGCACGGGCACGGTGGTCGGGACGCAGCGACTCGATCAGGGTGATGGTGCGCGCCAGCGGCCGCAACTGCCGGGCGCGCACACCATCCACCAAAAGCTGATCGACGACATCCAGTCCGAGAGACATCTGAGGCATATTCATAGAGGAGCATTCAGCCGCGGGCAGCGCAACGCGCCGCCCGCAAGGTAAAAAACATCAGGCCACTGAACGCGCCTTGCGGATCTGGGCGATGACTTCGCGCGCTGCCGTCGGAATCGGCGTACCCGGCCCGAAGATGCCCTTGGTGCCGGCTGCACGCAGTTGCTCATAGTCCTGCGCCGGGATCACCCCGCCGACAAACACGATGATGTCATCCGCGCCGAGCGCCTTGAGGTGCTTGATCACCTCCGGCACGAGGGTCTTGTGCCCTGCGGCCAGGCTCGAACAGCCCACCGCGTGCACGTCGTTTTCGACCGCGTGACGCGCCGCCTCTTCGGGCGTCTGGAACAGCGGCCCGATGTCGATATCGAAGCCCAGATCGGCAAACGCCGAGGCCACCACCTTGGCGCCACGGTCGTGACCGTCCTGCCCGAGCTTGGCGATCATGATGCGCGGCCGGCGACCTTCTTCCTGCACGAAGGCGTCGATCTCGGCCTTGAGCGCTTTCCAGTCGTCCTCTTCCTCGACCACCGCGGCATAGACGCCCGAGACCGCCTGCGGGTTGGCGCGGAAACGGCCCCACTCGGCTTCGAGCGCGTCGGACACCTCGCCCACCGTGGCGCGCAGGCGCACGGCCTTGACCGCCAGATCGAGCAGATTGCCCTCGCCCGTCTTGGCGCATTCGGTGAGCGCCGCCAGCGCCGCATCCACCGCCGCCGAATCGCGCGATTCGCGGATCGACTTGAGCCGCGCCACCTGCGACTCGCGCACCGCGTGGTTGTCGATGTCGAGAATCTCGATCGGGTCTTCCTTGGCGAGCTTGTATTTGTTGACCCCGACGATCACATCCTTGCCCGAGTCGATACGCGCCTGCTTGTCAGCCGCGCACTCCTCGACCTTCATCTTCGCCCAGCCGGCTTCCACCGCCTTGGTCATGCCGCCCATGGCCTCGATCTCTTCGATCAACGCCCAGGCCTTGTCGGCCATCTCCTGGGTGAGCGACTCCATCATGTAGGAGCCCGCCCACGGATCGACCACGCTGCAGATGTGGGTCTCTTCCTGGATCAGGATCTGGGTGTTGCGCGCGATCCGCGCCGAGAACTCGGTCGGCAGCGCGATCGCCTCGTCGAGCGCGTTGGTGTGTAGCGACTGGGTGCCACCAAACACCGCGGCCATCGCCTCGATGGTGGTACGCACCACGTTGTTGTACGGGTCCTGCTCGGTCAGCGACCAGCCCGAGGTCTGGCTGTGGGTGCGCAGCATCATCGACTTCGGGTTCTTCGGGTTGAACGACTTCATGATCCGCCACCACAGCAGACGCGCCGCACGCATCTTGGCGATCTCGAGATAGAAGTTCATCCCCACCGCCCAGAAGAAGGACAGCCGGCCGGCAAACTTGTCCACATCCATCCCGCTGGCGATGCCGGTGCGCACGTACTCCATCCCGTCCGCCAGCGTGAAGGCCAGCTCGATGGCCTGGTTCGCGCCGGCCTCCTGGATGTGGTAGCCGGAGATCGAGATCGAGTTGAACTTCGGCATGTGCTGCGCGGTGTAGCCGAAGATGTCGGCGATGATCTTCATCGACGGGGTGGGCGGATAGATATAGGTGTTGCGCACCATGAATTCTTTCAGGATGTCGTTCTGGATCGTGCCCGAGAGCTTCTCCTGGCTCACGCCCTGCTCCTCGGCGGCCACGATGTAGCCGGCCAGAATCGGCAGCACCGCGCCGTTCATGGTC
>JAGRFQ010000009.1:14577-36013 GCA_020445945.1 Rhodocyclaceae bacterium
CGAACAGGATCTTCATGTCCTCCACCGAATCGATCGCCACCCCGGCCTTGCCCACATCGCCGGTCACCCGAGGGTTGTCCGAGTCGTAGCCGCGGTGAGTCGCCAGATCGAAGGCCACCGACACCCCCTGCGCCCCCGCCGCCAGCGCCTTGCGGTAGAACGCATTGGACGCCTCGGCCGTCGAAAAGCCGGCGTACTGGCGGATGGTCCATGGGCGCCCCGCATACATCGTCGCCTGCGGCCCCCGCACAAAGGGCTCGAAGCCCGGCAAGGTGTTGGCAAACTTCAGGTCGGCCGTATCCGCCGCCGTATACAGCGGCTTGACGTGAATCCCTTCCGGCGTCACCCAATTGAGTGCCGCGGGATCGTTGCCCGGCGCATGCTTGGCGGCCGCTTTGTTCCAGTCTTCCAGGCTGACCTGGGGTACTTCAGGCGTCTTCGACATCTTTCCCTCACTTAGGCTGACCGTCGGCACATAACACCGTCGGCGTATGAGAACGCACGCCTCGCAGCCGGTATGCCGGACCACGATCCAACGCTCACACAATCCTTCAACAGGCGGCGACCGCACCGTCCGCAACCAGTGTGCGGGCAGCCGTCAGCGCCTCGCGCGTGCATTCCCTCTGTGCTGCTACCGTTCGGCCACGGGGCCTGTTCTTATAAAAGCGGCGACTGCGCCGCCCGCAAGTCGCTTGCGGGCGGCCGTCGGCGCCCCGTGCTGGCGCCCTCCCTCTCCGTTGGAGCCTCTCGGCAACAACGCCCCTGATACCGGACACCGCACGGGATTAAAATCGTCGCGGAGCCGGATAATACATTATCCATAATTATGAATGCAAGCATCAGCTACTTAGCGTTATGATGTCGAGCATTGCCACGGCACAATAGTGCTCATTTTAGAAACACAGCGCAACAACTTGCGAGGAAATCCGCCAAATCCATGACCGCCTCTCGTATCGCCCCTCTGGCCCTCTATCAGGAAGTCGCCGAGCGACTGCGTGAGCGCATCTTCGCTCATGAGCTCAAGCCCGGCGCATGGATCGACGAACAAGCGCTCGCCGACCACTATGGCATCTCGCGCACACCGCTGCGCGAGGCGCTCAAAGTGCTGGCATCCGAAGGACTGGTCACGCTCAAACCGCGGCGCGGCTGCTACGTCACCGAGATTTCAGAACGCGATCTGGACGAAATCTTCGGCGTCCTCGGCCTCCTTGAAGGCCGCTGCGCCCACGAGGCCGCCTTGCGCGCCACCAATGCCGACCGGGCTCAGCTCAAGCTGATCCACGATCAGCTTGAGAGCGCAGCCACGGGCAACACCATCGACGCATTCTTCGAGGCCAACCAAGCCTTCCATCTGCGCATTCAGACCATCGCCGACAATCGCTGGCTGCTGCAAGTCATTGGCGACCTGCGCAAAGTCATCAAACTGTCACGCCACCACTCCCTGTTCAGCGACGGGCGCATCGCGCAGTCGCAAACCGAACACCGCGAGATTCTGAGCGCATTGCTGGCGGGGGATGCCGAGGCGGCCGAACAGGCCATGCGCACCCACATTGCCAGCGGGCGAAAAGCCCTGGCGCGCCTTGCATCAGCCAAAGACCGCGCCGCCTGAGTGCCGCCGTAGACGCAAAAAACCGCCGGCACGCCGGCGGTTTTTCTTTGCTGCAACGACTCAGTGGGCAGATGCTGCTGCGGCACCCACACCCGTCTGGGCACGAACATACTGATCCTCAAAGGCGGCGCGTTCTGCAGCCGCGGCCTCGCTCGAATCCATGCTCGACACCACGAACGTGACCAGGAAGGCCAGCGGCATGGAGAACAGCGCGGGCTGGGTGTAGGGGAAGATCGGCTCGTCATAGCCGAACACCGTGACCCACACCGACTTCGACAGCACCACCAGGGTTACCGCCGAGAACAGGCCGGCGTAGCCGCCTGCGATCGCACCACGGGTGGTCAGACCCTTCCAGTACATCGACAGGATCAGCACCGGGAAGTTGGCAGACGCAGCCACCCCGAAGGCCAGTGCCACCATGAAGGCGACGTTCATTTTCTCGAACGCCAGACCCAGCAGCACGGCGACGATGCCCAGACCGATGGTGGCGAACTTGGACATGCGCAGTTCGGCCTCTTCGGATGCCGTACCCTTCATGATCACGCGCGAGTAGATATCGTGCGCGATCGCCGATGCACCGGCCAGTGCAAGCCCGGACACAACGGCCAGAATGGTGGCGAACGCAACGGCTGACAGGAAGCCGAGGAGCATGTCGCCGCCGACCGCCTTGGCCAGGTGCATGGCGACCATGTTGCCGCCGCCGATGATGCTGCCGGCGATGTCGCCGCCTTCGAAGAACTCAGGGTTCTGACCGACGATAATGACCGCGGCCAGGCCCATCAGTGCCACCACGTTGAAGAAGTAGGCCACGATGCCCGAGGCGTAGAGCACCGACTTGCGTGCCTCCTTGGCATCGGTCACGGTGAAGAAGCGCATCAGGATGTGCGGCAGCCCTGCGGTACCGAACATCAGGCCGAGGCCCAGCGAGATGGCCGTCACCGGATCCGACAGCAAGCTGCCCGGGGCGAGGAGTTTGTCGCCGAGTTTGTGCAGACTCATCGCACGGGTGGTGAGCGTTTCGAAGCTGAAGCCGAACTGGCTCAGCGCAAGCAGGACCACGATGGTACCGCCTGTCAGCAACAGGCACGCCTTGATGATCTGCACCCAGGTGGTGGCAACCATGCCGCCGAAGGTCACATAGACCATCATCAACGCACCGACCACAACCAGCGCAATGCCGTAGTCCAGCCCGAACAGCAGCTTGATGAGCTGCCCCGCACCGACCATCTGCGCCACCAGGTAGAAGCACACCACCATCAGCGAACTGACCGCAGCCATGGTGCGGACCTTGCCCTGATTGAGGCGGTAGGAGGTGATGTCGGCAAAGGTGAACTTGCCCAGGTTACGCAAGCGCTCGGCCATCAGGAACAGGATCACCGGCCAGCCCACGAAGAAGGCGATCATGTAGATGTAGGCATCGACGCCACGGGTATACATCATGGCGGTCAGGCCCAGCAGCGTGGCCGCGGACATGTAGTCACCCGCAATCGCAAGGCCGTTCTGGAAGCCGGTGATGCCGCCGCCGGCGGTATAGAAGTCGGCCGTGGTCTTGGTGCGGCTCGCGGCCCAGTAGGTGATGCCCAACGTCAGCAGCACAAAGAGCATGAACATGCCGATGGCGGTCAGGTTTATCGGCTGCTTGGCGGTCTGACTGATGGCGTCGCCGGCAAACGCGCTGGCGCTCAGGACGCTCGTGGCCAGCATCGCAAGACGGGAGAAAATGGCGATACGCATCATTGCACCTCCTTCGCTGCGGCGTCGACGATTTCCTTGTTCAGTGCATCGAACTCACCGTTGGCGCGGCGGACATACGCCAGCGTCAAAAGCCAGAACACAATGAACTGAAACAAACCGGCGCAAATGCCGATCGTGATGTTGCTCCCTGTAAACGGCCGCTGTGCGAGCAGATCGGGCGCGAACGCCACACCCAGCACAAAGCCAAAGAACACAATGAATACAATTGCTGACAGAAACCACGCAAAGCGCCCCCGCCGACGGACCAACTCGTCAAATTTCGGGTTGCTGCGAATGCGTGCATAGACTGCACTTGACATGACACCCTCCCTCGACACCCTCGAAAAAAAAAGAAACACAGAAATTATGGTTGCCGTCCGCGGATCAGCCCTGCGATCCGGCGCTGCACATCATATATCATATGAATCAGTCCGTACCATGCCGTACTGAATATTTTTTGCGCGGCGCACAACAAAATAGTCTTTATAAATCAGTGCATTAATTTATCTTATGGCACTGCGCACAACATCTGATCAGGATCAATGCCATGGCAGGAAAAATTGGGCTCGGCCGCGTCGACAGCATCGCCACGGTGACGCTGAGCAACCCCGAAAAACTCAACGCCATCGACGCCGCGATGTGGCGCTCGCTGCGCGAGGCCTTGCAGCACACCGCCACGGATGCGCGCGTGCGCTGCGTACTCATTCGCGGCGCGGGCGACGAGGCCTTTGCCGCCGGCGGCGACATCGAGGAATTTGGCACCGTGCGCGCCTCCATTGACGACGCCCTGCACTACCACGAGACGCTGGTCGCTGCCGCCCTCGACGCGATCCGCCACTGCCCCATCCCGACGGTCGCCGCCATCCGCGGCGCCTGCATCGGCGGCGGGCTGGAGATCGCCGGCTGCTGCGACATCCGCATAGCCGGCCGCTCGGCACGCTTCGGCGCCCCCATCAACCGGCTCGGCTTCTCGATGTATCCGGGTGAAATGGCCGGCCTGCTCGATCTGGTCGGCCCCGCGGTGCTGCTCGAACTGCTGCTGGAAGGGCGGATCCTCGCGGCCGACGAAGCGCTGGCCAAAGGCCTTGTCTCGCGCGTGGTGGACGATGCACAAGTAGTGGACGAAGCACTCGCCACCGCGGCGCGCATAGCCGCGGGTGCACCGCTGGTCGCCCGCTGGCACAAGCAGTGGGTGCACCGGCTGATGAATGGCCGGCCCCTGAGCGAGGCGGAAAAACGGGCCGCCTTCGACTTCCTCTCTACCGACGACTACCGCGAAGGCATGGACGCTTTCTTCGCCAAGCGCCGCCCGCGCTTCACCGGGCACTGAGGCCGTGGAGGCGGATGCACCGTCCGGCAAAACGGGGGCCTCCCCGCGCCAAGCGCTCATTGCAACATCGGCGCCGGCTGCGGCCCACGCACCAAACGGCCGGGCAGCGCTCCCGTCGACTCGCCGTACCGCTGCACCACGGTGCCGCCCACCACCGTTGCCACATACCCCTCTGCCCGTTGAATCAACCGCCTTCCCCCCGTAGGCAAATCGTTGACCACGGATGGTGCATGCAGATGCAGATGCCCCAGGTCGATGACATTCAAATCGGCCTTGTAGCCGACCGCGACCCGGCCGCGATCGTCCAGCCCCACCGCGTGGGCACTGTCCCGGCTGAGCATCCGCACGGCTTCGGACAAGCCGAGCCGCTCGCCACGGGTGCGATCGCGCACCCAGTAGGCGAGCATGAACGTCGGGAAACTGCCATCGCAGATCGTGCCGCAATGCGCCCCGCCATCGCCCAACCCCAACACCGCCGCGCCATGGCGCATCATGCTCAACGACGCCTCCAGCGAACCGTCCGTGTAATTGCACAGGGTCACGTAGAGCATGCTGCGGCCGTCTTGTTCGAGCATCCGGTCGTAGGCGAGCGCTTCGGGCGTCACCCCGAGGCGCCTTGCGCGCGCCGCAATACTGTTCTCCAGCGGCTGCTCATAGTCCGGCGGATCGCCGAGCTGGAACATGTGATCGAACTCGCGCGCCAGCCGGCCGAGCACAATGGCCGGATCCGGGTCGGCCGACTCGGCCAGGATGCGTCTGCGGATTTCTGGCTGGTGCAAGGCCTGCATTTTGTCTGCCCATGGCAGTGCGGCCAGTTCCACGTAGGTCGGCGTGGTGTAGAAGGGGTTGAGCGTCAGTTCGTGACCGAGCATGACGCCGATCGCGCGGCTCAGTACCTGCGCGCGGATGGTCAGCCCTTCGCGGCTGGCCTCGGCGGCCCAGTCAAGCACCTCGCGCCAGCGCGGCGTCATGGGCCCGTACCCCCCTTCAAGGAGCGAGAAGGACAGCGGCCGACCGGCGCGTTGTGCCAATCTGTGGATCAATCCGAAGGCATCCTCGGCGCAATCGAAGTCGGTAATCAACTGCATCACCCCACGACCACTGTCACGCAGCGCATCGGCCATCCCCATCAACTCGGCCTCCGACGCCTCGAAACTGGGGGTGGACCGCCCGTCACTGGAACGATGGAAAAAAGTGCGCGAGGTGGTCAGCCCAAGCGCCCCGGCAGATAACCCCTCACGCACCAGCGCCGCCATCTGCAGGCAGTCCGCCGGGGTCGCCGGTTCGCGGTCCACACCCCGCTGCCCCATCACGTACACCCGCAGCGCGGCATGTGGCAACTGGCTGCACACATCCATGTCGAAGCGGCGTCCAGCGAGAAAATCGAGGTACTCCGGATAGGTCTCCCAGGTCCACGGCAGCCCGTCGACCAACACGGGATGAGGAATATCCTCCACCCCCTCCATCAAGCGGATGAGCAGCGCGTGCTGATCCGGCCGGCAAGGCGCGAAACCGACTCCGCAATTGCCCATCACAACGGTTGTTACACCGTGGGCCGAGGACGGCACCAAACGATGCTCCCATGTGGCCTGACCGTCGTAATGGGTGTGGATATCCACGAAGCCGGGCGTCACCACGGCGCCGCGCGCATCGATTTCCTCGCGCCCCCGACCGCTCACCCGCCCGAGCTGGACGATGCGTCCGCCAGTGACCGCCACATCCGCCGGGAATGGCTCGGCCCCGCTGCCATCGACCACCTCACCCGCACGGATCACCAAATCAAAGGAATGCGTCATGACACGCGCCCCCCGCAACACACCCTTCCGCGCCGGCCGGGCACCCACGCGTGGCAGCACGCCATGCCACCGGGTTGCAACGGCCACGATCAGGCTCACCCTGATTCTAGAACGCGCCAACCAAAAGAAAAGCGGCCGCAAGAGGGTGCAGTGCGGGGGCGCCGACGCGGGGCAAGATCGAGGCGACGATCACCAACGCCCGGCGGGCCGTCGAGTTGGTCGCGCAGGAAGGCTCGCTGGCCGCCTACGTGTGGCGCTTCGAACCCGCGCCGGACACGCTGGCCGCACCGCAGACGGTGTCCACGTCCGCCGCCTCGCTCGCCCTGTCGAAGGATCTCAAGAAACGCGGCTGGAAGTTCGTCGGCCCGACCACGGTGTACGCCTTCATGCAGGCCATGGGGCTGGTCAACGACCACGTTGCGCAGTGCGTCAGCCGCGCCGAGGTCGCCGCCGCGCGGGCCCGGTTCACGCGCCCGTAGACGGCGCGGTGCCAGCCCCCGGCGCGCTCACCCGAGCACGCTGTGCAGCATCTTTGCGCTGAGCAGGATCAGCACCCCCGCAAAGATCTTCTTCAGCGTGGCCACCGGCAATCGATGCGCCATCCGGGCGCCGACGGGCGCCGTGAGCACACTCACCACGGCGACCAGCACCAGCGCGGGCAGATAGATGAAACCCGCGGTGTAGGGCGGCGTCCCCTCGACGCCCCAGCCATTGACGATGAACCCCACCGTGCCGGACACCGCAATGGGCAGGCCGATCGCCGCCGAGGTGCCGATCGCGTGTTGCATCTTGATGTTGCACCAGGTCATGAAAGGCACCGAGAGCGAACCGCCACCGATCGCCACCAAGGCCGAAATGCCGCCGATGACCAGGCCGGCCACGCTGACGCCAAACGTGCCGGGCAATTCGCGGTGCGGCTTGGGCTTGATGTTGAGCAGCATCTGGGTCGACACATAGGCCATGAAACAGGCGAAGAAGATCGCCAGCGGCTCGGCGTCGATGCGCGAGGCGATGAAGGTGCCGCCAAAGGTCCCCACCAGAATCGCCGGCGCGATGCGCCGGACCACATCCCAACGCACCGCGCCGTGGCCGTGATGGGCGCGCAGACTGGAAAACGAGGTCAACACGATGCTCGCCATCGACGTGCCCAGCGCCATGTGCACCGCCTGCTCACCGGGGAAGCCCTGGGCGATGAACAGGGTCGACAGGGCCGGCACCATGATGCCCCCGCCGCCCACGCCGAGCAGCCCGGCAAAAAAACCGACAAAGGCCCCCAGGGCCGGGTAGGCCAGCCACCATACATCAAAGCTCATGCGGATCCAGTTCCAGAATCTGTTCGACAATGACCCGCCATTCATCCGGGTCCACCGGCGTGATCGACAACCGGTTGCCGCGCGCCAGCACGCGCATGTTGGCCAGAGCCGGATGCGCGCGCAATTCGGGCAAACCCACCAGCCGGGTCTGCCGGACAAAGGTGACATCCACGCAGAACCAGCGCGGCTTCTCGCGTGTCGCCTTGTCGTCGAAGAAGCGGCTCTGCGGATCGAACTGGGTCGCGTCCGGCGCGGCGTCAGCGCTCACCCGCACGATCCCGGCGATACCCGGCTGCGAGCAGCTCGAATGATAGAAAAATGCCAGATCGCCGGGACGCATCTGATGGACCATGAAATTGCGCGCCTGATAGTTGCGCACGCCGTACCACGCCACCGTCTGCGCCGGCATCGCCGCCAGATCGTCGATCGAACAATCGTCCGGCTCCGATTTCATCAGCCAATAACGCATTTCCGTTCCCCGGCAGCCGCGCACAGACAACAAAAAGGCGTGGTGCAATGACCACGCCTTTTTGAATAGGTCCCCCGCAATGCCGTCCCGGCCGGGCATCCTGAACCGAGGGTTCAGGTCGGTCGCTTTCCTGACGCTTCAGGCACACCCGCCACGGGGTGCGCACAACAGCATACTCACGGGCCGCAACCAAGTCGCTAGACATTGGTTCAAGGAATCTACGGCCGACACAAACACCGCAGGGGATTGATCGAAACTGGTCTGGCCGGCCGCCTAGAACAGTTTTTCCTGCTGCGCCAGGACATCATCCAGGCGCGAAGACATGGACTCGATTCTACGCTTCATGCCCGGCATGTCAAACCCGCCCGAGCGCTGAAACTGGAGAAACTCATGGGCGATGTTGAGGGCCGTCATGATCGCCAGTTTCTCGCCGCTGGCCTGGGTCTTGTTGCCCAGATCGAGCAGTTTGTCTTCCAGAAAACGCACCGCGGATTCGAGCCCCGCGCGCTCCTCGGGCTGGCAGCCGACGCGGTATTCCTTGCCCAGCAGATTGATGTCGAGCGTCTCCACGGTCAGGCCTCCGGCAATGATTCAAGTACCGCGCCGACGCTGCGAATGGCGCCCTCCACCTTGCCCGCGAGGCGCGTGTTTTCGGCCTGCAGCGCCGCCACCCGCGTCTTGAGCTCGCGGTTTTCCTGCTTCTGCGCATCGAACAGCCGAACGAGTTCGTTGAGCTGCTCTTCCAGATAGTCGATATCGTCATCCATGGGTGGCATGTTAGAGAGCGTCGACCGGCGCGGTCAAGCGAGGATTTGCGAAAGCGCCGGCGCATGCGCAGGGCCAAAGCAGGCCGCCAATCGCGCGCCGTCCAGATGTGTCGCCAGCGCGTCGGCGAGGCGCTCGAGATCGGCCTCGCGACGCGCCGCCAGGTCGACCCGCGCGGCGCCCTGCAAGCCGGCCCAGTCGAGCACCGCTGCCAGCGCTTCGGGCGCATCGAACACGCCGTGCGCATAACACCCGACGCACTGGCCGTCGTCGCTGAGCGCACCATCTGCGCGCCCGTCCTCGAAGCGCAGCAGCGGGCGCGCGGTAGCCTCGCCGGCGCTCACCCCCATGTGGATTTCGTAGCCGCGCATCGCAGCGCCGCCGCCCAGCAGTATCTCGCCGCTGACATTGGCCAGCTGCTTCACCGCCGCCAGCGAGGTGTCCACACCAAGCAGGCCGAGCCCCGCGCTGGACCCTGCCGCACCCTCCACGCCGAGCGGATCGTGCACCTGCCGGCCGAGCATCTGGTAGCCGCCGCACACGCCAAACACCTTGCCGCCGTAGCGCAGATGGCGACGGATGCCGTCCTCCCAGCCCTGCGCCCGCAGCCACGCCAGATCGGCGCGCACGCTCTTGGAGCCGGGCAGCACGATCAGGTCCGCCGGCGGCAAGGCCTGACCCGGCCCAACCCACGAAAAATCCACCTCCGGATGCAGGCGCAGCGGGTCCAGATCGGTGTGATTGGAGATCCGCGGAAACGCCGGCGCGATCACCCGCAGACCCGGCTCGCCCTTGTCGGCGCGCGCGTCCGCCAGCGCATCTTCGGCATCGAGGAACAGGCCGTGCAGATACGGCAGCACCCCGATCACCGGCCGCCCGGTGCGCGCCTCAAGCCACTCCAGCCCCGGCTGCAGCAAGCCGATGTCGCCGCGAAAGCGGTTGATCACGAAGCCCTTGACGCGCGCCTGCTCGCTCGGCGAAAGCAGTTCAAGCGTGCCCACCAGATGCGCAAACACGCCGCCACGATCGATGTCGGCCACCAGAATCACCGGGCAGTCGGCCGCCTCGGCAAAGCCCATGTTGGCGATGTCGCGGTCGCGCAGATTGATCTCCGCCGGGCTGCCCGCGCCCTCGACCAGCACCGTGTCGTAGCCTTCGAGCAGGCGCCCCCAGCTGGCCATCACCGCCGCCATCGCGGTCGGCTTGTACTGGTGATAATCGTGCGCCGACAGCGTCGACACCACCTTGCCGTGAATGATCACCTGCGCGCCGATGTCGGTGGCCGGCTTGAGCAGCACCGGGTTGAAATCGGTGTGCAGCGCCACCCCGGCGGCCATCGCCTGCAGCGCCTGGGCACGCCCGATTTCGCCGCCGTCCGGGGTCACCGCCGAGTTGAGCGCCATGTTCTGCGGCTTGAACGGCGCCACATGCCGCCCCTTGCGCGCCAGCAAACGCGCCAGCCCGGCCACCAGCGTGGTCTTGCCGGCATCGGAGGTGGTTCCCTGAACCATCAGCGTGGCGCACCCGGTCATCGCGTACAATTCCGTTCTCTTCAGATTCGAGCCCGGATTATCGCGCAAGCGCGTCGCCAATGCGCGCCGCCGCCCCGACCATGCCTCCGCTCAGCACCCTCGCCTTTTCGATGCTCGCCGGCGCCGCGCTCGACCGCCTGCTGGGCGAACCGCAGCGCTTTCATCCGCTGGTCGGCTTTGGCCGCTTTGCCGGCGCCATCGAAGCCCGCCTGAACCGCCCCGACCACGCCCGCGCGCGCGGGGTGCTGGCGTGGCTGATCGCAGTCTCGCCGTGGCTCGTCCTCGTCGTCGCGCTGGGCACGCTTGGCGGCGCGATCAGCATTGCCATCGACATCGGCGTGCTCGCACTGTGCCTTGGCGCGCGCAGCCTCGGCGAGCACGCGCGGGCGGTGGCCGAGCCGCTGGCCGCCGGTGATCTCGACCGCGCGCGCGAACACGTCGGCTGGATCGTCTCGCGCGACACCGCCGCGCTCAGCGCCAGCGAGGTCGCCGCCGCCGGCACCGAGTCGGTCCTCGAAAACGGCAACGACGCCATCTTCGCCACGCTGTTCTGGTTCGCCGTCGGCGGCGCGCCGGGGGCGCTGCTGTTTCGCCTCGCCAACACGCTGGACGCGATGTGGGGCTACCGCAACGCGCGCTTCGCCCGCTTTGGCAGCGCCGCCGCGCGCATCGACGACGCGCTCGGCTGGGCACCGGCACGCCTCACCGCCGCCAGCTACGCACTGCTCGGCCACACCCGAGGCGCGTGGCGCTGCTGGCGCAGTCAGGCGCCGCGCTGGAAAAGCCCCAACGCCGGCCCGGTGATGGCGGCCGGCGCGGGCGCGCTGGGGGTGCAGCTCGGCGGGCCGGCACGCTACCACGGCCAGATCCAGTCGCGCCCGATGCTCGGCGACGGCCCCCCCGCCGACAGCACCACGGTGCACGCCGCGATCCGCCTCGTCGAACGCAGCCTCGCCCTGTGGCTGGCACTGGCCGGCGGCATCGGTGTGGCGGCATGGCTGATGGCGGGCGCGCATGCTTGAGCACGGCGGCGAACTGGCCGCCGCCATCGCCCGCCACGCCCACCCGGCGGCACACTGGATCGACCTGTCGACGGGCATCAATCCGCATGCCTACCCGGTCGCCGCACCCCCCGCCGCGGCCTGGCAGCGCCTGCCCGAACACGACCCCGCGCTCGCCGCCGCGGCGCAGCGCTACTACGGCAGCGACGCGCTGATCGCCGTCGCCGGCAGTCAGGCAGCGATCCAGGCGCTGCCTGCCGTGATCCGCGCCGAGCGCGTCGGCATCGTGCACCCGAGCTACGCCGAACACGCCCACGCGTGGCGCCATCGCACAGCGCGCGCGCTGGCCGCGGACGCCATCGACGCCGCCGTCGACACGCTCGACGCGCTGCTGCTGGTGCACCCCAACAACCCCACCGGCGCGCGCTGGCCGACGGCGCAACTGCGCGACTGGCACCGGCGGCTGGCACGCCGCGGCGGCACGCTGATCGTCGACGAAGCCTTCATCGACGCCACGCCGGAGCACAGCCTGACGGCAGATGCCGGCGCGCCGGGGCTGATCGTTCTGCGCTCGCTCGGCAAGTTCTTTGGCCTCGCCGGGGCGCGCGTCGGCTTCGTGTTCGGCGACGCGCCGCTACGCGCCGCGCTGGCCGAGCAGCTTGGCCCGTGGACCGTCTCCGGGCCGGCGCAGCACGCCGCGCGACAGGCGCTCGACGACCTCGAATGGCAACGCAAAATGCGTACCCGACTCATCACGGAGGGCGCACAACTCGGCGATCTGCTCGCCCGCCACGGCGCATCGGCCGCGCGCGGCACCGCGCTGTTTCGCTGGGTGCCCACGCCGGACGCGCGCGCCTGGCACGCCCACTTCACCGCCCACGCCCTGCTCGTGCGCGCCTTCGACACCCCGCCGGCGCTGCGCCTGGGCCTGCCTCCGGACGCTGCCGCCTGGCAACGCCTCGACACCGCACTGGCCGCCGGCCGCGCCGCCGGCTTGCGCCTCGCCCCCTGAAAGGAAGATCCCATGCGTCACACCGCCCGCCGCCTCGCCGCCTGCCTCGGCCTGTTCATCGCCGGCCACGCCAGCGCCGAACTGACCCTCACCGACGACCTCGGCGACACGCTGACCCTGGCGCATCCGGCGCGGCGCATCATCTCGCTGGCCCCGCACGTGACCGAGCTGATCTACGCCGCCGGCGCGGGCGAGCGCATGGTCGGCGCCGTGGCCTACAGCAACCACCCGCCCGCGGCGCAGGCGCTGCCCGGCGTCGGCAGCTACACCCGGGTCGACCTCGAAGCGGTCGCCGCGCTCAAGCCGGACCTGATCGTCGGCTGGCGCAGTGGCAACCCGCCGACCCAGATCGAGCGCCTGCGCGCGTTGGGGATTCCGGTCTACGTGAATGAGTCGCGCGACCTGCCGTCGGTCGCCCACACCTTGCGCCAGATCGGCCGGCTGGCCGGCACGGAACAGGCGGCCGAAAACGCCGCACGGCACTTCGAGCAGCGCGAAGCGGCCCTGCGCCAGCGCTATGCCGGGCAGCCGCCGGTGGACGTGTTCTACCAGATCTGGAATCAGCCGCTGATGACCATCAACGGCGCGCATCTGATCTCTGCCGTAATCCGGCTGTGCGGCGGACGCAACGTGTTCGAGACACTGCCGCTGCTGGCGCCCAAGATCAGTGTGGAAGCGGTGCTCGAGCGCAATCCGGAAACCATCGTCGCCAGCGGCATGGACGAATCGCGCCCCGAATGGCTCGACGCCTGGCGCCACTGGGCGCAGATCGAAGCGGTGGCGCACGACAACCTGTTCTTCATCCCGCCGGACCTGATCCAGCGCCACACCCCGCGTATTCTCGACGGCGCACAGCTGCTGTGCGACCAACTCGAATCCGCCCGCGCCAAGCGCGCCCCGCACTGAGAAATCGCCAACGGCTGAGCGCCGCAACGGGCACGCGGCGTCAGTCGTCCCCGCACACCGGGCAAGCAGCCCCGCCACGGGCGCGGCAGTCGTGGTAGTGCCGCCGCCACGCGCTGCGCGTGGTCTTCCACCACCGCCGATCGAACCAGCCGGCAAGACCCGGCAAGGCCGGGTTCAGGAAGCGCGTGGCCGCCGAACACGGCGTCACCTCGGCATCGCGCCCGGCACGGCGCACGCCCGGCACCACGCCCAGCGCGCGCAAGCGGTCGGCCAGCGTGGGGTGCATCTGCTGCCCGGTCTCGCTCAGCACCACCGAGCGCAGCACGCCGGAGCGGCGCAGGTCGTGGAATCCCGCCGCCACCCCCATGCCCATGTCGCGGAACGGGCGAATGGTCGGACGCGGCTGGTGCGCCGCCTGGGCCATCACCTTGTCCCAGTAATCGGACTCGATGAACTTGGCCTTCATCGCCACCTCGACCAGGGTTTCGCCGAGCAGGTCGACGCCGACGATGGCCGCCGCGGCCCGATCGGCCTCGTATTCTTCGAAATGATTGAGGCGCACCGCGTCGAGCAAATCGCGCTCGGCCCACGCCTCGAAGCTGCCCTGCAGCACGCGCGCCACCACGCTGTTGTCGGCCGCGATGCGCTCGCAGGCACGGTGCCACCACGCGCGCAGATGCGCCCCCCACGCGCCCAGCCCGCTGCGCTGACGTGCCAGATGCGCCATTTCATGCGCCACGATGGCCGCCAGCTGGCGCGGCGAGACGCTGTGCACCAAGGGCAGGCCGATGATCAGGGTGGTGTGGATCGGGCCGCAGCACGCCCAGCGCGGGCGCTGATGGATGGCGGCATTGATGTCGGGGGAAATGCGGATCGCGTCGACCCGTGGCGCCCGGCTGCGCACGGCGAGGCGGTCGGCCATCCGGTACAACGCAGGCGCCTGGGTACGCGCCAGCGGCACGCCTTCGGCCGGCGGGGGCGGCACCCACAGCCAGCTGCCGATACGCGCCGCCTGCACCGCCAGCAGCACGGCCCCGATGCACTGCAGGGCGGCCGCGACGGTGAGGCCCTCGCCGCCGAGCGCGCTCACCACCAGCCACACCGCGCCGCCGAGCGCA
Organism: Rhodocyclaceae bacterium; assembly: GCA_020445945.1. Lineage (GTDB taxonomy): Bacteria > Pseudomonadota > Gammaproteobacteria > Burkholderiales > Rhodocyclaceae > Nitrogeniibacter. Next base: position 29,163 of record JAGRFQ010000009.1, read on the forward strand.
GCGAGGCAGGCCCCCAGCAACACTCCAAGCACAGCGATGGCCCGGCGCGTGAGCAGCCGGGCAAAACGGCGAACCTTCGGAGAAGCGGTCGGGCGGATCGGGCTCATTGCGGTCCGGGGGCTTTTGTCCGGGCCACTCTAACGCATTGAATCGTTGATAAAAATATGCCTTTGGTTATAGAGCGGCATCATGCCGCAGTTGCGACATGACATAGCGTTGACCGCGGAGCCAAAGCCCTTGCAGGCCGTGCATTGCAGCATTTGCAAAAATTTCGTCGAAATTTGTGACGAAACATTGGTACGCCGCACGACGCCGGGTAAACGCAGAAACGGGCGACCAAACGGCCGCCCGCCCCTCCCTCGTGTGCCGGTCGGGCACGCATCTACGCGATCACGACACGCCTCGCGCCGGCCCACCGAACGCTTTCACCATAGGCGACGGGGGTGCGCTTTGCGAGCCGCCGGTTCAGCCTGCGACCACCGGCGTCGGAAACCATGCATCCACCAACGGTCCGACATGGAAATCGCGCAGCGCGCCGCTGGCCGCCAGCCATGCCTGAACGGCCTCGCGTTGCGCATCGGTGACCGAGCCACGCCCGGCCACGCAGACAAAGCCCGACGTTTCGCCGCCGCCGTAAAGCAGCCCCTCGGGCTCGATCACTTCGCTGAAAAAGCGCGCGAAAAAGGCGTCGACCGCCTCGGCGGCGGTGTCGTCGGGAAACTGCAGGTCGACGTCGAAACCCACTTCCTTGAATTCGCCCACGCACAGCTTCTTGCGCAAGCGGCGGCTACGGGATTTGGCCATGAACCGGAGCTCTCCTGAAGGCAGTTGATGTGCGCCACCCGGGCGGATGGCGCCTCACCCGCAAGCGTAGCGGGATCGGCGCGCAAAGACGAGTCGCGTGGCACACCGCGTCAGGCCTGCAGCGACACGGCGCTGCCGACGTGCCGGGTGTCGCCGGCGGCGTGGAGCTGATTGACCGCCGACACCAGCGCCTGCACCGAGGCGGTGACGATGCTGCCATCGACCCCCGCGCCGAACACCCCGCCGGGCACCGCGTCGGACATCAGCTCGATGTAGGCCACGGCCTGCGCGTCGGAGCCCTGGCCCATCGCGTGCTCTTCGAAACCGAGCAGATGGGCGTGCGGTGCGAGCGCGTGCAGGGCGGCGTCGATCGGCCCATTGCCGACGCCGCGCAACACCTCGGTCTGCCTGCCGCAGCGGACCGTGAGTGCAATGCCTTGCTGCGTGCCGTGCTCGAACAGGTGGTGCTCGACGTAGGCCACGCTGTCGCCGCCAAGGTAGTGCTGGGCGAAGATGTGCCACAGCGCCTCGGCGCTCACCTCGCAGCCGCTGGCGTCGGTGTGCGCCTGGACCACGCGCGAGAAGGCGACCTGCATGCGCCGCGGCATCGCCAGCCCGTATTCGGTTTCAAGCAGATAGGCGATCCCGCCCTTGCCGGACTGACTGTTCACGCGGATCACCGAGGCGTAGTCGCGCCCCAGATCGGCCGGGTCGACGGGGAGATACGGCACCTCCCACGGGCCATCGGCGGCCTGCGCGGCGAGGCCTTTCTTGATCGCGTCCTGATGCGAACCGGAGAAAGCAGTGAACACCAGATCGCCGGCGTAGGGGTGGCGCGGGTGGACCGGCAGGCCGGTGCAGTGCTCCACCGTGCGCGCGATCTCGTTGATGCGCGACAGGTCGAGCCCCGGGTCGATGCCTTGCGCGTAGAGGTTGAGCGCGAGGGTCACCAGATCGACGTTGCCGGTGCGCTCGCCATTGCCGAACAGGCAGCCTTCGACGCGGTCGGCGCCGGCCATCACCGCCAGTTCGGCAGCCGCCACGGCGCAGCCGCGGTCGTTGTGCGGATGCACCGACACCACCACCGCGTCGCGCCGGTCGATATGGCGGCAGACCCACTCGATCTGGTCGGCGTACACGTTCGGCGTGCTCATCTCGACCGTCGCCGGCAGGTTGATGATGCACGGCCGCGCGGGCGTCGGCGCCCATTCGGCGATCACCGCGTTGCACACCTCGAGGGCGAAGTCGAGCTCGGTGCCGGAGAACACTTCCGGGCTGTACTGGAAGGTGAACGCGGTCTCGGGCTGCGCCGCGGCGAGCTCGCGGATCAGGCGCGCAGCGTCGATCGCGATCTGGCGCACGCCGGCGCGGTCCTGGCCGAACACGATGCGCCGGAAGTTGGGCGCGGTGGCGTTGTAGAAGTGGATGATCGCGCGGCGCGCGCCACGCACGGCCTCGAAGGTGCGGCGAATGAGGTCTTCGCGCGCCTGGGTGAGCACTTCGATGGTGACGTCGGCGGGGATGCGCTCGCCCTCGATCAGGTCGCGCACAAAGTCGAAGTCGGTCTGGCTGGCGGCCGGAAAGGCGACCTCGATTTCCTTGAAGCCGATGGCCACCAGCATCTCGAACATGCGCTGTTTGCGCGCTCCGTCCATGGGCTCGAACAGTGCCTGGTTGCCGTCGCGCAGGTCGGTGCTCATCCACATCGGCGGGCACGCGATGACCCGGTCGGGCCAGCGCCGGTCGGCCAGCGGGGCGCCGCCGGGGAAGGGATTGAAGGGCGAATATTTACGGCTCGGGTCTTTCAACATGGTGGGCTCTCCACAAAAACGGTGTCATCGATTCAGAAACGCCGGGGCGGCGACCGGGCGGGCGAAACACGAGGCCCGGCCACCGGCGGGCAGTCGTCGCTTCAGCAACTGGATTTCAGACATGTGGACTCCACTTTTCGTGAACGGCAAACAGGACATCGCCCACCCGAAGGTGCGCGCAACAACAAACAACAGGAAGGGGGGAAGAATTAGCTGCGCGGAGCGCGCAGCAGCAGACCCGCCACCGGCAGGGCGGTCAGGCGGGACGACAGGCAGAGGTCGAGACGGGTCTGTGAGACAGGCATGGGGCGAACATAGCGGCGCACGCGGGGGGCTGTCAAGCCCTCGCCGCGGCTCAGGCGGCGGTCGCCGCGCGCGGCAGCGGCGCCTCGCGGATGGGCAGATTCACCACCGCCGCCGCAGCCGCCAGCGCCATGTCGGCGTACCACATCCACGCGTAGTCGCCGGTTTCGGTGATCGCGATGCCGCCCAGCCAGGCGCCGAGAAAGCCGCCGGTCTGGTGGCTCAGCAGGGTCAGCCCGAACAGCGTCGCGAGGTAGCGCGTGCCGAACAGCTTGCCGACCACGCCGGCGGTCGGCGGCACCGTGGCCAGCCAGGTCACGCCCAGCCCGGCGGCGAACAGGTAGAAGGTCAGGTCCGTTTTCGGCGCCATCAGATACAGCCCCACCAGCAGCGCACGCGAGGCGTACATCCAGAACAGGATGTATTTGCTGCGATAGCGCTGCACGCACCAGCCGGCCGCCAGACTGCCGACGATGTTGGCCAGGCCGATGATGCCCAGCGACCAGCTCGCCACCTCGGCCGGCAGGCCGCACAGATCGACCTCGCCCGGCAGATGCGTGATCAGGAAGGCGATGTGAAAACCGCAGGTGAAGAAGCCGGCGTGGAGCAGCCAGTAGCTGCGGTCGGCGCAAGCTTCGCGCAGCGCTGCACGCAAGCCGCGGTCGGTTGGCGTGGCGGCGGCAGCGGGCGCGGATGCGGGCGCTGCGGGCGCACGCTGGCCGCGCAGCGCCCGCGTCATCGGCAGCGCCGACAGGGTGATCAGCGCCATCGCGTACATCGCCCCGATCCAGCCGACAATCGAAATCAGCGCCTGCATCAGCGGCGCGAACACGAACTGCCCGGCCGATCCGCCGGCGTTGATGATGCCCGACGCCATGCCCCGCTTGTGCGCCGGCAGGCGCTGCGCCGCCGCGCCGATCAGCACCGAGAAACTCCCCGCGCCGGAGCCGGCGGCAAACAGAATGCCGATCGACCACACCAGCCCGAGGCTGCTGTCCATGAACGGGGTCAGCGCGGCCCCGCCCGCCATCAGGATCACCCCCGCGGCCAGCGCCCGGCCGGGGCCGTAGCGATCGGCCACCGCGCCGGCCACCGGCTGGATCGCGCCCCACACGAACTGCGACACCGCCATCGCAAAACTGATGGTGGTGATCCCCAGCCCGGTCGTCGAGTTGATGGGCGACACGAACAGGCCGAGGGTCTGGCGCGCCCCCATGGTGATTGCCAGCACACCGGCGGCGAGCAGGATCAGGCGCCAGTGCTTGAGTTCGGGATCGGCGACGGCCTGCATCTCAGTTCTCTTCCGGCAAGGCCGGCTTGAGGCGCTCCAGCGCCGCGTCGAGCTGCGCATTCAGGTCGGCCACCTCGGTGCGGTCGAGCACGGCCTCGAGCGCGAGCTGCGCTTTGCGCCACGCGATCTGCGCCGCATTGCGCTGCGCGACCCCGGCCGGCGTCAGCGCGAACAGGCGCCGGCGCGCGTCGTTGCCGGCCTCGCAGCGGCACACCCAGCCTGCCGCCACCAGCGGCTTGAGCGCGCGGGTGAGCGTGGTGCGATCCATCTCCAGGCGGTGCGCCAGCACTTGCTGGGACTGCGCCTCGGTGTCGAGATGGACGAGCACGGAATACTGCGTCAGGCGCAATCCGACCGGGCGCAGGTACTGTTCGTAGAACACGGTAACGCGCCGGGTCAGGCGGCGCAGGCGGGCGCCGGTGCATGGCAGCGGAGGTGCGTCGGCGGCGGTCATGAGCGAAGCAACGATGGGCGAGGCGCAGATATGTGCATACGCACTTTATACCGCGCAGATGCTGCAAAGGCGAGGACAATTATCCCCTCGGCGCGCACCAAGTGTCCGGTTCGACGCTCACGCAATCGGCGCCGGTCGACACCATCATCACCCCGTCCTGGAGCGTGATCTGCCACTGCGTGGTGCGCGTCACCTGCGCCGCCAGCGTCTTCAGCGCGGTCTCGGGAAAGGCGGTGACTTCGAGCGTGCGCAGGCGCGTCAACTCGCGCTTGACCCCCGCCCACCACAACACCGACGCGCTGCCGGCGTAGGGGTGCACGATCACCCGCTCGGCGCGGCCGGCGGCCTTGATGATGCGCCGCGCGTCGGGCTGACCGACGTCGATCCAGCGCTCGATGCGCCCGTCGAGCGCGCGCAGGCACAGATCGGGCTCGTCCGGCTCGCACAGCGCGCTGGTGAGGTCGAAGCGCTCGTCGGCCAGCCGCACGAAGGCCAGCACCCGCGCCACCAGACGCACATCGGTCTCGGACGGATGGCGCGCCAGGGTCAGCGCGTGGTCGGCGTAGTAATGCCGATCCAGATCCGCAATCTGCAACTGGAACTTGAACACCGTCGACTTGAGCGCCACGTTCGCCCCCACCGCTGGAAAACGCGACATGGTACGCACTTGTCGCCAGCAGCGGGAGGCCGGGGGCAAAGTATTTCCCCCACGATCAAGCAATTACGTTAGACTCCGCCCTCCCGTACGCACCGACCAATCAGCGTACCGGCCACTTTTTCTCACCCAGGCTGCGCAGCCCACACGCGCCGCCCATGTCCCGCCCGCCTCGATTGGTGTTGCTCTGCATGAGTAACAGGCCGTCGCTGGAGCTGAAACACCATGCAATCCGAAATCACCTTTGCCACCCTCGGGCTGGCAGAACCGCTGCTGCGCGCGCTGACCGACGCCGGCTACACCACGCCGACCCCGATCCAGGCCCAAGGCATTCCCGCCGTGCTCGGCGGCGGCGACCTGCTCGCCGCGGCGCAGACCGGCACCGGCAAGACCGCCAGCTTCGCGCTGCCGATCCTGCAGCGCCTGATGGACAAACCCCGCGCCCGCAACGGCCGCCCACGTGCCCTGATCCTCACCCCCACCCGCGAACTGGCCGCTCAGGTGGACGCCTCGGTGCGCAGCTATGGCGAGCACGTCGCCGTGCGCTCGCTGGCCATCTACGGCGGCGTCAGCCTGTTCGGCCAGAGCAAGGCGCTGCGCCGTCCGGTGGAAGTCATCGTCGCCACGCCGGGGCGCCTCCTCGACCACCTCACCCAGGGCACCCTCAAGCTGTCCGACATCGAAGTGTTCGTGCTCGACGAGGCCGACCGCATGCTCGACATGGGCTTCATCCGCGACATCAAGAAGATCATGGCCAAGCTGCCCGAGCAGCGCCAGAACCTGCTCTTCTCGGCCACCTTCAACCCCGAAATCCGCGCCCTCGCCGAAGGCCTGCTGCACAACCCGGCGAGCATCGACGTGGCCCCGCGCAACACCACCGCCGAGCGCGTCGACCAGTCGCTGTGCCTGGTCCCGCAAAGTGGCAAGCGCGACCTGCTGATCCATCTGATTCGTGAACACCAGTGGTTCCAGGTGCTGGTGTTCAGCCGCACCAAGCATGGCGCCGACCGCCTCGCCGACCAGCTCTCGTGCGCTGGCATCCCGGCCGAAGCGCTGCACGGCAACAAGGCCCAGAACGCGCGCACGCGCACCCTCGACGCGTTCAAGCGCGCCAAGCTGCAAGTGCTGGTGGCGACCGACATCGCGGCCCGCGGCATCGACGTCGACCAGCTGCCGATGGTGGTCAATTTCGAACTGCCCAATGTGCCCGAGGACTACGTCCACCGCATCGGCCGNNCGGCCGCACCGGCCGCGCGGGCGCCAACGGCGGCGCCATGTCGCTGGTCGACCCGGGCACCGAAGACAAGCAGCTGCGCGCCATCGAGCGGCTCATCAACCGCCGTATCGAGCGCGTTGAAGTCGCCGGCTTCACCGTCGCCGAATCGGCCCAGCCGACGCGCAGCCCGCAGCGCCCGCCGCGCAACGGCCAGGCACCGGCGCAGCGGCACAGCCACCGTCACCAGCGCAACGCCGCAGCTCAGGACGAGCGTCGCGGCGCCGACACGCCGCGCGGGCCGCGGCCCGCGCGCGAGG
>JAGRFQ010000053.1 GCA_020445945.1 Rhodocyclaceae bacterium
CCGCCAGATCCTTCGGCTCGGTTTCATTGAGCGGATCGGGGCGGCCGTGGCCGACGTCGCAGAACGGGCAGCGCCGGGTACAGATGTCTCCCATGATCATGAAGGTCGCGGTGCCCTTGCCGAAGCATTCGTGGATGTTCGGGCAGGAGGCTTCCTCGCACACGGTGTGCAGCTTCTGGTCGCGCAGCGTGGCCTTGATCTCGTTGAAGCGCTCGGCCTCGACGCCGGCGCCGAGCTTGATGCGAATCCACTCCGGCTTCTTGAGGCGCTCGGCGGGCACGATCTTGATCGGGATACGGGCCGTCTTTTCGGCACCGCGCTGCTTTCTGCTGGGCGTTTCGGTAGTCGTCATCTCTGTCTTCCCTTCGTGAACGCCTCAGGCGGGCGTTTTCATGCCATCAACCGGCGGCAGCAAGCGCTGCACATGCGCAACCAGACGATCACCTGCCGCGGTCAGGTCGGCGCTCACGCCAAAGTCGCGCAACTGCACGGTTTTGAGGCCACTATAGCCGCAGGGGTTGATCCACGTAAATGGTGTCAAGTCCATATCGACATTGAGGCTCAAACCGTGGTAGCTGCAGCCGTTGCGCACGCGCAGGCCGAGCGCGGCGATTTTGGCACCGTCGATGTAGACCCCCGGCGCGCCGGCCTGACGCTGCGCGTCAAGGCCGTAGTCGGCGAGGCAGTCGATCAGGCTCTGCTCCATCAGGCGCACCAGCTCGCGCACCTTGAGGCCGCGCCGGCGCAGGTCGATGAGCAGATACACCACCAGCTGGCCAGGGCCGTGGTAGGTGATCTGCCCGCCGCGGTCGATCTTGACCATCGGGATGTCGGTGGCGCGCAGCAGATGCTCCGGCTTGCCCGCTTGCCCGAGGGTGTAGACCGGCGGATGCTCCAGCCGCCACAGCTCGTCGGGGGTGTCGTCGTCGCGCCGGTCGGTGAAGGCCTGCATCGCGCGCCAGGTCGGCTCGTAGGGCGCGCAGCCCAGTTCGCGCACCACGCAGGCCGCCGGCCAGCCCGCGCTCACAGCACCACCTTGACCATCGGGTGGCTGGAGAGCTCGCGGTACAGCGCGTCGAGCTGCGCCTGCGACACCGCGGCCACGGTGCAGGTCAGCGCCAGATAGGTGCCCTTGCTCGACGGGCGCATGGTGGCGCTGGCCGGGTCGAAGCCGGGGTCGTGACGCAATACCACCTCGACCACCGCCTGCGCGAAGCCGTCCACCCGCGCGCCCATGACCTTGATCGGAAAGTCGCAGGGGAAGGCGATCAGGGTTTCGCGCGATTCATCCGCCACGACGCATCACCGCTTCCTTGAAGTCCTGATACCAGCCGTACATCTGCTCGGCCATCGGCCCCGGCTTGCCCTTGCCGACCGGGCGATCGTCCAGGCGCGTGATCGGCAGCACCTCTTTGGTCGACGAGGTCATCCACAGCTCGTCGGCGCTGCGCACCTCCTCTTCGAGCACTTCGCGCACCTGATGCGGCATGCCCTGATCGCGCGCCAGTTCGAGCACCACGTCGTAGGTGATGCCGGGCAGCATGAGGTGGCTCTTGGGCGGCACCAGCAGCACGCCGTCGAGCACCACGAAGATGCTCGACGCGGCCCCTTCGGTCAAAAAACCGTCGCGGAACAGCACCGTCTCCACGCAGCCTTTCTCGGCCGCGACCTGCTTGAGCATGCAGTTGGCGAGCAGCGAGACCGACTTGAGGTCGCAGCGCAGCCAGCGGAAATCGGCCGCGCTGACCGCCGCCACGCCAGCCGCGCGCGTGGCCGCGTCAGGCGCCACCAGCGGCTCGCTCATGAGGAACACCGTCGGCGCGACACCGGCCGGGTAGACGTGATTGCGTACCGCACCCACCCCGCGCGTCACTTGCAGATAGACCGACTGATCGGGCCACGGGTTGCGCTCGACCAGCTCGCGCACGATGTCGCGCCACGCGCTGCGCGCGTGCGGGTTGTCCATCCCGATCGCGGTCAGCGTGCGCTCCAGCCGGCGCAGGTGCTCGTCGAGACGGAACAGGCGCCCGGAGTAGGCGGGAATGACCTCATACACCCCGTCGCCGAACAGGAAACCGCGGTCCATCGGCGACACCCGCGCGTCGGCCAGATCCTGCCACTGCCCGTTGAGATAGCACACGCTCACGTCGACGCCTCCGTTTATAGGCTCTTGATCCACAGCTGCAGTGCGTCCCAGGTGCGGCCGAACCAGCCACCCAGCGCGACGTCTTCGAGCGCCACCACCGGATAGGTGCCGATTTCCTTGCCTTCCAGCAACAGCGTCAGCATGCCGACCTCCTGGCCCTTGTGCACCGGCGCCTCGATCGGCTGGCGGCTGTTGAGCGAGACCTGCAATTTGTCCGCCTGGCCCTTGGGTACCGACAGCGTGAAATCCTTGAGGAAGCCGACGCTCACCTCATCGGCCTGCCCCTGCCACACCCGAAAGCGCGACACCGGCGCCGCGTTTTCGTACAACGTGACAGTGTCGAAGAAACGGAAGCCGAAGTTCAGCAGCTTGAGCGATTCCTGCGTGCGCACGCCATCGGAGGCGGTGCCCAGCACCACCGACACCAGTCGGCGCGGCCCGCGCACCGCCGACGACACCAGGCAGTAACCGGCGGCCTCGGTGTGGCCGGTCTTCATGCCGTCAACGGTCGGGTCGAGCCACAGCAAGCGGTTGCGGTTGGGCTGGGCGATGTTGTTGTAGGTGTACTCCTTCTCCGAGTAAAGGCTGTAGTACTCGGGGAAGTCGCGCACGATGGCCGCCGCCAGCAGACCCAGGTCGCGCGCCGTGGTGTAGTGCGCATCGTCGGGCAGGCCGCTGGCGTTGGTGAAATGGGTGTGCGCCATGCCGAGCCGCTTGGCCTCGCGGTTCATGAGCACCGCAAACGCTTCTTCCGAGCCGGCGATGACTTCGGCCAGCGCCACGCTGGCGTCGTTGCCGGACTGGATGATCATGCCGCGCAGCAGCTGGTTGACGGTGACCTCGTGACGCGGCTCGATAAACATCCGCGAGCCACCCATCTTCCACGCCTTCTCCGATACCGGCGCAATCTGCTCGCCGTTCAGGGTATTGGCCTTGAGCGCCGAGAAGCTCAGGTAGGCGGTCATCAGCTTGGTCAGCGAGGCGGGCTCGATGCGCTCGTCGGCCTTGTGCTCGGCAAGCACCTGGTTGGCACCGTAGTCGACCAACAGCCAGGCATTGGCGGCCAGCGCCGGGGCGGGCGGCGTCTGCGCTGCGGCAGACAGGGAAATCACGGAAAACAACAGTGCAGCAAAGAAGCGCATGAGCAAGACACAATCCAGATTGAATGAATGGGGGCGGGCACACAGACCGGAACCGGCGGACCGATTATAGGCCGCTCCCCAGCCCTGACAAAATCACCGCGCGGCGGTTCAGCGCAGGACGATGAACGGACGCACATTGAGCACGCGGGCAATCCGCGCCGCGGCATCGCGCGCGGCATCGGCGTTGGCGTACGGCCCGGCGTGAAGGCGATAGCGCCCGGCGTCGAGCAGCACGGCCAGCCGGCCACGCAGCCAGTCGAGCTCGTCGGCCACGTAGCCGCGGAAGCCTTCGGCATTGTCGCGGGTGCCGAATGCGCCCAACTGCAGATACACGCCGGTGGCCGGCCCGGCGGGGTCGGCATCGAGCGCGGGCGGCGCCGGGGTGTCGGCCGCGGCAATCGTCGCGACGGGCACATCGGGCGCGCTGCCGTTGAGGATCGCCTCGGGGTCGCGCGCCGCCGCAGATGCGTCGGGCTCGACGCTGGCCGCGCTCACCGCCACCCGCTCGGCACGCACCGGCGCAGGCGCCGCCGGCGTAGCGGCAACTTCGCGACGCGGGGCGGCGGCCGGCGGCGCGGTGGCCACCATCTCGTTCTCGTCGAACACCAGCGCCTCGATCTCGACCTCGGCGCTGCCCTGCTTGAGGTAGCCGAGCTTGTACGCCGCCGCATACGACAGGTCGATGATCCGCCCGGAATGGAAGGGCCCGCGATCGTTGACCCGCACCACCACCGAGCGCCCGTTGGCGCGGTTGGTGACGCGCACGTAGCTCGGCAGGGGCAGGGTCTTGTGCGCCCCGGTCATGGCGTACATGTCGTAGTGCTCGCCGTTGGCGGTACGCTTGCCGTGGAACTTGCGCCCGTACCAGCTCGCCCGCCCCTGCTCGCGAAACGGCTCGCGCTCGGTATCCGGCGTGTAGCGCGTGCCGAACACGGTGTAGGGCCGACTGGTGGCGCGATGCACCGGCTCGTCGCGCGGCACCGCGTCCGGGAGGGTGTGGAGGTCGTCCGGCACGTTGCCACCGGGACCGTCGTCCTTGTAGTACTTGCCGCCCGACCACGGCAGATCGGGCACTTCCGGGCCCGACGATCCAGCGGGCGGCGTTGGCCGGCTGGCGGTACGCGGCGGCGCGCCGGAGCAGGCCACCAGCGCCAGCGCCACGCTGGCCGCGCCGAGGGTGCGCCAACGCGCCGGGGTGAAGGGAGAAATCCAGGCCATCAGTTCTGGCTTTGCAAGTACTCGCGCTGAATGCTCATCAGGATGCCGACGCCGATACACAGGGTCACCAGCGCCGTTCCGCCGTAGCTGATGAAGGGTAAGGGCACGCCGACGACGGGCAGAATACCACTGACCATCCCCATGTTCACGAAGGCATACGTAAAGAAAATCATCGTGATTGCGCCGGCCAGCAGGCGCGTGCCGAGGGTCGGCGCGTGGGCCGCGATCACCAGCCCGCGCAGCAGCAAAAGCAACAGCAAGACGAGCAGCACCAGCGCGCCGATCAGCCCGAACTCCTCGGCCAGCACGGCAAAGATGAAGTCGGTGTGGCGCTCGGGAATGAAGGACAGGTGCGTCTGCGTGCCATTCATCCAGCCCTTGCCGACGAGCCCGCCGGAGCCGATGGCGATGGTCGACTGGATGATGTGGAAGCCGCGCCCGAGCGGATCGGAGGTCGGGTCGAGCAGCGTGCACACGCGCTGTTTCTGGTATTCGCGCAGCACCTGCCAGTCGACATCGGGCTGACACCAGGTGTCGCCAAAGGCGACGATCGAGCCGATGCCGATCACCCCGACCATCACCACCGGCACGATCAATCGCCACGACAGGCCGGCAAAGAAGATCACGTAGAAACCGGCGGCGGCGACCAGCAAACTGGTGCCCAGATCCGGCTGGGTGACGATCAGCCCGACCGGGATCGCAAGCAGCACGGCGGCGACCAGAAATTCGCGCAGCCCGGTGGCGCCCTCGCGCTGCTGAAAGTACCAGGCGAGCATCAGCGGCATTGCGATCTTCATGATCTCGGACGGCTGGATGCGCGTCACCCCGACGTGCAACCAGCGCTGCGCGCCCTTCGACACCTCGCCGAACAGCGCCACCGCGATCAGCAGCACCACGCCGAGCAGGTAGAGCGGCATCGCCAGGCTGAGCAGTCGCGGGGCGGGCGTGCGTGCCGCGACCCACATCAGCGCCAGGGCCACGCCGGTGTTCATGAGCTGGGCGTGAATCCGCTCGGGCGAGGCACTTTGCATGAGCACGAAGGCGGCCGCCAGCAGCAGCGACAGGAGCAGGAACAGCGGCGGATCGATCGGCCGCAGCAGCGCGCGGATGAGGGCCACCGGGTGCAGGCGCAACTCCATCAGGGCCTCCGACTCATGGCGCGGCTCCCGGGTCTTCGCTGGCCGGCGCCGGCGCCGGCGGCAGCTTGCCGAGCAGGTAGTAATCGAGCACCTGGCGTGCGATTGGTGCGGCCGAGCGCGCACCGAAACCGCCGTTTTCGACCAGCACCGCCATCGCGATACGCGGCGCATCGGCCGGCGCGTAGGCGATGAACCACGAGTGGTCGCGCAGGCGCTCGGCCACCTCGCCCTCGCGGTAGCGCGTGCCCTTGAGCGAGTACACCTGCGCGGTGCCGGTCTTGCCGCCCACGCTGTACTCGGCCCCGGCAAAGGCGCGCGCGCCGGTGCCCCTGCGGTTGACGTCCACCATCGCGGCGCGCACCGCGGCCAGATGCGCGGGCTTGAGCGGGATGCGGCGGATCGGCGTGGGCTCCACCTCGGTGCGCGCGCCGCTGACCGGATCGACGATGTATTTGACGATGTGCGGGCGGTACATCACCCCGTCGTTGACCAGCGTCGACAGCGCGGTGGCCATCTGCAGCGGGGTGTAGGCGTTGTAGCCCTGGCCGATACCGACCGAGATGGTCTCGCCGCCATACCATTTTTGCTGCGCGGCGGTGCGAAAGCGTGCCCGCTTCCACGCCGGCGAGGGCAGCACACCGGCCGATTCGCCCGGAATGTCGATGCCGGTGTGCTCGCCGAAACTGAACGGGCGCATGAAATCGGCAATCGCCTCGATGCCCAGATCGTTGGCCAGCATGTAGTAATAGGTGTTGCACGACTCGACGATGGACTTGTGCAGATTGACCATCCCGTGGCCACCGACCTTGTCGTCCATGAAGCGATGCCCGCCGAACACGAACTGGCCCGGATCGGCAATCGCCTGCTCGGCGGTGCGCTTGCCCAGACTCAGCCCGGCCAGCCCCATGAAGGGCTTGAAGGTGGAGCCCGGCGGATAGGCCGAGTAGATGGCACGGTTGAGCAGCGGGTGGTCCGGCGAGTCGTTGAGGCCTTTCCAGTCGGCCACCGAAATACCGTCCACGAACAGGTTGGGGTCGAAGCTCGGCGACGACACCTGCGCCAGCACCCCACCGGTGCGCGGATCGATCGCCACCATGGCCCCGCGCCGCCCGGCAAAGGCCTGCGCCGCCACGCGCTGGAGCTTCACGTCGACGGTCAGGATCAGGCTGTGACCGGGCGCGGCGGTGTTGCGGTTGAGCACCCGCACGGCGCGCCCGCTGGCGTCGACCTCGACCTGCTCGGAGCCGGTCCGGCCGTGCAGCCAGGCTTCGTAGCTCTGCTCCAGCCCGCGCTTGCCGATGTGGTCGGTGCCGCGGTAGTTGGCGGTCTCGCCCTCTTGTTCGATGCGCCGCACGTCGCGATCGTTGATCCGCCCCATGTAGCCGACCACGTGGCCGAACAGCTCGCCGTGCGGGTACTCGCGAAACAGGCGCGCACGCACATCGACGCCGGGGAAGCGGTAACGCCGGGCCACAAAGCGCGCCACCTCCTCGTCGGTCAGCTTGGTGCGGATCGGCACACTCTCGAAGAACTTGCTCTTCTCGCGGAATTTGGCGAAGCGGCGGCGATCGTAGTCGTCGATGGTGACGATCTCGGCCAACGCGTCGATGGTGGCGTCGAGATCTTCGACCCGCGACGGATTGATCTCCAGCGTATAGGCGGCAAAGTTGCGCGCCAGCACCTCGCCGGCGCGGTCGACGATGGTCCCGCGGTTGGGCGGCACCGGCACCACGGCAATGCGGTTGTCTTCGGCGCGGGTGTGGAAATAGTCGAAACGCACCACCTGCAGGTAGAAGAATCGCGCGCCGAGCAGGCACAGGCACAGGAACACGAAACCACCGGCCACCACCACCCGCTGGCGCAGCTTGCCGATTTCCTGGTCAGGTGAGCGAAACTCGTCCATGGCCTCAAGACGCCTCAGATCGGGCGGTTGTCGTCACGCTCTTCGGGCTGATACTGCGGCAGCAGCAACACGAAGTGCAATGGCATCCACAACACCGCGCCGGTCACGCTGCCGAGGAAATAACTCCACCCCGGAAACTCCGCCCCGGCCACCACCCGCACCAGCACCATCACCAGCTGCGCCCCCAGCAGCAAGGGCAGGATCTGCATCGACTGCTGCACCGGCCCGAACCACAGCACCCGCCGCGCCAGCGCGTTGGCACCGTAGGCGAGCAGCACGTAGGCCAGCGCATGCTGCCCCATCGCCGCGCCGTAGCCGACATCCATCAACACCCCGAACACGAAGCCGGCCGCCATCCCCACGTGCAGCGGCTCGCGCACGCACCAGAAAGCCAGCACCAGCGCCAGCCAGTCCGGCACGCCGGGGATCTGGCCGGTGGGGATGAAACTCAAGCCCAGCGCCAGCACCAGCGACAGGTACACGAACCACAGGCGCACGGGGCGCAGGATTCGGCGGGAGCGGTGAGTCGGTTGCATGGCTTATTCCTTGGTCGCCGGCGCCGCGGCATCGGGGCGCGGTACCGGCGGCAGCTTCTGGCGGCCGAGGATCAACACCTGGGCGATGCGCCCGACATCGGCCAGCGGGACGCAGCCAATCTGCGCGAAGGCCTGCAGATCGCGATTGACGTCGGTGACCCGCGCGACCGGAATGCCGGGCAGAAACACCCCGTCCAGCCCCGAGGTGACCAGCCGGTCGCCCACCTCCACGTCGGCGTTGGCGAGCAGGTAGCGCAGCGACAGCCGGCCTTCCCCGCCGCCGTAGAGCACGCCGCGCTGGCCGGTGCGTTCGATGCGCACCGGCACCGCCTGCCCCTTGTCGGTGACCAGCGTGACTTCGGACTGGATCGGATAGACCCGTGTGACCTGCCCGACCATGCCGAGTTCGTCGACCACCGCCTCGCCGGCCTCGACATCGTGCTGGGCGCCACGATCGAGAATCACCTTGCGCGAGAACACGTCCCGCGCCTCGTACAGCACGTCGGCCGCGATCGAGGTCACCGCGATGCGCTCGGACATCTTCATCAGGGCCCGCAAGCGCAGGTTCTCGCGCTCCAGCTCTTCCTGGCGCAGCAGGCGCTCGGCGTCGACCAGCGCCTTCTGGCGCAACTCGCCGTTGTCGCGCTGTACCTTGATCAGGGTGGCGAAATACTGGGTGGCGTTGCGCACCAGCTCGGCCGGCGTCGCGGCGGCGATCTCCATCGGATAGATCACCACCGAGATGGTCTGGCGGACCACCTCGAGATAGCGATAGTGGAGGTCGGCGATGAGCATCGCCAGGCAGATCGAGACGAGCACGAACAGCCGCACCAGCGGGGCGGGGCCGCGGCGAAAGATCGGAGGGGGTTGGTGACCTACCACGGCGTCACGTCAAAGCCGGCGCTCGGGACGGGCACGCCGCGCGCGGCGCACCCGCGGGCGAAGCTCATTCAGAGGTAAAGATGGAGCCCAGTTTGTCCATCTTCTCCAGCGCCATGCCGGAGCCCCGGGCGACGCAGGTGAGCGGCTCGTCAGCGACGATGACCGGCAGACCGGTCTCTTCCATCAGCAGGCGGTCGAGGTCGCGCAGCAAGGCGCCACCGCCGGTGAGCACCATGCCACGTTCGGCGATGTCTGCGCCCAGCTCGGGCGGGGTCTGTTCGAGGGCGATCTTGACCGCCGACACAATCTGGTTGAGCGGCTCGTTGAGCGCTTCGAGAATCTCGTTGGACGAAATGGTGAAGCTGCGCGGAATGCCCTCGGCCAGGTTGCGCCCCTTGACTTCCATTTCCTTCACCTCGGAACCCGGGAAGGCCGAGCCGATGCCCTTCTTGATGTTCTCGGCGGTGGTGTCGCCGATCAGCATGCCGTAGTTGCGGCGGATGTAATTGACGATGGCGTCGTCGAACTTATCGCCGCCGACCCGCACCGAGCCGGAATAGACCATGCCGCCGAGCGAAATCACGCCCACCTCGGTGGTGCCGCCGCCGATATCGACCACCATCGAACCGGTCGCATCGGCCACCGGCAGGCCGGCGCCGATGGCGGCCGCCATGGGCTCTTCGATGAGATACACCTGGCTCGCGCCGGCCGCCAGCGCGGCGTCGCGAATCGCGCGCCGCTCGACCTGGGTGGAGCCGCAGGGCACGCACACGATGATGCGCGGGGACGGCGAAAACAAGCGCGAGTCGTGCACCTTCTTGATGAACTGCTTGATCATCTGCTCGGTGACCACGAAGTCGGCGATCACGCCATCCTTCATGGGCCGGATGGCGGTGATGTTGCCGGGCGTCTTGCCCAGCATCTGCTTGGCCGCATGGCCGACGGCCTGGATGGTTTTCTTGGCGTTGGGCCCGCCTTCGGTGCGAATCGCAACCACCGACGGTTCGTCGAGCACGATGCCCTTGGCACGCACGTAAATGAGCGTGTTGGCCGTACCCAGATCGATCGCCAGATCGTTGGAAAAATAAGAGCGTAAAAATCCGAACATGGAAATCCCGGAAGATCCTGAGGAGCGTTGGGAAAATAAACGAATATGATAACCTACAAACCCTTGTGATTTAAGCAGGTTTGTTGCGCCATGTCTCTTTCGTTAGACGAGGTTCGTCACATCGCCCGCCTCGCGCGCATCGAGCTTGGCGACGCCGACGCAACCGACACCCTCGCCAAGCTGAACAGTATTTTCGGCCTCATCGAACAGATGCAGGCGGTCGACACGCGTGACGTCGAACCGATGTCGCACCCGCAGGAGCTCGCCCAGCGCCTGCGCCCCGACAGCGTCACCGAAACCGACCGCCGCGATGCCTTCCTGCGCGTGGCCCCGCAGACCGAAGCGGGGCTGTATCTGGTCCCCCAGGTCATCGAATAATCCGCCCGCCGCGGCCTCTCCCGTCCGACCATGATCCAAGCCAGCCTGACCGAACTTGCTGCCGCCCTCGGCGCGCGCAAAATCTCCAGCGTCGAACTGACCACGCTGTTTCTCGACCGCATCGACGCGCTGAACCCCACGCTCAACGCCTTCATCACCGTCGACCACGACGGTGCGCTCGCCGCCGCCCGCGCCGCCGATGCGCGCCTCGCCGCCGGCACGGCCGGCCCGCTCACCGGCATCCCGATCGCGCACAAGGACGTGTTCTGCACCGAGGGCGTGCGCACCACCTGCGCCTCGAAGATGCTCGAAAACTTCGTCAGCCCCTACGACGCCCACGTGGTCGGCCAGCTCAAGGCAGCCGGCGCGGTGATGCTCGGCAAGACCAACATGGACGAGTTCGCGATGGGCTCGTCGAACGAAAACACCTTCTTCGGCGCGGCCAGAAATCCGTGGGACACCACCCGCGTCACCGGCGGCTCGTCGGGCGGCTCGGCCGTCGCGGTGGCGGCGCGGCTCTCGCCGATGGCCACCGGCACCGACACCGGCGGCTCGGTGCGCCAGCCCGCCGCGCTCACCGGCGTCACCGGCATCAAGCCGAGCTACGGCGTGGTCAGCCGCTACGGCATGATCGCCTACGCCTCCTCGCTCGACCAGGGCGGCGCTTTCGGCCGCTCGGCCGAAGACTGCGCGCTGCTGCTGACCGCGATGGCCGGCTTCGATCCGCGCGACTCGACCAGCCTCGAGCGCGAACGCGAAGACTACAGCCGCGCACTGAACCAGCCGCTCGCCGGCCTGCGCATTGGCCTGCCGAAAGAATTTTTCGCCGACGGCATGGACGACGACGTGCGCGCCGCCATCGACGCCGCGCTCGCCCACTACCGCCAGCTCGGCGCCACCACCGTCGAGGTCAGCCTGCCCAACGCCAAACTGGCGATCCCGGCCTACTACGTGATCGCCCCGGCCGAAGCCAGCTCCAACCTGTCGCGCTTCGACGGCGTGCGCTACGGCCACCGCGCCGCCGACTACACCGACCTCGCCGACATGTACGGCAAGAGCCGCGCCGAGGGCTTCGGCGCCGAGGTCAAGCGGCGCATTCTGGTGGGCACCTACGTGCTCTCGCACGGCTACTACGACGCCTACTACCTGCAGGCGCAGAAGCTGCGTCGCCTGATCGCCGAAGATTTTCAGCGCGCCTTCGAACACTGCGACGTCATCGCCGGCCCGACCAGCCCGACCGTGGCCTGGACGCTGGGCGAGAAGAACGACGATCCGGTGCAGATGTACCTGCAGGACATCTACACCATCGCCGTCAACCTCGCCGGCCTGCCCGGCCTGTCGCTGCCCTGCGGCACCGGCGCGGGCGATCTGCCGGTCGGGCTGCAATTGATCGGCAACTATTTCGACGAAGCTCACCTGCTCAACGTGGCCCACGGCTTCCAGCAGGGCACCGACTGGCACCGGCGCACGCCGGCCGTGGGGTGAACGCAATGGTCGCGCGCCGCGCGCTGACGCCGCTGTTCGCCGCCGCCCTGCTGGCGGCGTGCAGCAGCCCGTTTCCGCCGCCGTCGCGCCCCACGCCGACGCCTTACCCGCTGCCGCCGTCGACCACCCCGGCACCGGTCCTGCGCGATCTGCCCGCCGCGCCGCAATCCGCCACCCCGCCCGCACCACCGGCGCCGAGCAGCGGTCACCCGCGCCGCGCCATGCCGGCCCGGCCGATCACCCTGGCGATGCGCTGCGCCGCACGCGACGAGCGCGGCCACACCGTGCAGGCAGACGTCGACATCGACCGCGGCACGGTGCGCTACCTGCGCGCGCGGCTGGCCGACCGGAGCGGTGCCTGCGAGTTCGCACTGCCCGACTTCGCACAAACCAAGACCATGCCGAGCATCGAGCTGCGCGCGCGCGATGCCAGCGGGTGCACGCTGCGTGTCTGGGAGCAAGGCCCGCAGGTGGTGCTGGCCTACGCCGACTGCGCCGACTACTGCCAGCCGCAACACACCTTTGCGCAGATGCTGCCGGTCCTGTTCGACCGTCGGGTCGGGCGCTGCGATTGATCTTCGATTGAACCGGCGCCGCCCCGCGTGGCGCCCATTGAGTACAGAGCACACATCATGAGCCGTCAGGATTGGGAAGTCGTCATCGGGCTGGAGATTCACGCCCAGCTCAACACCACCTCCAAGATTTTCTCGGGCGCCAGCACCGCTTTCGGGGCCGAAGCCAACGTGCAGGCCAGCGCGGTGGACATCGCCCTGCCCGGCGTGCTGCCGGTGCTCAACAAGGGGGCGGTGGAGCGCGCCATCCGCTTCGGCCTGGCGATCGACGCCGAGGTGGCGAAGAAGAGCGTCTTCGCGCGCAAGAACTACTTTTACCCCGACCTGCCCAAGGGCTACCAGATCAGCCAGTTCGAGCTACCGGTGGTGGTCGGCGGGCAAGTGACGGTGCGCGTGGGCGAAGGCGAAGCGGCCTACGACAAGACCATCCGCCTGACCCGCGCCCATCTCGAAGAAGACGCCGGCAAGAGCCTGCATGAAGACTTCCACGGCATGAGCGGCATCGACCTCAACCGCGCCGGCACCCCGCTGCTGGAGATCGTCTCCGAGCCCGACATGCGCTCGTCCGCCGAGGCGGTGGCCTACGCCCGCGCGCTGCACACCCTGGTGCGCTGGATCGACATCTGCGACGGCAACATGCAGGAAGGCTCTTTCCGCTGCGACGCCAACGTGTCGGTGCGCCGCCCGGGTGCCGAACTGGGGACCCGCCGCGAGATCAAGAACCTCAACTCCTTCCGCTTCCTGCAGCAGGCCATCGACTTCGAGGTCCAGTCGCAGATCGAGACCATCGAAGACGGCGGGCGGGTGCATCAGGCCACCGTGCTGTTCGACCCGGACAGCGGCGAGACGCGCACCATGCGCTCCAAGGAAGACGCCCACGACTACCGCTACTTCCCCGACCCCGACCTGCTGCCGCTGGTGATCGACGACGACTGGATCGCGCGCACCCGCGCCGCGATGCCCGAGCTGCCCGCCGCGATGCGCGCGCGCTTCGAGGCGGACTGGGGCCTGTCGGCCTACGACGCGGTCACCCTCACCGCGGGGCGCGACACCGCCGCCTTCTTCGAGGCCGCCGTGGCCGCCGCCGGGGCGGCGCTGGCCAAGCCCTGCGCCAACTGGATCATGGGCGAGCTGGCGGCGCGCCTGAACAAGGCCGAACGCGACATCGCCGACTCGCCGGTCGGCCCGGCGCAGCTTGCCGCGCTGGTCGGGCGCATCGCCGATGGCACGATCTCCAACAACGCCGGCAAGAAGGTCTTCGACGCGCTGTGGTCCGGCGCGGGCAGCGCGGTGGACGCCATCATCGAGGCCGAAGGCCTCAAGCAGATGAACGATGCCGGCGCGCTCGAAGCCATCGTGGACGAGGTGCTCGCCGCCAACCCGAAGTCGGTCGAGGAATTCCGCGCCGGCAAGGAAAAGGCGCTCAACGCGCTGGTCGGGCAGGTCATGAAGGCCTCGCGCGGCAAGGCCAACCCGGCACAGGTCAACGCCGTGCTGCGCGAGCGCCTTGGCGCCTGAGCGCGCGGCCCTGCTATGCTGCATTGAATCGTTCGCCCCACCGGAGCCTGCCATGACCTGCGCCCGCATCCTGATCCTCGCCCTCGCCGCCGCCCCCGCGCTGGCCGCCCCGCCGGACCTGCCCAAGCGCCAAAGCGGGCTGTGGGAACACGCCATGCAGATGGACACCATGCCGGGCTACACCCACCGCGTGCACGTCTGCGTCGGCGACGAACTCGACGATCTGGCCACGCCGGAGAACGCCACCGACTGCAGCAAGATGTCGATCCGCCGCGAGGGCGACCGGGTGCTGATCGACGCGGTGTGCATGGCCGGCGGCAGCACCGTCACCAGCCAGGGCAGCTTCGCCGGCGATTTCAGCCAGCGCTACGCCGGCCGGATGCGCACCACCTTCGCCCCACCGCTGCACGGCATGGCGAACAGCGAGATGCGCATGGAGGCGCACCGCCTCGGCCCGTGCAAGCCCGGTCAGAAACCCGGCGACACCGAGATGCAGGGCCTGCCCGGCGGGATCAATATCAACGAGATGATGAAGAACATGCCGAAAATGCCGGGGCGATGAGGCCTCGTCATGGCATCGCGCTTGCGTTGCTCACCGTGGCCATGAGCGCCCCCCACGGCGCCACGGCGTCCACCGATTGCCGCGGCGCCCCGGTCGCCGACCCCGCGCACCGGCTGCATCCTTGCGCCGACCGCCCGAACTGCGTCTCCACCGAACACGCCGACCCCGCGCGACGCCTTGCCGCGCCCTCCGCCGTCGACCTGCCGCGCCTGCGCGCGGCGATCCTCGCCGAGCCGCGCAGCACCGTCATCGCCGAGGGCGAGGGCTGGCTGTGGGTCCACTTTCGCTCGCGCCTGTTCGGCTTCGTTGACGAGGCGCATTTCATCCTCCGCCCCGACGGCACGCTGGCCGCGCGCAGCGGAGCCTGCAGCGGCTACAGCGATTTCGGCGTCAACCGGCGCCGCCTCGAACGCATCTTTGCGCGTCTCGACGGAGGCTGAACCATGTGCCAACTGCTGGGCATGAACTGCAACACCCCCACCGACATCTGCTTTTCCTTCACCGGATTCCGTGCCCGCGGCGGGCTGACCGACATTCATCAGGACGGCTGGGGGATCGCGTTCTTCGAAGGCCGCGGCTGCCGCGTGTTTCTCGACCCTCGCCCGAGCGTCGACTCCGCGGTGGCCGAGCTGGTGCGCAGCTACCCGATCCGCTCGCTGAACGTGATCGCCCACATCCGCAAGGCCACGCACGGCGACATCGCACTCGAAAACACCCACCCCTTCATGCGCGAGCTGTGGGGTCAGTACTGGCTGTTTGCGCACAACGGCGATCTCAAGGACTACGCGCCGACGCTCGACGGGCGCTTTACGCCGGTGGGCAGCACCGACTCCGAGCGCGCGTTCTGCCACATCCTGGCCTCGCTGGCCCGCACGTTTCCGGACACGCCGCCAAGCCGCGAGGCGCTGCATGCCCAGTTGCGCCAGCTCGCGACCGAGATCGGTGCGTACGGCGAGTTCAACTTCATTCTCTCCAACGGCGAGGCGCTGTTCGCCCATTGCGCGTCGCGCCTGGTCTACATCATTCGTCAGGCACCCTTCGCCACCGCACACCTCACCGACGAGGATGTGAGCGTCGACTTTGCCGACCTCACCACACCCACCGACCGGGTGGCCGTGATTGCGACCACGCCACTGACCGACAACGAGCGCTGGGAGACGATCCCGCCCGGCACGCTGCTAAGCTTTGTCGACGGCGCACCGGCAGACATGAAAAATTGCACGACACGCCCGTTTTTCAGGCCCGACGCGCCGCCCACGCTGTGACCTGATGTCACGACAACACCTTTTTTTACGCGCATACTCTGCGCTCCGATGCCGCTTGATACACACAAGAAAATGACCTGTCCGCTGTGCCACCCCAATGACGAGAATGTGCTGTGGCGCGACGCCCGCTGCCGCGTCATCCGCGTGGCCGACACCGACTATCCGGGCTTCTGCCGCGTGATCTGGCATGCGCATGTCGCAGAAATGAGCGATCTCGACACCGCGGCACGGACGCATCTGATGACGGTGGTGTATGCGCTCGAATCCGCGCTCCGCACCTGCTTCCGCCCGGTCAAGATCAACCTCGCGAGCCTCGGCAACATGGTGCCGCACCTGCACTGGCACGTGATTGCCCGTCACACCGACGACGCGCACTTCCCCGACCCGGTGTGGGCCCCGCGCAGACGCCCCGCAGCTGATCGCGCCCCGGTCGACGACGCCGCCCTGCGCGCAGCGCTTGAAGCTGCGCTGGCGCCACGGGAGCATTGATTCATGGTGCATGTGACGGCATCATTCACGCTCGCGGCACGTCCCGTTCGGCCCGGGCGCTTCGCCCGTCTGCCCATCGAAAGTGCTTGAGACGCCCATGAACTACCACGACCCTGCCGTTGCGCTCGAAGCGATCCGCAAAATGAACACCACCAACGTGGCCGAGAGCCACGCCCTGGTGACGGCTATCGTGTCGGCGCTGCTCGACAAGCCTCCCGCGCCGGAGCCGCATTTCGAGGTGCTTGAAGCCGCCCGTCCGGGGATTGCGTTCATTCAGGGCGAACTGGCCAAACGCTACGCCGACCATCCCCTGCCGCCGCAAAGCGAGGAAGAGGCGACCCTCAACCGGGTTGTCGGCCTGTGGCGCGATCTGGCCCAGTCCTACGCGCTCATCGCCCAGCGCGACGCCGCGCACGAGAGCCTCGCCGCACAGCGCCCGACGCTGCTGCAGCGCCGCCTGCACTTTACCGGCCAGTCGCTGCTCGAATACTTCCGCGCCCACCGCGCGGTGCCGCAAGGCCTGTGGATGGACTTTCACGCCGGCTACGCGGTGGCCGAACAACAAGGCGTGGCGCGCACCCGCGTGGCCGATCCGCTCAACGAGGTATGGAAGGCGCAAAGCAGCGTCGAGGCCTACGTTGCGGTGCTGCTGGTCGACCTCGCCAATCCCTTCGGGCGCAGCCAGCGCGAGTTCACCTGGGTGTGCCGCTGGGCGCAGCGCTTTGCGCCGTATTGCGCCCTCAACATGCCCGAAGAGGGGCAGAAACCGGGCAGCTATGCGCTCGATCTGAGCCGCGACAACGGCTTGCGCCCGCTCGCCACCCTCGCCACCTCGCCGCACCTGCGGCGCTTCGACGGCACACGCCTGGCCGGTCAGATCCAGGCCGTGCTGACCCAGTTCAAGCAAGGCGTCACGCCCACCTCGCTCGGCCTCGGCGACGACTGCACCAAGGAGTCCGGCGGGCGCCTGCTGCTGTCACTGTACCGCCCGTGGGGGCTCTCCGCAGCGGGGCGGCGGTACACCCGCCGCAGTTCGCGCGGCCGCCTCGAACTGTGTTCCGACTGGGACGCAGTCGGGTTCTACGTCCTCGGCAAGCCCTTCGAGGCGCCGAAGTCCACCGCCTTCAACCCGCTGCAAACCGACATCGCCGCGCTCACCTTCGGCGAGCGCGCGCCTGAAGTGCCGCCGCGCCCGGCCGAACTCAAGCGCATCGCCATCGAGCGCGGTTACATTCCGCAGGTGTGGGAGATTATCGACCAGTCCGTCGGCGGCTTTCGCCTGCAGTGCCAGCCGCACGGTCAGCGCCTCGAACACCACCAGCTGGTCGGCATCCGGCCGCCCGATGGCGAGCACTACCTGCTGGCCCACATCAGCTGGCTGATGTACCGCCCGGACGGGGTGATGGAGCTCGGCGTGCATACCTTGCCGGGCTTGCCCGAAGGGGTCGCCGCGCGCCTGGTCGGCCTGCACAGCAACAGCCGCGAGCCCTACCGGCTGGCCTTTTTGCTGCCCGCCGTGCCGGCGCTCAAGTCCGCGCCGTGCCTGGTGTTGCCGGGGGGCTGGTATCAGTCGCAGCGGATTGTCGAGCTCAAGGTGGATGACGATCCGATGCAGGTGCGGCTGACCCGGCTGGTGACCCGCGGGAGCAATTTCGACCGGGTCGAATTCACGACCCTGGGTCGGAGCTGACCACCCGCCGCGCCGGCAGCAGCACGCAGAACCGGCTCCCCTTGCCGGGCGTGCTCGATACGCGCAGCTCGCACTGGTGGCGGGTCAGCACATGCTTGACGATGGCCAGCCCGAGGCCGGTGCCACCCGTCTCGCGCGAGCGTCCGCGATCGACGCGATAGAAGCGCTCGGTGACGCGCGGCACGTGCTCGGGGGCGATCCCGATGCCGGTGTCCTGAACGCAGAATTCCGCGCTGCCGTCTTCGAGCACACGCCACACCAGCGTAACGGTGCCGCCGTCCGGGGTGTAACGCACGGCGTTGCTGGCAAGGTTGGCGAAGGCGCTGTGCAACTCCTTGGCGCTGCCGGCGCAGCGACATTCGGACTCCACCCGCACCACCACCTGGTGCCGGCCGGCCGACAAGGCCTCGGTCTCGCGCCCGATCTCGCGCACCAGCCCGCCGACTTCGAACACGTCCTCGGCAGGTGAAGGGGCGTCGGTTTCGAGCGCCGAGAGGGCCAGCAAGTCCTGAATCAGGCGCTGCATCCGCCCGGCCTGGTCGAGCGCCATGCCCAGATACTGGTCGCGCTCCGCCCGGGCGATTTCGTCGCCGCCGTCGAGCACGGTTTCGATGAAGCCCGACACCACGGTGAGCGGTGTGCGCAGCTCGTGCGACACGTTGGCGACGAAGTCACGGCGCATGGTCTCGAGCTTCTCGAGTTGCGACACATCGCGCGAAATCACCATCTTGCGGTCGTCGCCAAAACGAATCACCTGCACCAGCAGTGCCGCGCCCTTGCGGTGAATCGGCCGGTACGGGAAGGGGTCGGCATAGTTGCCGGCCTCGAGGTAATGCACAAAGTCGGGCTGGCGCACCAGGTTGGTGACCGGCACGCCGGGATCACGCTCGGGGTCCAGCCCGAAGTCCTTGGCCGCCTGGCGGTTGATCCACTCGATGGTGTCGGTGTGCGAGAGGTACATCACCCCGTCGGGCATGGCCTGGCTGGCCTCGCGGAAGCGGTCCAGCTCGGTGCTCAGCCGGGTGCGCTGCTCGCTGGCCAGGCGCGCGCGGCGGTTGAGGTCGGAGAACACGAAGTCCCACACCCCGAACGCATGCGGCAGCGGCGTGCCTACCGGCTTGCGGGTCCACGCCACCAGGCGCGTCAGATTCCAGTTATGGCGCCACAGAATCAGCAGCAAGCCAACAACAGCGATGGCCCAGCCCCCTGCCGGCGACACCAGCACGCCAACCGGCACGGCGAAGAACGCGACCACCGACAGCGCCGAGGCCAGACCGAACCAGACATACCGAACAGACTGAATGCTCTCCTCCCCTTTACGCCGCGCAGGTGCGTGGCATCATCGCACCGCCTGGGCGTTCTCGGCCAGCGCCGAGAGCCGGTAGCCGCTGCCGCGGACGGTCTGGATCAGACTGTCGTGGCCGCTGGGTTCGAGCGCGCAGCGCAAGCGGCGGATGTGCACATCCACCGTCCGCTCCTCAACAAACACGTGGTCGCCCCACACCTGATCGAGCAGTTGCGCCCGCGAATGGACGCGCTCCGGGTGGGTCATCAGAAAGTGCAGCAGGCGGAATTCGGTCGGGCCGAGCGATAAGCCGAGCGCCCCCGCTGCGATGCGGTGGGTTGCCGGGTCGAGCAGCAGCCCGCCGATCTCGACCGGGTCTTCGGTCGCCTGCGGGGCGCGCCGGCGTAGCACCGCCTTGATGCGCGCCACCAGCTCGCGGGGGCTGAACGGCTTGGTGATGTAGTCGTCGGCACCGGTCTCGAGGCCGAGCACCTTGTCCTGCTCCTCGCCGCGCGCGGTGAGCATGATCAACGGGATGTCGCGGGTGCGCTCTTCCGCACGCAGGCGCTTGGCAAGCTCGATGCCGGACATGCCGGGCAGCATCCAGTCGAGGAGGATGAGATCGGGCAAGGCATCGCGCACGATGCGCAGCGCGGCTTCGGCATCCGCGGCGCGCAACACGTGATGACCGGCGCGGCCGAGATTGGCAGCAATCAATTCCTGAATGGCGGGTTCGTCTTCGACGAGCAGAATATTGGCAGGCATGGTCAAGGCTCCAACAGCAAGGCCCACAGTCTATTTCAGGAACTTGACGGTTTTATGACGCGTCATCGCCCTGCAACACAACGGCACAGCGCCCCTGGATACACGCCGACAACGCCCGGCAGCGGCGGCATCGGGTATTATTGCACCCTCACCAGCTTATACGCCGGATCCGCTCCGGACACGCCCACCATGGCCGGTCTCAACGCTGCAACGCCCCTGCCCACCGACATCGTATTGCACACCCGGTCGCGGGTGCTGGAGATCGCCTTCGACAACGGTGCGCGCTACCGGCTGCCCTTCGAGTTCCTGCGCGTGCACTCGCCCTCGGCCGAAGTTCGCGGCCACGGCATTGGCCAGGAAGTCCTCCAGAGCGGCAAGCGCGACGTGCTCATCAACGCCATCGAACCGGTCGGCAACTACGCCGTCAAGCTGGTGTTTTCCGACGGCCACGACAGCGGGCTGTATTCGTGGGACTACCTCGCCTCACTGGGCGCGCACCAGGACGCGCTGTGGCAGGCCTATCTTGAACGCCTGACGGCCGCCGGCGCCAGCCGCGACGTCGACACCACACCGGGCAAGGCCGCACCGAGCTGTGGCTCAGGACATCAGCACTGATGAGCGAAAAAACCACCCATTTCGGATTTGAATCGGTCGCCGAAGCCGACAAGGCCAAGCGCGTTGCCGGCGTTTTTTCGTCGGTCGCGAGCAGCTACGACATCATGAACGACCTGATGTCCGGCGGCCTGCACCGGCTGTGGAAAGCCTTCACCATCCAGATCGCCGGCGTGCGCGAAGGCGACAAGGTGCTCGACGTCGCCGGCGGCACGGCCGATTTGTCACTCGCCTTCGCCAAGCGGGTCGGCCCGCGTGGGGAGGTATGGCTCACCGACATCAACGGCGCCATGCTCAGCCACGGCCGCGATCGCGTCATTGACCGCGGCATGGCCTTGCCGGTGGCGCAGTGCGATGCGGAGAAGCTGCCCTTCCCGGACAACCACTTCGACTGCGTCTCGGTGGCGTTCGGCCTGCGCAACATGACCCACAAGGAGGTCGCGCTGGGTGAAATGCGACGCGTCCTCAAGCCCGGCGGCCGGCTGCTGGTCCTCGAATTCTCGCAAGTCTACAAACCCCTCGCGCCGGCCTACGACCTCTACTCATTCAAGATTCTCCCGTGGCTCGGGCAGAAAGTGGCCGGCGACGCCGACAGCTACCGCTATCTCGCCGAATCGATCCGGCGCCACCCCGACCAGGAAACATTGAAGTCGATGATGGAACAAACCGGGCTGGCGCGCGTCGACTACTTCAACCTCACCGGCGGGGTCGTTGCCCTGCACCGGGGCTACAAGGTCTAGCGACCGCACATCCGCGTGCCGCCAGCCACACCCCGCCCGTTTCGGAGCTGCTCATGACACGATTTCTGGTTGCCCTCTTCGCCTGCCTGATGACCTTCGGCTTCGTCGCCGAAGACGCCGAAGCCCGCCGCTTTGGCGGCGGCCGCTCCTTCGGCATGCAACGCAGCGCACCCGCGCCCAAGCAGGTCACCCCCGCAAACACACAGCGCGATGCCGCCGCGGCCGCCCAGCCCCGCCGCAACGGCTGGCTCGGACCGATCGCCGGTTTGGCGGCGGGTCTCGGCCTTGCGGCCCTGTTTTCGCACCTCGGGCTTGGTGAGGAGATGGCGACCTTCTTCATGATCGCGCTGCTCGCCTTCGGCGCGCTCTGGCTGTTCCGGCGCCTGTCGCGTCCCACCCAGACCAGCCGGTCGCCCCTGCAGTACGCCAACGCCGGCGCTGCCCAGCACGCCAGCACCCCGCCCACTCCGGCGAGCCCTGCCGGCACGGCCGCAGGACACGACCTTGAAGCAGGTTTCGACAAGGCCGGCTTCGTGCGCCAGGCCAAGCTCAATTTCATCCGCCTGCAAGCCGCGTACGACATCGGCAACCTCGATGACATCCGTGCCTTCACGACACCGGAGGTATTCGCCGAAGTCAAGATGCAATACGACGAACGTGCCGGCGCAGACCAGAAGACCGATGTCGTCGACCTCGACGGCGAGGTGCTTGAAGTCGCCCGCGACGGCGAACGCTATGTGGTGAGCGTCCGCTTCAGCGGTCTGATCCGTGAAGTCGCAGACGCCCCGCCGGTAGCGTTTGATGAAGTCTGGCACATGACCAAGCCACTCGATGGCAACGCCGGCTGGCTGGTATCGGGCATCCAGCAGGCACACTGACCGTCATGCTCGCCCCCCCGGTGCTCGCAACCGGCAATCACCTGCTCGCGCAGCACGCGTGGGCGCGACGGCGTCTGGCCGGCCATACCGGATCAGTCGCGCAAATCAACCTGACAGATGTGGCCCTGCGCTTCTCGATCAGTGCTGACGGCTACCTTGCGTCGGCGACGGCGGACGATGAGAGCAACGTCAGCATCGACATCCCCGGTGCAGCGCTTGCCGCGCTACCGCACGGCATGGACGCGCTGATGGGGCATGTCAAGATCCGCGGCGACGCGGATTTTGCGGACAGCCTGAGTTTCGTTGCACGCCATCTGCGCTGGGATCGCGAGGCCGACCTTGCGCGCCTGCTCGGCCCGATCGCTGGACGCCGCGCCCATCTCGCCATTGCTCACGCGACCACCGTTCTCCCGGACCTCGGCCAACGCGCAGCGCGCAACGCCAGCGAATACCTGGTGCACGAAGGCGGCGTATTGATTTCGCATGCCGAAATCACGCATTTCGGCGATGCCATCCGCCACCTCCGGGACGATATGGCACGCCTCGAAAAACGCATCAATCGACTGCAATCTCGAGGCAACGGGACGGCGTAAGCCCGGTCCCATGCAAAAAAAAGCAGCCCGAAGGCTGCTTTTTTAATGTGCGCGCCGCTTCAGTGCCGCGGACCGCGCAATTTCTTGATTGCCGCCAACTGCGCGATCGCCTCGGCAAGTTCCGCCTGGGCTGCCGCATAGTCGATTTCGGCGTTCTGGTTCTGCAAGGCTTCTTCCGCACGCTTCTTCGCGTCGAGCGCCTTGGCTTCGTCGAGGTCTTTACCACGGATCGCGGTATCGGCCAGCACGGTCACCAGCCCCGGCTGTACCTCCAGCAGGCCACCGGCAACGAACACCAGTTCTTCTTCCGTCTGATTCTGCGCCTTGACGCGCACGGCCCCCGGCTTGATCCGGGTCATGAGCGGCATGTGGCCGGGCAAAATCCCCAGTTCACCTGATTCTCCGGGCAGGGCAACAAATTCAGCCAGCCCCGAAAAGATCTCTTCTTCTGCGCTCACGATGTCGACGTGTACTGTCATCGCCATAATTATTACCTCCGCTACGGCCCCGCTCTCGCGAGCGGGGCACCGGGTGCATTACTGGAGGGTCTTGGCCTTCTCGATGGCTTCTTCGATGCCGCCAACCATGTAGAAAGCCTGCTCCGGCAGCGCGTCGCATTCGCCCTCAACGATCATCTTGAAGCCCTTGATCGTGTCCTTCAGCGGCACGTATTTACCCGGCGAACCGGTAAACACTTCAGCAACGTGGAAGGGCTGGGACAGGAAACGCTGAATCTTACGCGCACGGGACACGGCCAGCTTGTCTTCCGGCGACAGCTCGTCCATACCCAGAATCGCGATAATGTCGCGCAATTCCTTGTACTTCTGAAGCGTCTGCTGAACGTTACGTGCCACGTTGTAGTGCTCTTCACCCACCACCAGCGGGTCAAGCTGGCGCGAAGTCGAGTCGAGCGGATCGACGGCCGGGTAGATACCCAGCGAGGCGATGTCACGCGACAACACCACAGTGGAGTCGAGGTGCAGGAAGGTGGTGGCCGGCGACGGGTCGGTCAAGTCATCGGCAGGCACATACACGGCCTGGATCGAGGTAATCGAACCGACTTTGGTGGAGGTAATACGCTCTTGCAGGCGACCCATTTCCTCAGCCAGCGTCGGCTGGTAACCCACCGCGGACGGCATACGACC
>JAGRFQ010000054.1:0-335 GCA_020445945.1 Rhodocyclaceae bacterium
AAGGGCTGGCGGTTGGGAATGTCGGCGCTGGGGATCGGCACGCCGCCGGGCCAGCGCGCGGCGTTGCGGGCGAGTGGCGCCAGCGCGGGCAGATCGCCGATGCGGGCCGCCGTCGGCGCGCCGCGCAGGCGGGCGTGGAGGGTTTGCCACAACAGTTCGCCGCGGCAGGCGATGGCGGCCTCGCGCGCGGCATCGGCGCAGCCTTCGCGCCACAGCGTCTGCGCCACCGGCAGCAGGTTGGCGCGCTCGGTGGCTTCGTCGATGGCGCCGGGCACGTCCACGCCGTGGCGCCAGTCGAGGCCGTAGAAATCGGTGCCGCTGGCGGCGAGCAGGCG
>JAGRFQ010000054.1:403-17413 GCA_020445945.1 Rhodocyclaceae bacterium
AGGCACAGGCCGCGGTTGCCGGCGCGCAGCCGCGGGGTGGCGCCGGCGCGGTAGTCCTCGACGATCTCGAACTCGAAGCGCCCGGCGCCGGGGTGGTAGCTGATGACTTCGAGCACCCCGGCGGCGGCGTGGTAGCCCAGATACAGGCGGTCCTTGAGCAGCGGCGCGTCATGGCGCTGCGGTTCGCCGGCGACCGCGACCACCACCCGCGGGGTGTCGAAGTAATGCGCGTCGCCGGCGCTGTGGCGCTGCAGCGAGCGGCCGACCGGGATGAGCACCAGCGGCAGGGGGTGGCTGCCGTCGGCAAGTTGCGCGCGGAGCCGGTCGAGCAGCGCCGCAAACGGAAACGGCACCGCCACCGCGCCGTCGCCGGCCGGCGGGAACAGTTGCGCGAACAGCGAGCCGCCCGGCGGCGCGGCGGCGCCCGCGGCCAGCGGCAGCGCCAGCCACATCAGCAACATGCCGCGCCACGCGCGCAGGGCTTTCATGCGTGGTGCTTATTTCGCCGCGGCGGTGATGACCTTGCGCTGCTGGGTGCCGGTCCAGCAGTCCTGCGCGGTGGTGCCGGTCTGCATGAAGTCGGCCTTGGCGGCTTCGGCGATCTCGTCGTTGTAGAGCACGAAGTTGACCACGAAGCTGCGGTCGATGTACGCCCGGCCCAGGTAGAAGCCGGGGCGCACCATGCGGATTTCGTCGCGGATGATGAAGCCGTCGCGCCCGGCGAGCATGTCGGGCATGCGGCGGTAACCGGGGAGCTGGTCGGTGAAGGCGTAGTCGATGATGATCGATTCGCGCCGCCCGTCGAGCAGGCTCTGGCCGCAGTAGAGCTGGGCGGGGAAGAGCAGCCACTGGTCCTTGCCCTTGACCTCGATCTCCTGGAGCGGGTTGGCGTCGCTCTCCTCGACCAGCCCGGCCGATTTGAGCGGGCCGAGATCCTCGATGCGGTTGCGCAGCAGCCGCTCGTCGCGGTAGAAGACCTTGCCTTTCCACAGGAATTCGCCGATCAGGTCGAGCTTCTTGCCGGCCACGTTGACCAGCAGCCCCTTGAGGCCGCCGCCGGCGATTTCCGACAGGCGCAGCTTGCCGCTTTCGCCGCGCGGGAAGAACAGGTCGCCCTCGTAGGGGCCGTCGGGGATCGGGCCGGCGCTGAGGCGGGCGTAGATCTGGTCGACCTGTTCCTGGTCGAGCAGGGCGAGGTTCTTGGGCGTGAGCTTGTACAGGTCGGCGACCGAGAGCGGGTATTTGTACTCGACGCTGGCGAAATCTGGCTTGGCGTTGTGGGCCAGCGCCCAGGGCGCGAAGGGTACGTCCGGCGGGGTGCGGTCTTCCTTGGCGCCGCAACCGGCGAGCAGGGCGAGGGCGGCGGCAGCGGCGAGCAGGCGGGCGATGCGGTGCGGGATCATGTCGGTCCTCCTCGCTTACAGGGTGGCCAGGAAGGCGATCAGCGCCTTCTTGTCGGCATCGGAGAGGTCTTCGCCGAAGCGGTGGCCGGCGTTTTCGATCTCGGCGAAGCAGGAGCTGTAGATCTGCTTGACCAGATAGGGCCGCTTTTTCAGTGCCTCAACCAGCCCGTTGGGCGTTTTGGTGACCTCTTCGGTGATGCCCTTCAGGTCGGCCAGAATGCGTTTGCCTTCTTCTTCGCCCCATTGCTGGACGAGGCGCGCCTCCACCTCCTTGGGCTTGAACTTGGCCTGCACCAGATCGACCACGAAGGCCTTGTGCTGGAAGTTGCCGACCGTGCCGGCGTTGACGCCGCGCCCGTCGATCTGCGCCGGGATGGTGAGCGAGAAGCCGAGCAGCTTTTCCTTCTCGGTGCCGTCCCACAGCCGCGGGCCGACGCGCAGGGTCACGTCCTCGTTGAGCAGGGTCACCTTGGGCACACGCTGGTCGGGGTTGAGCAGCGCGTCCATGCTCGCCTTGTAGAGCGCGAAGCGCCCTTCCACGCTGGGGTCGTAAGCCCAGCAGGCGGGTTGCTGCTCGGGCGGTAGCAGCGACAGGTCCTTGCCGTCGACGTAGCGCGGGCGCATGGCGTAGAAATCATTGGCCTTGTTGGCGGGGTTGCCGCACAGCTCCGGCCCGACCGCGTTGTTGTGCATGAACGGGGCGTGGGCCCACAGGTTGAGCAGCGAGATGTTGCGGTAGTAGCTGCGTCCGCCGTCGGCCGGCTCCTTGAGGTTGGGGTCGGCCGGCTGGGCGCGCAGGGTTTCGGAGCCGTACTCCTGCCAGATCTTGCCGGTCATGTGGTTGGAGTGCAGCGCGCGGCAGCGGAAGGTGCCGACTTCGGAGACCAGCGTGGGGGCGTCGTTGCCCAGCCAGTCGGCGCGCAGGCCGGTTTTCTCGTCGAGCTTGTGGAAGTCGAGCGCGTCGAACTGGCCGGCCGCGGCTTCCGGCTGGCTGGAGTGGCAGCGCGCGCAGGTGTTGGCGAACACGTCGCGGCCGCGCGCCACGGCGCCGTTGCCGAACTCGGTTTCGAGGTCGGCGATCAGGTCCTGGTCGGTGTAGCGGGCGTTGAGCGAGAGCTTGCGCACCGCGTTCTCGCGCGCTTCGCGCAGGTCGGTGGCGCGCGCCTCGGCGGACATGAAGAAGTCGAGGATGTTGCCGAGCCGGTCTTCAATTGCGCGGAAGTTGGGGCAGTCGCGCCGGCACTGGCCGATGTCGAAGGGCGTCTGGCCAAAGCCGCGCTGCTGCGGGTCGGCCACGCGCAGGTCGGTGAGGTGGTTCACCCAGCACTGCTCCGAGCACGAGCCGATGTTGAAGTACACCCGCTGGATGGCTTCGAGCGCGCCGATGGAATCCTCGCCGCCCTTGAGGATGTGGTGCACCGTCTCGCGCTTGATCGACTTCTCCCAGCACTTGCCGTCGCGCTCGGGCTCGCACCAGCAGATGGCTTCGGGCTTGCTGCCGCAACTGGCCACCTTGTGCCACTTGAGCACCTGCTCGTTGGCGAACACCGGGCGTTGCGGGATGTTGATCAGCGCGTTGATGGTGCCGGGGTTGTTGACCTGGTCGTTGGGAATCGCCGAGGTGTCCGAGGTGCCCGGCCGGGCGTGGGCGAACATCTGCCATTCGAGGGTGTTGGTGGACATCCCCGAGACCATGATCTCGGAGATGCGGGTGTACTGGTTGCCGAGCAGGCCCTTGATGTTTTCCCACTTCGGGTTGGCCGGGTCGCGCGGCGGGTTGAGCGGGTCGAAGGAAATGTGGCAGGAGCCGCAACTGGTGCCGATCAGGAAGGGCGGCTCCACCGCGCCGTCGAGCAGGCGGCTCTTGGCCGGTTCGTCCGAACCGCCGGCGGCCGGGATCTTGCCGTTGTAGCCTTCCCAGCTGCCGGCGCGGCCGTTGAGCTTGACCCACTTGTCGAGATCGAAGCGCGGGTTGGGAAACTTGCGGATGCCGAGCATGCCGGTGGAGGTGCCGAACTTGAGGTCGCATGCCGACTGGCGCTGATCGGCCGGGCCATGCACGTCGCCCTCGGCCAGCGGCGCATCGCGAAAATCGCAGGCCGGGTCGACGTAGCCTTCCTTGCCGACGTACTTGAGCAGTTCGGCATCGCCCGGGCACCAGTCGAGGCCGAAGGTCTCGTCCAGCGATTTGGCCGGGCAGTTGACCGAACCCGGCGTACAGCAGTTCGGGTCGTTGATGCCGCCCCAGGCGCGGAAGCGGTCCTGGCGCTCGTCGGTGCGCAGCACCCGGAACCAGTCGATCAGCACCCCGACGCGCTGCTGGAACACGTAGGTGTGAAAGCGGTCGTTGCCGGCGGTGGCCTTGAACCAGATCAGCCGCCCGGCGCATTCGGAGGCGTTGAGGCCCTCGCGCGCGCAGGCTTCAAAGTAGGGAATGTCCTGCTCGTGGACCGTGCCGCCCGGCGGCGGGCTGGCGGCCTGGGCGAGTTGCGGGGCAGGCCCGAGAAGCACTGCTGCGAGTGCGACGATTGCCAGAAACGAGCGGACCATGTCGGCCTCCACAAAGCGGTTGATTGACCGGCCCCGGCAGGCGACGTTGCGGCCGCCGCGGTTCACGCCCGGCAGGCATGAACGGTGTCTGGGGGTCGGGAACGGCAACACCGGCGGCATCCCGGCGCAGCGCGGTCATTTTTTGTAGGTCTGGTATTGGTGTAGCACCGTCAATTTCTAATACAAGCGCGCTGTGGCGTGCGTCACACCACCTGCGCGCCGGGTCTTACCGTAGCACGCCTGAATGACATATTGAAGTGGCATCCGGAGGTGCCGGGCGCGTTGCTGGCGGTGCGGCTGGGCCGGTTGTGCACCGCCGGAAGGCATGCTGGAATTTTCGATGCACCGCTTCGGCGCATGGCCGACGGGCAACCCGCGGCGCGCGGCTCAATGGCGCGGCCGTCGGCTGCTGGCCCGGCGATTGCTTGGTATGCTGATACGCAACCAATCGTAAAAGCGGTGCTACCCATGCCGAAGTTTGTCGACCCGACCCCGCCCGG
Source organism: Rhodocyclaceae bacterium (assembly GCA_020445945.1). Classification (GTDB taxonomy): domain Bacteria; phylum Pseudomonadota; class Gammaproteobacteria; order Burkholderiales; family Rhodocyclaceae; genus Nitrogeniibacter. Next base: position 4,857 of record JAGRFQ010000054.1, read on the forward strand.
CCAATGCCTGTTCTGCCGTCTTGTGGCGGGGGAGATTCCTGCCGCGCGGGTGTATGAAGACGCGCGCACATTGGCGTTCATGGATATCGGGCAGGTCAATCCGGGACACGTGCTGGTGGCGGTCAAGCGCCACGGGGCGATGATCTACGACATCACGCCGGAAGATGCCGGCGCGGCGATGCAGACCGCGCAGCGGGTGGCGCTGGCGGTGCGCGAGGCCTTCGATCCGCCGGGGCTGACGATTTTGCAGTGCAACGGGGTGGAGGGCGACCAGACCGTCTTCCACTTCCACATTCATGTCGTGCCGCGTCATGGCGACGATGGGGTGGGCCTGTCGTGGCCGCGCAAGGAGCCGCCGATGGCGCAGATCGAAGGCTACGCGGAGCGCATCCGCGCGGCGCTGGCCGGCGCCTGAGCACGCCTGTGCGGGGAATGTATTTGAGGCAGGGCTTAGCGATATAGTCAACGTGTGGGTCGGCCGCAACACGCCGCTCACCCAACCTTCGGTGGTGCATGCGTTGGCATGCGCTGCCCTTTGGAGACGCCATGGCGTACATCGAGTGGGACCAGTACCAGAGCACCGGTTTTTATGATGAGTTGCTCGCCGAGCCGGGGGTGCCGCGCCCTTCGGCGCAGATGTTGTGCCAGTATCTGGCCGGACTCGAAGAGCGCGAAATTCGCGATTTGAAGACCGCCGCCGAGGTGGCGATTCAGGTCATGGGGATCAGCTTCACGGTGTATTCCGACGGCAACATGATCGACCGCGCCTGGCCGTTCGACATCGTGCCGCGCGTGATTCCGCTGGATGAATGGGAGCGCGTCGAGCAGGGACTCAAGCAGCGCGTCAAGGCGCTCAACATGTTCATCGACGACCTCTACAACGATCAGCGCATCATCAAGGACGGCGTGTTCCCGGCCGAACTGCTCGAGCAGTCGGTGAACTTCCGCCAGCAGTGCGTGGGCATTCACCCGCCGGGCGGCATCTGGGCTCACATCTGCGGATCCGATCTGGTGCGCGACAAGGACGGCACGATCTACGTGCTCGAAGACAACCTGCGCATCCCCTCCGGCGTGTCCTACATGCTCGAGAACCGCAACGTCACCAAGCGGGTGATGCCCGAGCTGTTCGAGACCGGCCGCATCCTGCCGGTGGACGATTACCCCGCACAGCTCTACGACATGCTCAGCGCGATGTCGCCGCGCAAGGACCACGAGCCGAGCATCGTGGTGATGACGCCGGGGATCTACAACTCGGCCTATTACGAACACGCCTTCCTGGCGCAGCAGATGGGGGTCGACCTGGTCGAAGGTTCCGACCTGATCGTCGGCACCGACGACTGCGTGTACATGCGCACCATCGACGGTCTGGTGCGGGTGGACGTCATCTATCGGCGGGTCGACGACCTGTTCATCGACCCGGAAGCCTTCAATCCGGAGTCGGCACTCGGTGTCAGCGGCTTGATGCGTGCGTGGCGCAACGGCAACGTGGCGTTGTGCAATGCGCCGGGCGCCGGCGTGGCCGACGACAAGGTGGTCTACGCCTACGTCCCCGACATCATCCGCTACTACCTCGACGCCGAGCCGATTCTGGCCAACGTGCCGAGCTATCTGTGCATGAAGGACGACGACCGCGAATACGTGCTCGCCAACCTCGACAAGCTGGTGGTCAAGCCGGCCAACGAATCGGGCGGCTACGGCATGCTGGTGGGGCCGCACGCGACGCCCGAGCAGCGGGCGGCATTCGCCGAGCGCATCAAGGCCGACCCGCGCAACTACATGGCCCAGCCCACGCTGGCGTTGTCGGTTGCGCCCACGTTGACCGAGAACGGCGTTGAAGCGCGCCACGTCGACCTGCGCCCCTTCATCCTCTCCTCCGGCGTCGACACCTACGTCACCACCGGCGGGCTGACCCGCGTCGCGCTGGTCAAGGGCTCGCTGGTCGTGAATTCCTCCCAGGGCGGTGGCAGCAAGGACACCTGGATCGTTGATACCCGCGGACTGGGAGCCTGAGCCATGCTATCTCGAGTTGCAGAAAACCTTTACTGGATGGCCCGTTATCTCGAGCGCGCCGAAGACACCGCGCGCCTGATCCGGGTCACCCGCCACGTGATGCTCGACTACCCCGGCACCGCCACCCTCGGGTGGTCGACGCTGATCGACATCGTCGGCGCCGAAGAAGACTACGCCAAGTACTACGACGACCGCAGCGTCTCCAGCGTGCTCACCTTCCTGTGTGCCGACCGGCGCTACGGCGGCTCCATCCTCGGCGCGCTCGGCGCCGCCCGCGAAAGCCTGCGCACCACCCGCGACGTGATGCCGCGCGAGGTGTGGGAAGAAATCAACCGCCTGTTCCTGGAATGCAGCGAGATGCTCAGCGGCACCATCGACCTGCGCCGCCTCGACGAATTCCTGCGCCTCGCCATCCGCGGCAGCCAGACCCTCGCCGGCATGCTCGACGGCAGCCTCAGCGACACCCCGGTGCGCACCTTCTGCGCCGTCGGCGGCTACCTCGAGCGCACCGACATGACCTCGCGCATCCTCGACGTGCGCTCGGCCAACCTGCTGCCCCGCTCGCCCGACGACCTGCGCCCCTTCGAAAACCTGCAGTGGATGAGCGTGCTCAAATCGCTGTCGGCCTACCAGATGTACCGCCAGCAGGTGCGGCTGCGCGTGCGCGGGCCCGACGTGGTGCGCTTCATCCTGCTCAACCCGCTGTTCCCGCGCTCCATCTTGCGCTGCCTGATGCGGCTGCACAGCAAGATCGACACCTTGCCGCGCCATGAAGTCGCCAGCGCCGCGGTCGACAGGCTCAAGACCTTGATGCTCGCCACCGACGCCACCCAGGTCGCCCAGTCGCCCGAGGTGCTCCATCGTCTCATCGACGACCTCCAGCTCGGCGTCAACGAGATCCACGACGCCATCCGCGACACCTGGTTCGCCGGCGTCGACTCGCCCGTGCCCATCGTCGCCGACTGAGCCGGCCAGCCGCCTGCCCGACCCGCCCGGCCGGGCAGGCGCATCGCCCAAATCCCCGATCAAATCGCGCGGCGCGATGCGCTATCCTGAGGGCTCGCCCCCGACCGCGCCGCCGCCGTGCTCAATGCCCTGACCCTGCTCCTCGTCTGCCAGCTCATTGGCGAAGTCATCACCCGCGCGCTGGTCCTGCCCGTGCCCGGGCCGGTGCTCGGCATGGTGCTGCTATTGCTCATTCTGATCATCCGCGGCGGACCGGGCGACACCCTCAAGCACACCGCCAACGGCCTGCTCGGGCACCTCTCGCTGCTCTTCGTGCCCGCAGGCACCGGCATCATGCTCCACGCCGAACGGCTCGAAAACGAATGGCTGCCGCTGCTCGCCGCGCTGGTGGTCAGCACGCTGGTCACCCTCGCCGTATCGGCCGCCGTACTGCACCTGCTGGTCCGTCGCCGGCAGCAAAAACCATGAACTCCGCCGATCTCAGCGGCCTGTGGGTCTATCTCGCCGCCACCCCGCTGCTCGGCCTTACCCTCACGCTGCTCGCCTACCTGATTGCGTGGCACATCCACCAGCGCCTCGCCGCCCACCCGCTGGCCAATCCGGTGATGCTCGCCGTCGCCCTGCTGGTCACCTTGCTGTGGCTCACCGACACCCCGTATCAAACCTACTTCGACGGCGCCCAGTTCGTGCACTTCCTGCTCGGCCCGGCCACCGTCGCCCTCGCCATCCCGCTCTACGCACAGCTCCAGCGCCTGCGCCAGATGGCGATGCCGCTCGGCGTCACGCTGCTGCTCGGCGCCGTCACCGCGATGACCGCCGCGTGGATCGTCGGCGCATGGCTCGGCGCCGACGCCCCGACGCTGGTCTCGCTCGCCCCCAAAAGCGTCACCACCCCCATCGCCATGGCCGTTGCCGAAGCGCTCGGCGGCCTGCCCTCGCTCACCGCCGCCCTCGTCATCACCACCGGCATTCTCGGCGCGATGAGCGCGCAAGGCCTGTTCCGCCTGATGCGGGTCAGCGATCCTGCCGTACAAGGCTTCGCCATCGGCCTCGCCGCCCACGGCATCGGCACCGCCCGCGCCTTTCAGCTGAGCCCCGAGGCCGGCGCCTTCGCCGCCCTCGCCATGGCCGCCAACGGCCTCGTCACCGCACTGCTCGCGCCGTGGCTGGTGCCGTGGTTGAAGGCGGTGATGTAGGGCGTGCCGCGAGCAACTACACTGGCAGAGACTCATCGCCAGGAGATGCACCATGAAAGTCGAGCCCTATCTGTCTTTTGACGGAAACTGCGAGGCGGCGCTGAACTTCTATGTCGACGCGGTGGGCGCGCGCATCGAGGCGCTCATGCGCTTCTCCGACGCGCCGCCCGACGCCCTGCCCGATTGCCCGACGATGGGCGACAAGGTCATGCACGCGCTGGTGCGCATCGGCGACAACGCGCTGATGGCCGCCGACGGGCGCCAGCCGGGGCAGCCCGGTTTCGGCGGATTCTCGCTGACCATCACCGCCGACGACGAGGCCAGCGCGGTGGCCATGTTCGATGCGCTGGGCGAGGGCGGCACGGTGTGCATGCCGCTGGCGCCGACCTTTTTTGCCCACATCTTCGGCATGCTCACCGACCGCTTTGGCGTGTCGTGGATGGTGATCGTGCCGCGTTAGCGGGCGGGCTCACTCGCGCCAGAACGGTTTGTCGGCCACCGCCCGGGCCTGTTCGCGGGTGAGGCCGATGTCTTTGAGCAGATGCGCGTCGAGCGCGGCCAGTTGGCGGCGCTGGCGATGGCGCCCGGCCCAGAGCCGCAGCGTGCGCAGCACCGTGGCGAGCAGGCCGGGGCGGCTGTCGCGATGGGCAGACTGGGCGAGGGGGGCGAGTCGGGCGGGGTGGGTCAGGCTGCTCATGGCGGGCTCTCCGGGTGGGGTTTTCATGGCCTGAAGCTTGGCGCGGCGCGCCTTGGCGATCCAATCGTTATTTCGGATGCATGGCATCGGAAATCGTGATGGCGCCGATCGGCGATCTGCGTTTTACTAACCCGACACCCCAACCGGGAGCGCAGCGCGATGGAGCTTTACCACCTCAAAACCTTTGTCACCGTGGCCGAAGAGGGGCACCTGACCCGCGCCGCGGAGCGCCTGTTCACCAGCCAGCCGGCGATCAGCGCGCACATCAAGGCGCTGGAAGAAGAACTGGGCGTCACCCTGTTCGAGCGCACCCCCAAGGGCATGCAACTGTCCCCGGCGGGCGCGCAACTGCTGGCGCAGGCGCAGCGCACGCTGGCCGCGGCGGGGGATTTCAAGCTCGCCGCCCGGGCGATGCAGGACGAGCTGATGGGCAGCGTGCGCATCGGGCTCAACACCGATGCGCGCTTTTTGCGCCTGGTCGAGCTGCAGGCGCTGCTGGGGGCGCGCTACCCGCGGCTGGAGGTGGCGTTTCTGGGCGGCAGCACCGGCGTCAATGTGCCCAACCTGCGGGTGGGCAAGCTCGACGCCGCCTTCATCAGCGGCGAGGGCGACGACCCCCTGCTGAGCTCACAGGTGTTGTGCGAGGAGGAGCTCGTCATCGCCGCCCCGGCCGGCCTGCGCGACCAGCTCACCGCCTGCGACGTGCCGGCGCTGGCCGCGCTGCCGTGGGTGTACACCTCGCCCGATTGCGCCCATTACGGGGTGATGCGCACCGTGTTCGAGGCGCATTGCTGCGCGCCGGAAAAAGTGGTGCTGGCCAATCAGGAAGACGCCTTGCGCGGCATGGTGGAGGCCGGCGTCGGGCTGGGCATCGTGCGCCGCGACGACATGCGCGAGGCGGTCGCGGCGGGGCGGGTGTTCATCGTGCCGCGCCAGTTGCCGACGGTGAGCCTGCGCTTTGCCTGGCTGACCAAACGCGCCAACGATCCGGTGCTGCGCGCGGTGATCGAGGCGGTGTCCACGGTGTGGCAACTGGCGCCGGAGGCAGCGCGCGAAGCCGGCTGAAGCGCGGCCGCACCGCAAGACGCCAGCCCCAATCGGCTGGCGTCTTGCGTTTTGCGGGTCGGGGTGGCGCGGCGACGCCGGTTTTGTCTGAACGCGGGTGCGAGGCATTGCGGCGGCGCAAAAAACAGTCGTGGCCGCTTCGTGCTAGCTTTTCTCTGCTGGTCCAGAACTGCACTGATTTTCCCAACAGGAGAACAGCATGAAAACCACCTCACTACTCGGCGCCCTCGCCCTGGGCGCCCTGGCCGCACATCCCGCCTTGGCCGCCAACGTAAAAGTCACGCCGCTGGGCGGGCAGGACGGCGAATTCTGCATGCTCGACCGCGCCCTGATTTTCGAAGACCCCAACGGCACCCGCCTGCTCTACGACCCCGGCCGCACCGTGGCCGGCGCAGACGACCCGCGCCTGGGCAAGATCGACATCGTGCTGGTGAGCCACATGCACGGCGACCATGTCGGCGACAAACACACCCAGGCCCCCAACGCCGGCGCCTGCGACAAGCCGGACATGTCCGTGTCGGCCGCGCCCAACACGCTGGCGGTGAACATCGCGCTGGCCAAGAACGCCAAAATCGTCACCGGCAGCGAAATGCCGGCCTTCTTCGCCCACAAGCTCAAGAGCAACGGCGGCGACCCCAGGAATTCGGTCCTCGCCCGCTTCGGCGCCAGCCAGACCATCGGCGGCGTCACCATCGCCACGGTCACCGCCATCCACAGCAATGGCGTCCACGGCGACCTGGTCGGCGGCGATCTCGGCCAACACCTGAAAGAAGCCGGCCTCTCCGCCTATGTCGGCGAAGCCACCGGCTACGTGCTCAGGTTCAGCAACGGCCTCGTCGCCTACCTCTCGGGCGACACCGGCATCACCGGCGATCAGGACAAGGTCGTGCGCGGCCACTACAAGGCCAAACTCGCCGTCATCAACATCGGCGACACCTTCACCACCGGCCCGACCGAAGCCGCCTACGTCATCAACGACCTGGTCCAGCCCGCCTCGGTCATCGTCTCCCACGCCAACGAACCCGCCACCGAAGGCGGCAAGGTCAAGCCCGGCACCCGCACGGAGAGCTTCATCAAGGCCACCAAGGTGCCGGTGCATGTGCCGCTGTCGGGGAAGACGATGGAGTTTGATGGGGGTGGGGTGTGTGTTGTGGGGTGTTGATTGGTTGATAACGCCATCGTAACGGGCGCGCAGCTTGCTGCGCGTCCCAGCGAACGCAAGTGAGCGAGGTGACGAAATTGTTAGGCATCTTGTCGTTCAAGGGGAAACAACCCTAAACCAATCTCGCATAACCTGCTTAACTCGACCTAGCTCCTCTTCGCTAATATTGCTCATATGGCACACGGTGTTTCGCAAATGCGTTATGTGCCGAGCTTCTTGCACTAAGGCCTTGTCGCGAACGATATCTGCGAACCCCTCTTTCCAAGCGTAATCGATCACTCGGAGAAGCTGGGGATAAGTCATCAACGCTGATTTGTCCCTAGAGCCAAGGGCCATCCATCCTTTCAGCTCTTCGTTATCTTCAATCTTCTGAATTTCATCTTGAACATCCTTTGGCACCTTGTCCCACCACGTGCTTTTTCCACCACCGGTTAGTACATCTAGTACAAACTCGCGCAAGTAGTTCTCGAATACGTAGAACAATCTATATGCCTCGGAAGCAGAATTCGCACTCCTGACCGCGTCTGGGATGGCTGCAGAAAGATCAAAACTGTCGGATAAATGTAGGGGCTCAGAATGCGCAACTTCTGGCACGGCGCCAATGGTTTTAGTGGCGGTTTGGCCAAGCATTACGAAGAGCGCAAGGCGCCCATCGTCGATCATTTGAATACCTTGCGCATAGCATTGAAGATGTTCATGTAGGTTTCTTCAGATCCATTCGATGGTAGATGTATTTGAATGTTGTAGTGGAATTCAGGCCTCATGCCTTGAAACTGCATGCTGCCCGGCGGAGGCGGGCATTGGTTCCGTGATTCGGCATCAGACTTCGGAACATGTTCGACCTCATCCTCTCGCAACATATCGTCAGACGTAAAATCTGCCACGGCAACCAAAGCTCTGAATGTACCTACAATCTTTCCCGTTGTTCCGGTGTCCGTACCTGCCACTTGGGCAACGAGACCTTTCAGTTCCTCGCGATTAAGCTCATTGGCTTTCTCATTTGCCGAGAACAATGCCGCGTATGCTTCCTTCACGCCGCGCGCAATCTCAATACCTGCAATCTTTTCGTTCTTCAGCGCGTTATATCTAGGATGTGGCTTTCCGGCGTTATCTATGAACCCCAAGGTTTTAAGCAGCGTGATCAGAGCCCGATCACCGCTACTTTTCAACCCCAATGTTTCATTAAGATATTTTTGTGTGAAAGCTTCGGGCACCTTTGCGGAACGAATCTTTTCAAACAAGAGCGCAACATTCTTATAAGAAGGAAGGTAAGGTAGTTCCTGGGGCATATGTGTCTCCTTTGTTGTTAATTTATTTTATTGCCTAACGAATAGCGTTTATCCGCCGCCGACCAACGTGAGCATCCGTACGCGGCGGCGTTGCGGCGGATAAACCTTGTTGAACTGAACCGCCGGCACGGCGGTGACTATGGGGATTGTATGCGCGCAGGGGCGCGGCGCAAGCGTTTTGCATACCCCTTGCGTGTATCAACGCCTTTGCGGTGGCGTGACACTCGGCTTTTCTGGGGCGCTGCACCCTCCTTTTGGCGGGGTGTTGGGTCACTGAGGGGTGCCGTGGCACGGAAGGCACGAAGCGTCCCCTGGCACCGTGGCGGACCATGCGGGGCGCAGCTGCCCATGGGCGGAGGCTCCCTGCGGATCATGGCGGCCCCCGCGCTTGACGGGGGTGCCCCGTCGGGGCCAGCGGCCCGAGCACGACGAACGCGCCGCCGCAGTGCGGACAGCGCAGCGTTTCGAGCCGATCGATTCGCTGCAGGAACTGCACGAGCGTCTCGATCACGTGGGGGTCGGGCTGCGCAGCGCCCAGCGCCTGCCGCGCTGCGCCGAGGCGTGTGCGTTTGCATGCGCTCGCGAGCAGGCCGTAGTGACGAATACGCTTGAAGCCCGACGGCAGTACGTGGGCCAGGAAGCGGGCAATGAACTCGACGCCGCTCAGGCGCACCACCCGGCGCTCCGCCCCCGCTTGGCGCGATCGCACGCGCAACAGGACATCGTCCCCGTCGATACCGATGATGCGCTCGTTGGAGACCGCCACCCGGTGGGTGTAGCGAGCCAGGTAGTCGAGTACCGGCTCCGGACCGCCCAGCGGCTGTTTGGCATAGACCACCCAGTCGTGCGCATGCAGGCGTTGGCACAGCGCACGCCAGGCGCGTGCATCGAGCCCGTGGGGCTGCGCCTGCAGTTGTGCGATGAACTTGCCCCGATAGACCCGGGAGAGGGCTTTGACCGGAAACAGGAAGCCACGCCGTGGCGCGGCCCAGCGCCCCTCGTTCGACAGCGCACCGCCCGCGACCAGCGCATGGACGTGGATATGACGGCGCAGGTCTTGGGCCCAGGTGTGCAGCACCAGCGAGAAGGCGGACTGGCCGCCCAGATGACGCGCACTGGCTGCGAACGCGTTCAGGGTGGCGCTGGCGGCAGCGAACAGGGTGTCGTAGATCAGGCGCGGTGCGCGCGCAGCGAGGGCGTTGAGCGCATGGGGGAGCGTGAACACCAGGTGGAAGTACGGCACCGGCAGCAACTCGCGCCGCCGCGCCGCCAGCCACGCTTCCTTGGCACGGCGCTGGCACTGCGGACAGTGCCGGTTGCGGCACGAGTGATAGACGTGGCGCATCGCCCCACAGCAGGCGCAGCGTTCGAGTTGCCCACCCAGCGCGTGGGTGCGGCACGTGACGATGGCCCGCCACACCCTGGCCTGTTCGCAGCCCAGGCGATGTGCCGCCAGATAGGCGGGGCCGAACCGTGCCAACACGTCGGCCAGAGTCGGGCCGGCCACGGCACTAGCCGGGCAGTTCGAGCAGATCGAGCGGCGAGCCGGTCGCCGTCAGGTGCGCACGCGCCAGGTGCACGTAGCGCAAGGTGGTGCCCAGATGACCATGACCGAGCAGGCGCTGCACGGTATGCACGTCGACGCCCGCCTCGATCAGGTGTGTGGCAAAGGCATGGCGCAAGGTGTGAATGCCGCCGTGCGGCGCGATGCCGGCCCGGTCACGGGCGCGCCAGTACATGCGCTGGGCCGCCCGTATGCAAAGGGGGCCGCCCCCGCCGTGCTTCTCGAACAGCCAGCGCACCGGCCTGTAGTGGCGCCAGTAGCTGCGCAGCACCTCCAGCAGCCGGGTGCTCAACACGGTGTAGCGCGCCTTGCCGCCTTTGGCCGCGCGCACCTTGAGAACATGCGATCAGGTGCGCTCTCGATGTCACTCAACTCAAGCGCACACAACTCGGACACGCGAAGGCCCGCCGCGTACACCGTCATCAGCGCCGCCCGATCGCGCTCGTTGCGTGCCGCCTGTAGCAGGCGCACAACCTCCTGGCGACTCAGAATCTGCGCCAGGCGCTTCGGCACGCGCGCCATCGGCACTTCGAACAGCGCCCAGTCGCGCTCGAGCACGCGATGGAACAGAAACCGGATCGCGCAGTTGGCCTGATTGACCGAAGAGTAGGCCAGCTTGCGCTCCTCGATCAGATGCAGAAGGTAGGCCTCGATCTGCGATCGGCCGAGCTGATCGGGGCTCTGATGGTAGTACCGGGATAGCGCCACCACGCAGCGCAGGTACGCCTCTCGCGTGCGCTCGGAAAAACCGCGCAGCACCATCGCCTGGTCCATCCGTTGGCGTAAGGCAGACATGATCGTCTCCTGAAAGAGCCGGGAACATTCCCGGTTTCAGGATCGACCACGTGGAAAAACTTGCCAGGACAACACTGCCATTCGCTGCACAGGCGCAAGCCGCAAATGACAAATCGTTGAGATGGAAACCACCGCGTCAGCGGTTTAGTTCAACTTGAAGTAGACGACAGCGGAGTCCAAAATCCTGGCTCACTGTCCAATACTCCAGAAAAACCGGACATCTCTAAATGCTGGCCAGAAGCAAGGCCGAGGTGTACGTGCTGCATTTATGTGCAGCTACCGATGCTCGGGGGGACTGGGTATGACGCCAGCACATGACGGTTGGCCAGTGATCTTGCTTGAAGCGGTTCGTGAGCGCATCCGTTTCAAGCACTACAGCATACGAACTGAGCAGGCGTATGTCCATTGGGTTCGGTGCTTCATTCGCTTTCACGGGCTTCAGCATCCGCGGGATCTGAGGGGCGGCGCGGTTCGGGCCTTTCTGTCTGCGCTGGTCAATGAGGGCAACGTGGCTGCGGCTACGCATCAGCAAGCGTAGGTTGGGCTGACGCAGGAAGCCCAACACTCGGCGTTCCACAATTGCACGGCTGAATGTTGGGCTTCGCTGCGCTCAACCCAACCTACATGATTCCGCCGCACACTTGCACGAGACGGGGTCGGGATTGAGCGGGTCGCATGGCAAGGCTTGTCTGCGCCTGTATGGGGTGTTACTTTGGTGACACCCCATACAGGAGCGTCCACGATGCCCACCACCACCCTGAAATTGCCTGACGACTTGAAGGCGCGCATCGCGCCGCTGGCGGCCGCGGAGGGCGTGAGCGTGCACGCGTGGATGGTTGGCGCCCTGTCCGTCCAGGCGGAACTGGCCGAGCGACGGCAGGCCTTCTTGCAAGATGCGCTCACTGCGGCCGAGGCGGTGGACCGTGGCGGCGACGCTTTTGCCGCCGCCGACGTCCACAGCTATCTGCGCGCGAAGTTGGCCCGTCGCGCCTCAAAGCGCCCGACGCCCGCGACCCGGTGACGGCGCTGCGCTATGCGCGACGAGCGCTCGATGACCTCGAAAGGCTGATCGATTTCCTGATCGACGATTCGCCCGCGGATGCTTTGGCGACTTACGAGCTGATTGAGTCGGCGCTGGTCGCGCTTGAGCGCCACCCGCTGATCGGTCGTCCGGTCGAGGCGGGGCTGCGCGAACTGGTGATTTCGCGCGGGCGTACCGGTTACCTCGCGCTCTACCGCTATGACGAGGTACGCGACGAAGCGCTGGTGCTCACGATCAAGCACCAGCGCGAGGCCGGGTTCCAGACCTAGCCAAGCGTAGGTTGGGCTGACGCAGGAAGCCCAACACTGGGCGTTCCACAATTGCACGGCTGAATGTTGGGCTTCGCTGCGCTCAACCCAACCTACATGATGCCGTCGCGCACTTACGAGTGATGGCTCCGGGTCGAAAATCGCCGCCCCGGTCAACAAAAAAACGCCAGCCCGGGGATCCCGACTGGCGTTTGTCTTCTCGGTGAGTTGCGGCTTACAGCGACTTCACCGACAAGCGGTGCGCGTGCAGCAGCGGTTCGGTGTAGCCGCTGGGTTGCTGGCAGCCCTTGAAGACCAGATCGCAGGCGGCTTCGAAGGCGATGCCGTCGAAGCTCGGCGCCATCGGCCGATACAGCGGGTCGCCGGCGTTCTGGCCGTCCACCACCTTGGCCATTTTCTGCAGGGTGTCGAGCACCTGTTCGATCGAGCACACTTCGTGGCGCAGCCAGTTGGCGATGTGCTGGCTGGAGATGCGCAGGGTGGCGCGGTCTTCCATCAGGCC
>JAGRFQ010000054.1:17418-30968 GCA_020445945.1 Rhodocyclaceae bacterium
GGCACCTTGGAGCAGCCCACGCCCTGATCGACCCAGCGCACCACGTAGCCGAGGATGCCCTGGGCGTTGTTGTCGAGTTCTTTCTGGATCTCGTCGGCGGTGAGCTTCTGGTCGCCCAGCAGCGGGATGTCGAGGATGTCGTCCACGTTGGCCGGGGTGCGGCCGCGCAGTTCGGCCTGCACGTCGGCCACATTCACCATGTGGTAGTGCAGCGCGTGCAGGGTGGCGGCGGTGGGCGAGGGCACCCAGGCGGTGTTGGCGCCGGACTTGGGGTGGCCGATCTTGGCGGTCATCATGTCGGCCATGTTGTCGGGTACCGGCCACATGCCCTTGCCGATCTGGGCCCGGCCGGGCAGGCCGCAGGCGAGGCCGACGTCCACGTTCTGGTCTTCGTAGGCGAGGATCCACTTCATGGTCTTGAGCTTGGCCTTGGGCGCAAAGGGGCCGGCCTCCATGCTGGTATGGATTTCGTCGCCGGTGCGGTCGAGGAAGCCGGTGTTGATGAACACCACGCGCTCCTTGGCGGCGCGGATGCATTCCTTGAGGTTAACCGAGGTGCGGCGCTCTTCGTCCATGATGCCGACCTTGAGCGTGTTCTTCGGCAGGCCGAGGGCTTGCTCGACGCGGCCGAACAGCTCGACGGTGAAGGCGACTTCTTCGGGGCCGTGCATTTTGGGTTTGACGATGTTCACGCTCTTGGCGGTGGAGTTGCGCACCGGGCCGTTGCCTTTCAGGTCGTGAATCGCCGCGCAGGCGGTGAACATGGCGTCCATGATGCCTTCGGGGATCTCGTGGCCGTCGGCGGCGACAATCGCCGGGTTGGTCATCAGGTGGCCGACGTTGCGCACGAACAGCATCGCGCGGCCCTTGAGCGTGAGCGTGCTGCCATCGGGCGCGGTGTAGCTGCGGTCCGGGCTCATGCTGCGGGTGATGGTCTTGCCGCCCTTGGCGACCTGCTCGGACAGCGTGCCCTTCATCAGCCCCAGCCAGTTGCCGTAGGCCAGCGCCTTGTCTTCGGCGTCCACCGCGGCCACGGAGTCTTCGCAGTCCATGATGGTGGTCAGCGCGGCCTCGACCAGCACGTCCTTGATGCCGGCGGGGTCTTCCTTGCCGATCGGGTGGTGGCGGTCGAACTGGATCTCGAAGTGCAGGCCGTGTTGCTTGAGCAGCACCGCGGCCGCGTCGCCCTGGCGGTAGCCGACGAACTGCGCCGGGTCGGCCAGGCCGGTGGTGGTGCCGTCCTTGAGCGTGACCACCAGCGTGCCGTCGACCACCGCGTAGTCGGTGGCGTCCTTGTGGCTGGCGTCGACCAGGGTGGCGGCGTCATCGAGGAAATCGCGCGCGTATTCCACCACCTTGGCGCCGCGCACCGGGTTGTATGCCGCGCCCTTCTCGGCGCCGCCGGTTTCGGGCAGCACGTCGGTGCCGTACAGCGCGTCGTACAGGCTGCCCCAGCGCGCGTTGGCGGCGTTGAGCGCGAAGCGCGCGTTCATCACCGGCACCACCAGCTGCGGGCCGGCCTGGGTGGCAATCTCGGGCTCGACGTTTTCGGTCTCGATCTGGAAGTCCGGGCCCTGCGGCACGAGGTAGCCGATCTCGGTCAGGAAGGTCTTGTAGGCGGCAAAGTCGCCCTTGCCGTTGGCCTGGTGCCAGGCGTCGATCTTGGCTTGCAGTTCGTCACGCTTGGCGAGCAGGGCGCGGTTTTTCGGGGCGAGGTCGTTCATGATGCCCTCCAGCCCCGACCAGAACTGCCCGGCGGTGACGCCGGTGCCCGGTAGGATGTCGTTCTCAAGCAAAGCTTTTAGCGCGTTGGCGACCTGCATGCCGCCGATCTGGGTGTGTGTGCTCATGGGCTGGACCTCAGTGTTGCACCGGCCGCGGGGCCGGCGGATTCAAATGAATGCGCGCCATTTTAAAGCGTCGCGATGGTTTTATCTAATGTCTTATATAACAGTTGGTGCGGTATCGGCCGGGCGGGCATGGACCGCCAGCCATACCGTCGCCGCATCGGTCTGCGCCACCCGGTGGCGGAGGCCCGCCGGCAGCAGCACCCAATCGCCCGGCGCCAGCGCCTGCTCGCGCCCGTCGTCAAAGGCCAGCGTCGCCGCGCCGGCCACCACCATCACCCACTCGTCCTCCGCCTGCATGTACCAGAAACCCGGCGGGCTCGCGTGGCGGTGCGAGACGATGCGCTCGATCCGCACCGCGCCGTTGTCGAACAGCGGCTCGAAAGCCTCGTTGGCCGCGGTGGCAGGCAGGTCGGCAAGCAGCGAACCGTGAGTGACTGGAGGCATGGTCTCGCAGATGGGGGCGCGTGCGCGATGGTGCGCTGCAACCACTATAGACAGGATTCCACCATAGCGGCGAATCGGGCGGGAGGGAATTCCTGTTACAGTCAGGGCAGTCGATACCTGAGGTATCGGCTCCGGCGGGCGGATCGGCCGCGCCGCCAGCGCACGCAATGCCCCGACAGGTCGCCCGCATGGACCGCTACACCGAAATCCGCAGCTTCGTCCTCACCGCCGAAAAAGGCAGCTTCGCTGCCGCCGCGCTGGTCGAGGGCGTCACCCCGGTGGTCATGGGGCGCCGCCTCGACGCGCTGGAGCGCCGCCTTGGCGTGCGCCTGATGCACCGCTCCACCCGCGGGCTCAGGCTCACCGACCTGGGCGAACAGTTCGTCGAAGAGTGCCGGCAACTGCTCAAGGACTTCGACGCCGCCGAGCGCAGCGTCAGCGCCGGGCGCTCGGACGTGCGCGGCCACCTCGTGGTCTCCGCCCCCGCCGGCTTCGGCCGCCGCCACATCGGCCCCCATGCCTCGGCCTTCGCCGCGCAGTACCCCGAGCTCAAGCTGTCGTTCAACTTCACCGACAGCGTGGTCGACCTGGTGCGCGAAGGCTACGACATGGCCGTGCGCATCGGCGAACAGCTCGACCCGGACTACGTCGCCATCCCGCTCTACCCCAACCGTCGCGTGGTCTGCGGCACGCCCGCCTACTTTGCCCGCCACGGCACTCCGCGCACCCCCGAAGACCTCGCCGGCCACAACTGCCTCGCCTTCAACCTGCAGGGCGGCCAGCAGCGCGGGTGGACCTTCATGCGCGAGGGCAAGCGCTTCCCGCTGCGGGTGAATGGCAGCCTCGACTGCAACGACGGCGAAATCCTCTTCGACTGGGTCCGCCAGGGCCTCGGCATCGCCTGGCGCTCCACCTGGGAGATTCAGCCCCAGCTCAGCGACGGCACGCTGGTGACGGTGCTCGACGACTTCGCCGTGCCCGGCTACCCCATCCAGGCGGTGTACCCGCAGCAGCGCTACCTGCCAGCGAAGATCCGCTGCTTTGTCGAGTATCTGCGCGCGGTGTATCAGCGGGCGGGGTATTGGGAGGCGGGGGGCGGGTAGCGTGGGCGCCGCTTTCCCCGCCCGTCGGCGCGCTTACTGCGGCGGCAAGTCGATGCCGTGCGCGGTCAGCCAGTGTCGGTCGAGTTCCCACACGACCGCCGTTACGCCCGGCTGCGTCGCCACAATGTCGCGAGCTTCGAACTGCAGTCCGGCGAGCTCCTTCTGGGCGGCGATGAAGGCCGGGTCGTTGGTGTTCAGTACGTCAATCTGCGGATGGAGCAGCTTGATGATGCGGGTCACCGACAGTTCGCGGCTCCGCGGCGTGCCCATCACCGCCTTGCCTCCGACCGTGCGGAGAACCCGGAAGGGGTAGGGGTAGGCTTTGAGCTGCGCGCTGGCGTGTTCGGCGATTGCTGCATTCAGCGTTCGCGTCTGCTCGTCCGGGCGCTGGATGAACCAGTCGATGGCATAGGCCAGCACGAGGGCGAGGACAATCCAGTGCCAGAGGCGCAGCTTGGGCGGTGTTTTCATGGCGCGACCCGGGGGGTGGTGATGACGTGCTCATTCTAAGGCCGGGCCGGGCCGGTTGATTGATCTGACGCAGCCGCCCCGCGTTCTGTGTCGCGGCGGGCTGCTGCGCGGTGTGCGGGAACTGATTCACAGCGACGTGCCATCCCAATGCGTAAAAATATGCGGCGTTAATGGCAATTACCCCGCCATGACTTGCATCGCGCCATGCCACATCCGATTTTTCGGTGCTAGAATCGGCGGCAGTGATGCACCCCTCCACACTCCTAATTCGAGGATCAAAATGAACAAAGGTGAATTCGTCGAAGCCCTGGCCGATCGTCTCGACATGTCGCGTGCCCAGGCCGACCGTGCCGTGTCGTCTGTACTGGATATCATTTCCGAAGAACTGGCCAAGGGTGGCAAGGTCGCCTTTACCGGCTTTGGTTCTTTTGAGATCTCCAAGCGCGCTGCGCGCACCGGGCGCAACCCGCAGACCGGCGCTTCGATCGAAATCGCGGCTTCCTGCGTGCCCAAGTTTGCCGCAGGTGCGACCCTGAAGGCTGCGGTCAACGGCAAGTAATCTGCCTGCTGACCCTGCATGTGGAACCCGGCAATGGCCGGGTTTTTTGTTGTTCGGCGCAGTGCGCAGACACTGCCGATTCGGAGAGAACAGATGGCTTCCAAGGACTTTGAAGAATTTTACGGTTACCGTTTCGAGGATCTGAGCGAAGGGCTCAGCGCGGCCTATGGTCACACCGTGACCGACGCCGACATCCTGATGTTTGCGGGGGTGTCGGGCGATACCAACCCGGTGCACCTCAACGACGAGCTGGCCACGGCGTCGATGTTTGGCGGGCGCATCGCTCACGGCATGCTGTCGGCGAGCTTCATTTCGACGGTGTTCGGCACC
This sequence comes from Rhodocyclaceae bacterium, assembly GCA_020445945.1. Lineage (GTDB taxonomy): Bacteria > Pseudomonadota > Gammaproteobacteria > Burkholderiales > Rhodocyclaceae > Nitrogeniibacter. The sequence goes on from JAGRFQ010000054.1 coordinate 22,176, forward strand.
CGCCTGCCGGGGCCGGGCTGCATCTATCTGTCGCAGACGCTGAAGTTCAAGGCGCCGGTGCGGGTCGGTGACACGGTGGTGGCGCGGGTGACGGTGAAGTCGCTCAACCCGGAAAAGCGCAAGGCGCTGTTCGATACGGTGTGTACCGTCGGTGACACCGTGGTGCTCACGGGCGAGGCCGAAATCATGGTGCCCAAGCGCGACTGAGCGCCGGGGGCGCGGCCCCGCGCGGGCGTGCGGCGTACGGACGAGAGTCCGTGCGCCGTTTTACATTGGGGGCGTTTCGCCGGCCGGTGCGGCATCGCGCCGCCGGCGCTGGCGATGTGCCACTCCGCCGATCAGGGCCAGCGCGGGCAGAAACATCCACTCTTGCGCGGGGCGCTTGCTGGGCACTTCTACCGCGGTGATCTCGAAGCCCGGCAGCATGCCGAGCCGGGCGCCGTGGCTGCCGAAGTTGACGCGGGTGATGGTGAAGCCGTGGTCGCTGATGACGGTGCCGATGCCGCCGTCGGCGAGGCGGCGGGTGGCGCTGGCGGCACGCGGGCCGAGCGGGAGCAGTACGCCGCGCTCCACGCGCTGGCCTTCCAGCGTGGTGCCGCGGAGGAAGACGCGCATCTGCGCGTTCGCCGGTGCGTCGACGATCGCGGCGCGCGCGGCTTCGCCGGTGAGGGCGTTGTAGGGCGCGAACAGGCGGTCCATGAACAGCCCGGGATTGAACAACATGAACACCGTGGCGAGCATCGCCAGCCGTTCGGCGGTGGTGCTCTTGACCAGCAGCCAGCCCTGGTTGACCGAGATGAAGGCGAAGCCGGCGAGGGTGGCGCTGGCCAGCGTGATCAGCGTGTGGCCGACGCCATGCACGCCGATCAGCAGCAGCTGCGGGTTGAGCACGAACATGAACGGCAGCAGCACCATGCGCATCGAGTAGCGAAAGGCGGCGACACCGGCGCGGTAGGGGCTGGTCAGGGCGATGCTGGCGGCGGCATACGAGGCCAGCCCGATCGGCGGAGTGATGTCTGCCATCAACCCGAAATAGAACACGAACAGGTGTGCCGCGATGAGTGGCACGAGCAGGCCATTCTGGGCGCCGAGGGTGACGATGACCGGCGCCATCAGCGACGAGACGACAATGTAGTTGGCGGTGGTCGGCAGGCCCATGCCGAGAATCAGGCAGATCATCGCCACCAGGATCAGCATCAGGATGATGTTGCCGCCCGACAGCGCGGTGACGAGGTCGGTCATCACCAGCCCGATGCCGGTGAGCGTTACGGTGCCGACGATGATGCCTGCAGTGGCGGTGGCAATGGCCACGGTGATCATGTTGCGTGCGCCGCCGGCGAGGCCTTCGAGGAGGTCGTGCACGCCGCGCCGCGCGGCCGCGCGGAGCTCGCCCTCGCCGCGAAACCACGCCAGCAGCGGGCGCTGGGTGACGACGATGAAGGCCAGGAACAGGGTTGCCCAGAACGCGGCCCGGGTGGGCGAGAGCTGCTCGACGACCAGGTTCCACACCAATGCGCCGACCGGCAGCAGATAGTGCAGCCCGGCGCGCACCGTCGGGCCAAAGGCGGGGAGGGCGGTGATCGGTGCGTCGCTGGTGGCGTCGGTGGCCGCAAACGGGGCGCTGAAGCGCAGCAGCGCCAGGTACGCCACCAGCAGCAGCGCGGCCATGACCCCGAACGAAATCTGTGGTCGCACCGTGTGGACCACCGCGCCGATGACGGACAGCAGCGCAAGCAGGCCGGCGATGCCGACGAAGCCGAGCGAGAAGTGGGCCAGCGCACGCTGCCAGTGCGGTGAGTGGCGCCGTGGCAGGCCGCGCAGGTTGGCCTTCACCGCTTCGAGGTGGACGATGTAGAGCAGCCCGAGGTAGGACACCAGCGCCGAGATCAGCGCGTGTTTGAGCACCTGTACGTAGGGCACGCCGACGTACTCGACCATCAGGAAGGCGGCCGCGCCCATCACCGGCGGCATCACCTGGCCGTTGACCGAGGCGGCGACCTCGATCGCTGCTGCCTTCTCGGCCGGATAGCCGACGCGCTTGATCAGTGGAATGGTCAGCGGGCCGGTGGTGACGACGTTGGTGATCGACGAGCCGGAGATCATCCCGGTGGCCGCAGAGGCGACGACCGCAGCCTTCGCCGGTCCGCCGCGGAAGTGGCCGAGCAGCGCCACCGCGCTCTTGATGAAGTAGCTGCCCGCGCCGGCGGTCTCAAGCAGCGCGCCGAACAGCACGAACAGGAAGATGAAGCCGGCCGACACGCCGAGCGCCACCCCGAACACGCCGCCGGTGCTGAGCCACAGGTGCCCCATCGCCTTGCTGAACGAGGCGCCCTTGTGCGCGATCAGGTCGGGCATCTGCGCGCCGAAGAAGATGTAGATCAGCAGGCTCAGGGCGAGCCCGACCATGGGCAGGCCGAGCACCCGCCGGGTGGCTTCGAGGAGCAGGGCCAGACCGATGGCTGCGACGCTGATCTCGAGTCGCGACGGCGCGCCGGTGTGGGCGCTGACCGAGGCATAGAACACGGCCAGATAACCCGCGCTGGCGGCGGCCAGCACCGCCAGCACGATGTCGGTTCGCGGCACGGCGGCGCGCTCGGCGCGCCTTGCCGGGTAGGCCAGGAAGGCCAGAAAAACCGCGAAGGCGAGGTGGAGCGAGCGGATGTGGGTGTCGTTGAGGACCAGCACGCCGAGCCATTCGGGTAGCGGTGAGGCCACCCACAGCTGAAACATCGACCAGCCCAGTCCGGTCAGCACGAGTAGCGCGGCGAGGCGCCCCTCGGGCTGGCGTGCGCCCATCGCGATGCCGGCGGCCCGGAAGTGGGCACTGAGCGCTGCGGTTTCGGGCGCTTCGCTCATCTGCGCTAATCCTCCCTGGCTGGTGGCGTGTCGCCGGCAGGGGACACCCCGTGTGCGCTCAGTATCTTTGCGTGCCACGGCGGCGGTCAAGTCGCTGGCGCGCGCTGTGCCGGCGCGGCAGGCAGGCGCTGCCTGTCACGTGCGTGCACGATGCGCCAAAACGACACACTTGTACCGTTTTGACATGGCACCAGCCTTGGCATGTTGCTGGTACGCCGCCTGTTTTAGAGGCTATCTGGTTGAAATTAAATAATAAATTACAGAAAAATGAGCGGCGGCATGGTGTTTGCTGATTAGCTCTCGACGCTGTTTTGCGTTTGGAAACCACAACGCTCTCAGGAGGAGACACATGATTTTTGCAATGCCAGGTCAAGCGGGTGCGCCCGTTCAGTACAAAGCCAAATATGACAACTTCATCGGCGGCAAGTGGGTTGCGCCGATCGAGGGCCAGTATTTCGATGTCATTACCCCGATCAGCGGCCGCCCCTACACGCAGGTTGCACGCTCCGGCGGGGCCGATGTCGAGCTGGCGCTCGACGCTGCGCACGCTGCGGCCGATGCGTGGGGTCGTGCGTCCTATACCGAGCGCTCGAACGTGCTGCTCAAGATCGCCGATCGCATCGAGCAGAACCTCGAGCGTCTGGCCTACGCCGAAACCGTCGATAACGGCAAGCCGATCCGCGAGACGCTGAACGCCGACGTACCGCTGTCTGCCGACCACTTCCGCTACTTTGCAGCATGCCTGCGCTCGCAGGAGGGCGGCATCAGCGAGATCGACGAGAACACCGTGGCCTATCACTTCCACGAGCCGCTGGGCGTGGTCGGCCAGATCATTCCGTGGAACTTCCCGCTGCTGATGGCGGCATGGAAAATCGCCCCGGCGCTGGCCGCCGGCAACTGCATCGTGCTCAAGCCGGCCGAGTCGACCCCGATCTCGATTCTGGTCCTGCTCGAAGCCATCGCCGACCTGCTGCCGGCGGGCGTGCTCAACGTGGTCAACGGTTTCGGTCGCGAAGCCGGCGTACCGCTGGCCAACAGCACCCGCATCGCCAAGATCGCCTTTACCGGCTCGACCTCGACCGGCCGCCTGATCGGTCAGGCCGCTGCCAACAACCTGATCCCGGCCACGCTGGAGCTGGGCGGCAAGTCGCCCAACATCTTCTTCGAAGACATCATGGATGCCGACGATGCCTTCTTCGACAAGGCCATCGAAGGTCTGGTGCTGTTCGCCTTCAACCAGGGCGAAGTGTGCACCTGCCCGTCGCGCGCGCTGATCCAGGAATCGATCTACGACAAATTCATGGCGCGCTGCCTCGAGCGCATCGCCGCGATCGTCGAGGGCAACCCGCTCGACACCGACACCATGATGGGCGCCCAGGCCTCCGACGAGCAGGTCCGCAAGATCATGTCCTACATCGAGCTGGGCAAGCAGGAAGGTGCCGAGTGCCTGATCGGTGGCGAACTGGCACGCCGTCCGGGCGAGCTGGCCGAAGGTCACTACATCAAGCCGACCGTGTTCAAGGGTCACAACAAGATGCGCATCTTCCAGGAGGAAATCTTCGGACCGGTGCTGGCCGTGACCACTTTCAAGGACGAAGCCGAAGCGCTGGCGATTGCCAACGACACGCTGTACGGCCTGGGTGCCGGGGTGTGGACCCGCGACGGCAGCCGCGCCTACCGCATGGGTCGCGCCATCAAGGCCGGTCGCGTTTGGACCAACTGCTACCACGCCTACCCGGCTCACGCCGCGTTCGGCGGCTACAAGGAATCGGGTATCGGTCGCGAAAATCACAAGATGATGCTCGACCACTATCAGCAGACCAAGAACCTGCTGGTCAGCTACAGCCCGAACAAGCTCGGCTTCTTCTGAGCGAACGCGTAGTCAGCACCCGTCCCGGTTCGCCGGGGCGGTGGTGCGCGAGTCTCCCTCCTCATCGACAGATGAGAGCTTTCTCGGGCGGCCCCTGGCCGCCCGGCTTTTTTTGGAGAGTGACATGGTTGAACGCGTCGTTGCCAAACCCGAGGCGCTCGAACTGATCGCATTGCTCAAGCGCAAGTACGGCCCGGAGCTGATCTTTCATCAATCCGGCGGTTGCTGCGACAACAGTGCGGCGAACTGCTACCTGAAGCGCGAGTTCGCGATCGGCCCGGCCGATGTCCAGCTCGGCGAGATCGGCGGCTGCCCGTTCTACATCGGCAAGGCTCAGTACGAATACTGGAAGCACACCCAGATCATCATCGGCGTGACCGCCGGACATGGCGGCACGTTCTCACTCGAAGGGCCGGAGGGTAAAGCCTTCCTGTCCGAATCGCGTTTGTTTACCGACGCCGAATGGGCCGAACTGCAGGCCGCCGGCGTGGTGTGACACAGGCAGTAAAAAGATTGAGTGAACCAGCGGGCGCCCTGGCCTGACTCGGTTCCCGCAGGAGGGATTGGATGCGTATCGAACACCGTGACACCCCATCGCGCAACCTGGCGCGCGTGCGGGCGCATTTCTTCGCCACCGGCGAGGCGGTCGGCAACAGCGTGCCGGAAATCGTGCTGCGTTCGTGGCAGCGTTGCCTCACCGCCGGGCTGTCGCCCGACGCCAAGGCCGATGACGACATCGCCGCGGCGCGCGGCCAGCTCGCCGCGGCGCGCGACCGCAATGCCCATCTGCTGGCCCACGCCAGCGGCATCATGAACCACGTGCACGCCCAGATCCGCAACTCCGGCAGCATGGTGCTGCTCGCCGACGCCACCGGCATGATTCTCAGCTCGGTGGGCGACCCCGACTTCGTGTGCCGCGCCGGCAAGGTCGCGCTGGCCCCCGGCGCGGGGTGGGGCGAGCTGCGTCGCGGCACCAATGCCATTGGCACTGCGTTGAACGAACGCAGCGCGGTGTCGGTGCTCGGCGCCCAGCACTATCTTTCCCAGAACGGTTTCCTGACCTGCACCGCGGCGCCGATCCACGACGCCACCGGCGCCACGGTGGGGGTGTTCGACATCTCCGGCGATTGCCGTTCCCCGCAGGCCCACACGCTGGGTCTGGTGCGTTTGTCGGCGCAGCTGATCGAGCGCCGCCTGTTCGAATCCGCCCACCACGACGCGATCCTGATCGCGTTCCACCCAGAGCTCACCGGCCTCGGCGGCATGGGCGAGGGGCTGATGGCGGTGCGCGAAGACGGTCGCATCGTCGGCCTTGATGCACCGGCGTGCGCGCTGCTCGGGGTGGATCGTCAACGCGGCGTCGGCTCCGACTTCGACCTGCTCTTCGACACCCCGCTGACCGACCTGCTGATGCGCGGCAGCGGCGCCTCGCAGTGCTTCGTTGCCCTTACGCTGCGTGGCGGCAGTCGCCTCTACGCCTCGCTGCGCACCACCGGCGCGGCCTCGTTGCGCACCCCCGCCAGCGCACGCCGCACGCGTGCCGTGCCGATGCCCGAGGGCGCACGCTCGCTGGCCTCGCTGTCGACCGGCGATGCCAACTTCGGGCGCGCCGTGGATCGTGCCCTGCGCGTCATCGACAAGCCCATTCCGCTGCTCATCCAGGGCGAATCCGGGGTTGGCAAGGAGATGTTCGCCAAGGCCTTCCACTACAGCGGCATGCGCGCCGAAAACCCCTTCGTGGCGCTCAACTGCGCCGCGATTCCCGAAAGCCTGATCGAGTCCGAGCTGTTCGGCTACGTCGGCGGCGCCTTCACCGGCGCACGCAAGGAAGGCGCCCGCGGCAAGATTCTGCAGGCCGATGGGGGCACGCTGTTTCTGGACGAAATCGGCGATATGCCGCTGAACCTGCAGGCGCGCCTGCTGCGCGTGTTGCAGGAGCGCTGCGTGGTGCCGCTGGGCGGCGTGCAGGCCACCCCGGTGGATGTGTCGCTGGTCTGCGCGACCCACCAGAACCTGCGCAACGCGGTGCGCGAAGGGCGCTTTCGCGAAGATTTGTACTACCGCGTCAACGCCCTCACCGTGACCCTGCCGCCGCTGCGCGAACGCAGCGACATCAATGCGCTCGCCCAGTCGATGCTCGACGAAGCCTGTGGCGGCAGCGGCATGCGCCTATCGGATGAGGTCAGCGCGTTTTTCGCCAGTTACGCCTGGCCGGGCAATCTGCGCCAGCTCAACAACACCATCCGCGTCGCGGTCGCCTTGTGCGACGACGACGACCGGGTGGTGCGCGTCGACCACTTGCCGGAGGAACTGCTCGCCCCCGGCGCGCTGGCCTGCGGGGCGGCCGACGTGAACCCGGTGGGCTCACCGCTGGCCGATCTCAAGACCCTGGCCCACAGCGCCATCGAGCAGGCCCTGGCGGCCACCGGCGGCAACGTGTCGGCCGCTGCACGGATGCTCGGCATCAGCCGCAACACGCTGTACCGGAAGCTCGACCAGGCGGCGCGGCGCTTACAGTAGGTTGACCTGCCGGGCCGCGTCGCGCAGGTCGGCGCGGAAGTCCGGATGGGCGATCCCGATCAGGGCCTCGGCGCGCTGTTTGGCGGTTTTGCCGCGCAGTTGCGCGACGCCGTATTCGGTCACCACATAGTTGATGTCATTCTTGCTGGTGGTCACGTGGGTGCCGGGCGAGAGCGTCAGCGCGATGCGCGACACCGCGCCGCCCTTGGCCGTCGATGGCAGCACGATGAAGGCTTTGCCGCCGTTCGAGCGATTCGCGGCGCGCACGAAGTCGACCTGCCCGCCGGTGCCCGAGTAGGGCGCAAAGCCGAGCGACTCCGAGCCGCACTGGCCGAGCAGATCGACCTGCATGGTGGCGTTGATCGCGACCAGCTTGTCGTTGCGTGCGGCCAGGTAGGGATCGTTGGTGAAATCCACCGGATGCATCTCCAGCGCCGGGTTGCGATGCATGAAGCGGTACAGCTTCTGCGACCCCAGCCCGAAGGTGGCGACCATCTTGCCGGGCATGAAAGTCTTCTTGCGGTTGGTCACCGCGCCGGCTTCGAGCAGGGTCAGGATCCCGTCGCCGATCATCTCGGTATGAATCCCCAGATCGTGCTTGTGCCTGAGCTGCATCACCACGGCGTCGGGAATGCCGCCGTAGCCGATCTGCAGCGTCGAGCCGTCGTCGATAAGCTCCGCGACATACTTGCCGATCGCTTCCTGCACCGGTCCGATCTCGGGCAGCCCGACTTCGAGGATCGGCTCGTCCGACTCGACCAGCGCGCTCACTTGCGAGACATGCACGTGGCACGCCCCGTACGCGAACGGCACGTTGGGATTGACCTCCAGCACGATGGCCCGCGCCTTGGCGAGGGCTGCCATGGTGTAGTCCGGCGCCAGCGAGAGTGCGAAATAGCCGTGCTCGTCCATCGGCGAAGCCATCGAGAACACCACGTCGGCGGGGCTCAGCCCGCGCGCGATGAGCTGCGGCAGCTCCGAAAAATAGGCCGGCAGAAAGTCCACCCACCCGGCCTGCCCGCCGGGGCGCGACGGGCCGCCGAAGAAGTAGGCGGTGTGGCGGATGTTGGCGCGCGTGGCCTCGTCGAAATACGCGTATTTGCGCAGCGGCAGAATCTGGCTGACCGTTACGCCGTGCAGCGATTGTCGCCGTGCCGACAGGGCGGTGAGCAGCGCGGGCGGTTCGCCGACGCCAGTGGGGACGACGATGGTGTCGCCGTCGCGTACCAGGCCGGCGGCGTCCGCCGGTGTCATTTTCTTCTGTTCGTATGCTGCGTCAAACCCCATCGCCGCTGCCTCCATTTTGTTATGTGCCGTGTCTCGGTGCTTCGGCATTATAGCCAAAAACATACGGCTACGTATGTTGTGGATCAAGGATTCGATGCGCGGCTGGGTGACGCAAAAACGCCGGCATGGCGCCGGCGTTCTGTGGGTGGGTGAGGCGTGCGCTCAGTCGCGGTTGCGCGAGGTGCCCGAGGCGTTGCGTGGCCGCCGTGGCGCCGAGCCGTCGCGCTTGGGCTGCCGGTCGGCGCCCTCGCGCGCGGGCC
>JAGRFQ010000055.1:0-36064 GCA_020445945.1 Rhodocyclaceae bacterium
GACGCCAACGGCATCCTGCACGTGTCGGCCAAGGACAAGGCCACCGGCAAGGAGAACAAGATCACCATCAAGGCCAACTCGGGTTTGAGTGACGAGGAAGTCGAACGCATGGTGCGCGACGCCGAGGCGCATGCCGAGGAAGACAAGAAAGCGCACGAGCTGGTCGACGCCCGCAACGCCTGCGACACGCTGACCCACTCGGTCAAGAAGGCGCTGGCCGAGCACGGCGACAAGATCGATGCGGCAGAGAAAACCAGCATCGAAGCGGCCATCGCCGACGCCGAAGAAGCGATGAAGGGCAACGACAAGGACACCATCATCGCCAAGACCGAGGCGCTCGGTCAGGTCAGCCAGAAGCTGGGCGAGAAGATGTATGCCGACGCACAGGCGCAGGCCGGTGCGGCCGGTGGTGCGGAAGGCGGCGCCGAGAAGGCAGAAGAAGCCGATGTGGTGGATGCCGAATTCACCGAAGTGCACGACGAGAAGAAATAAACACCATCGGCATCCATCGCCCGGCCGGACCGTGCTGCGCCCCGCGTGCAGGCCGGTCCGGCCTTTCCACGACTTAAGCTGGAACCCCAATGTCCAAGCGCGACTACTATGAAATTCTCGGCGTCAATCGGGACGCCTCCGATGCCGAGCTGAAGAAGGCGTATCGCAAGCTGGCGATGAAGCATCACCCTGACCGCAATCCCGGCAACAAGGACGCGGAAGAGCATTTCAAGGAAGCCAAGCAAGCGTACGAAGTGCTGTCCGACGCCGACAAGCGTGCGGCCTACGACCGCTACGGTCACGCCGGGGTCGACCCGAGCATGGGCGCCGGCCCCGGTGGGCAGGGCTTCGACGGCTTCTCCGACGCCTTCAGCGACATTTTCGGCGACATCTTCAGCGGCGGTGGCGGACGCGGGCGCAGCAACGTCTATCGTGGCGCGGACCTGCGCTACAACCTCGAAATCTCGCTCGAAGAAGCCGCGCGCGGCGCCGAGAAAACGATCCGCATTCCGACCCAGGAAAACTGCGAGGTGTGCGGTGGCTCGGGCGCCAAGGCCGGCTCACAACCTAAGCCCTGCCCCACCTGCGGCGGCGCCGGTCAGGTGCGCATCCAGCAAGGCTTTTTCTCGATCCAGCAGACCTGCCCGAAGTGTCACGGCTCGGGCTCGTACATCGCCGACCCCTGCCGCAGTTGCAACGGCGCGGGGCGGATCAAGAAGCAGAAAACGCTGGAAGTGAAGATCCCCGCCGGCATCGACGACGGCATGCGCCTGCGCCACGCCGGCCACGGCGAGCCCGGCATCAACGGCGGACCGTCTGGCGACCTGTACGTCGAAATTCATATCAAGAAGCACTCGGTGTTCCAGCGCGACGGCGACGATCTGCACTGCGAAATGCCGATCAACTTCGCCACCGCGGCGCTCGGCGGCGACATCGAGATCCCGACGCTCGACGGCATGGCGCGCATCAAGGTGCCGCCGGAGACGCAGACCGGCAAGGTCTTCCGCCTGCGCGGCAAGGGGATCCAGAATGTGCGCAGCCACGTACAGGGCGACCTGATGTGTCACGTGCTGGTCGAAACGCCGGTCAAGCTCACCGAGCGCCAGCGCGAGTTGCTGAGCGAGTTCAACGACATCGCGATGGAAAACGCCGACCGGCAGAATCCGAAAGCCAAATCCTGGATGGACAAGGTCAAGGATTTCTTCCAGTAACGCCCGCGCCGGTTCGTGACATTTGTCACAGACCGGCCACCGCGCCGGGGTGGCACCGGGTTATCACTTTAGTCAGGTTGGCTTTACGTCTGCGGAACGTGGTTATACTACGCGGCGGAAGAGACAAAACCTTACAAAAGACATAACAAGATGCCACTCCACACCTTGGGCCGTGCGCTGCTTGCGCTCGCCGTGGGTGCGGTGCTCTCCCTGTCAGCGCATGCCGCCACCGGGGTCAGCGCCGACGCCATTCTCCTGGGCATGTCGTCGCCATTCACCGGCCCCAACGGCAGCTACGGCATCGCAATGCGCACCGGTGTCGAAGCGGCGCTGGCCGAGGTCAACCGGCGCGGCGGCATTGGCGGACGGAAGCTGACCCTCAGCGCACGCGACGACGGCTACGAAACCGAGCGCAGCGTTGCCAATACGCGCGCCCTGATCGACGACACCGGCGTGTTCGCGCTGGTCGCCTACTACGGCTCCAGCCCCACCACCGCTGCGATGGCCGAATTCTCGAAGGCTGGCGTGCCACTGGTGGGCGCCATCAGCGGCGCCGGCACACTGCGCGAGCCGGTCAATCGGCACATGTTCAACCTGCGCGCCAGCTACGCTGACGAAACGGCCGCCATCGTCAATCACCTCGTCGGACTCGGCATCAGCAAGGTGGCGGTGTTTTATCAGGATGACGGCTTTGGCCGCTCCGGCCTCGACGGGGTCGAAAAAACACTCGCCACACACGGCCTGAAACCCAGCGCCACTGCGGCCATCACACGCAACGCGACCGACGCGACGCAAGCCGCGGCTTCGATTGCCGCGGCCAGTCCGCAGGCGGTGGTGATGGTCACCCTGCTCAAACCGACGGCGGCGTTCGTGAACGCCATGCGCGCCGCGGGCCAGAACCCGCAGTTCGTCACCCTGTCACCGGTCGGCGCGGAGTTGCTGGTTGCCGAGATGGGCGCACAGGCGGCACGCGGCATCGGCATCACCCAAGTCATGCCCTACCCATGGAACGACGCGCTGGCGCTGGTGCGCGACTACCGCGAGGCGGTAAAGCACCATGCGCCCGATGCCAAACCGAGCTATTACGGGCTCGAAGGCTATATCGCCGGGCGGGTGATGATCGAAGGGCTGACGCGCATCCAGGGCGAGCCCACCCGCGAGAAGCTGATCGCCGCGCTGGAGCAGGCGCCCATCGACCTCGGCGGCTATCGGCTGAGCTACTCGCCCACCGACCATTTTGGTTCGCACTTCGTCGAATTGACCATCATCGGCCGCAACGGCCGCATTCTGCGCTGAACGCGCAAGCCAGGAGAAGTCTCATGCGTGCAGTTCACCTGTGGATGGCCGTGTTTTGCGTGTTCTTCGCCCTGGGGGCCCAGGCCGACCCCGGCGTCACCGGCGAGCGCATCGTGCTCGGCCAGACCGGTGCGGCCAGCGGCCCGCTGGCCTCGCTCAATACGGAATATATCGGCGGCGCCAGGCTCTTCTTCGAGCAAACCAACCGCGCCGGCGGCGTGGCCGGGCGACGCATCGAGCTGATTACGCTCGATGACGGCTACGACCCGGCCCAGGCCGAGAAGAACACCCATGAATTGATCGCCCGGAAACAGGTGTTTGCGCTGTTCGGCTGCTTTGGCACCGGGCCAGGCATGAAGACCATCCCGGTCGCCAGCGCAGCCAAGGTGCCCTTCTTTGCGCCCTACACCGGCGCCGACGCATTGCGCCCGCTCAACGCCGCGGTGTTTCACCTGCGCGCCTCCTACGGGCAGGAGATCGAGGCCATCGTCAAGCATCTGGTCAGCGCCGGCATCACCGCCATCGGCGTCGTCCACCATGCCGACAGCTTCGGCAACGCCGGGCTGGACGTGGCCCGCAAGGCGCTGGCGCAGCGCGGTCTGACGCCGGCGCTGGAGGTGGCGATCGCCGCCAGCGGGGACGATGCCGACGCCGTGGCCCGGAAAATCGCCGACACCACACCGGCTGCGCTGATCATGGTGACCGCCGGCAAGAGTTCGGTGGCATTGATGGAGGGGCTCAACGCCCACAACGCACGGCCGATGCTCTACGGCCTCTCGGTGATCAGCGCCAACCAGCTCATCCAGACACTCGGCCCCAAGGCCCACGGGCTGGTCATCGCCCAGGTGGTGCCCTCCCCCTTCCGCCTCGACCACCCGATCGTGCAGCAGTATCGCAAGGCCGCGGAAGCCGCGCGACAGGCGATGTCCTACACCGCGCTGGAGGGCTATATTGCGGCGCAGGTCTTCGTCGAAGGGCTCAAGCGCGCCGGCACCGAACTGACGCGCGAGGGACTGATCAGCGCGCTGGAGGGCTTGAACGGGTGGGATCTTGGCGGCTGGAAGATCAGCTTTTCGAGCGCCGACCATGAAGCCTCGGACTACGTCGATCTGGCAATCATCAGCCGCGGCCGCTATCTGCGCTGAACACGCAGCGCGCCGGATCAGGCGTCGCTGACTTCGGCCTCGCGCGCGAGGCGCTCGAAGTCAGCCCCCATCACGTAGCTGCCGCTCACGGGCGGGGTGAGGATGCCCTGACGCTTGAATGCGGCAACGACCCGGCTTGCGGTTTCAACCGTGACTCCCAGAATGGCGGCGATATCCGCCGACGCCAGCCGGAAAACCGCGTTGCTGCGCCGGCCGGTCCTGAGGCGCAGCAGCAGACGCGCCACCCGCACCCGCGCCGGCGCGCTGCCGGCGGTGAGCTCGGCGAGCCACAACTGCGCTTCTGACAAGGCATCCGACGCTTTTTCGAGCATGCGCTGGGCCAGGGCCGGGTCGGCCGCCTTGAGGCGATCGAGCGCCGCGAGCGGCAGGCGACACACCTGTACCGGCCCGATGGCCACCGCCGACGCGTCGTATTCGCGTCCGTTGAGCACTTCGATGCCGGCCAGATCGCCGGGCTTGACGATGCGCACAATGCGCGCCGAGCCATCAATGCCGTGACGCACCAGCTTGAGCGCACCCTCGCGCACCGTATACAGCGCCTCGCTGTGCGCGCCCTGATGAAACAAGACCCGCTTGGAGGCAATGTGCAGATCGTCGAAGCTATCCTGAACCAACGCGACCTGGGCCGGGTCGAGCGCCGAAAACAGCGCAGAGTCGCGCACCGGACACTTGGCACAATCCATGTGTCCGGACCACGGCGAAAGTAGGTGCACACGCGTCATGTTTACAGTGTCGCCTATTCGGCGCCAATTAGCTAAGGGGGTGCCGGACGCGTGGCCACGGCCGCTCAGCCGCGACGCCACAGCGTACCGTCCGGCGTATCTTCGAGCACCACCCCGGCACTGGCCAGTTCGGCGCGGATGCGGTCAGCCGTTGCGTAGTCGCGCGCTTGCTTGGCCGTCGCACGTTGCGCGATGGCGGCCTCGATCGCCGCGCCATCCAAGGCGTCGCCGCCGGTTTCGCCGTGCAGAAAGGTGGTCGCCGAACGCTCGAGCAAGCCCAGCACGCCGCCGAGCGCCTTCAACGCGCCGGCAAGCGCCGCGCTCTGCGTCCGGTTGACCTCGCTCGCCAGCTCGAACAGTACCGCCATCGCCTCGGCGGTGTTGAAGTCGTCGTCCATCGCAGCGCGGAAACGCGCCCCCCACGGACTGTCCCAATCGACCGCAGGCGCCGCCTCCGGGGCGTGCTTGAGCGCCGTGTACAGTCGCGTCAAGGCCTGGCGCGCGTCGTCCAGATGGGCATCGCTGTAGTTGAGCGGGCTGCGGTAGTGGGCGCGCAGGATGAAGAAACGCACCACCTCGGGGTCGTAGCGTTTGAGCACGTCGCGAATGGTGAAGAAGTTGCCGAGGCTCTTCGACATCTTCTCGTTGTCCACCCGCACGAACCCGTTGTGCATCCAGTAATTGACGTAGCGGCAGCCGTTGGCGCCCTCGCTCTGGGCAATTTCGTTCTCGTGATGCGGAAACTGCAAGTCCTGCCCGCCGCCGTGAATGTCGAACTGCTTGCCCAACAAGGCCGCGCCCATCGCCGAACATTCGATATGCCAGCCCGGCCGGCCGGCACCCCACGGCGAGGCCCATTTGGCCTCGTCGGGCTCGTCCGCCTTGGCATGCTTCCAGAGCACGAAATCGAGAGGGTCGCGCTTGCCGTCGGCCACATCCACGCGCTCGCCGGCGCGCAACTCGTCGATCGACTTTCCCGACAGGCGCCCGTAGGCCGGAAACTTGCGCACCGCGTAGCACACGTCCTCGTTGTCGGCCACGTAGGCCAGGCCGTTGCGCTCAAGCGCCGAGATCAGCGCCTGCATGCCATCGACATGATCGGTGGCGCGCGGCTCGTGGTCCGGCGACAACACGCCCAGCGCCCCGGCGTCTTCGTGCATGGCGGCGACGAAACGGTCGGTCAGCGCGCGGATCGGCTCGCCGTTTTCAAGTGCACGCTTGATGATTTTGTCGTCGATATCGGTGATGTTTCGGACGTAAGTGACGTCGAAACTGCTGGCGCGCAGCCAGCGCACCACCGCATCGAAGGCCACCATCACGCGCGCATGGCCAAGGTGGCAATAATCGTAGACCGTCATCCCGCACACGTAGATGCGCACTTTGCCCGGTTCGATGGGCGTAAAAACGACTTTTTCTCGCGCAAGCGAGTTATAGATCATCAACATGCCACGGCAACTCTGTCAGGATGGACGCACCTTGCGCGCGTGCTACCAACCACAAAAAAGGCGGGTTCACATTGGAACCCACCTGGATTGGCGGCAATTGGCTTGCGCAAACGCCCGGGTTGAGACTCGATTCAGGTTTGTTGGTAGAATCCCACGTTGATCTTGGGCTTCAACCGCGGTAACTGGTGGCGAATTATAACACAATGAAAAATCACTTCTTTTATGCGCTTGGCGCATCCGTCCTTGTGGCGACGTTGCATGCACCCACCGCATTCGCAGCGGTCACGGACATCCAGTCGCTGATCGAAAAAGGCCAGTACGAAGCGGCGCTCAAAACCGCCGACGCCGATCTGGGTGCGACGCCAAAAGATCCGCAGACACGCTTTCTGAAGGGCATCGCGCTGGCTGAAATGAATCGCGCCAACGACGCCATCGCCGTATTCCAGAAACTGACCGAAGATTACCCGGAGCTGCCTGAGCCCTATAACAACCTCGCCGTGCTCTACGCCCAGCAGCGCGAGTTCAACAAGGCGAAGAGCGCGCTCGAAATGGCGATCCGTACCCACCCGAGCTACGCCACCGCGCATGAAAACCTCGGCGACGTCTACGCCCGCCTCGCCAGCCAGGCCTACAACAACGCGCTGCAACTCGATTCCGCCAACGTCGCGGCACAATCGAAACTGGCCCTGATCCGCGAGTTGATTACGGTGTCGACGCGCGCCAGCGGTGCAACCATGGTCGCCAGCGCCCCCGCCGTGGCAGAACCTGTCGCCGTCGCACCGCGCGCGCCAAGCAGCGCACCGGTCGCACCCGCCGCACCCCAGCCGGCACCGGCTGCGCCGGTCACGCCGCCGCCCCCGCCGGCGGTGGAGCCTCCGCCGGCACCAACACCGCCCGTCGTCAAACCCGCACCCGCCACACCCAGCACGCCGGCGGTCGCGTCGAACACGCAAGATGCCGTCCGTTCGGCCGTGGAAAACTGGGCACAAGCCTGGTCGAACAAGGATGTTGCCACCTATCTCGCGCACTACGCGTCGAATTTCGATCCTCCGGGCGCCATGTCCCGCCACGCATGGGAGGCTCAGCGCAAGCAGCGCGTGGGTGGCAAGCCGGGCGATATCAACGTCACGCTCGAAGACATTGAGATCACCACCAGCGGCAAGGCCGCCACGGTGTACTTCCGGCAGCACTACCGCTCGAGCGGCTTCAACGGCTCAACCGACAAGACGCTGCGCCTCGTGCGCAGCAACGGCCGCTGGCTGATCACCCAAGAACTGATCGGGCGACAGTGACCGGCCTCATGTCCATGCGCCACCGCATCATCACCATCGCTGCACTGCTGGCATTTACCACCTGCGGCGCAGCCACCCTCACCGACAGCGGGCCGGAAGCCGATCTGCAGCGCGTCTTCGAGGCAATCGAGGCCAATCGCCTCGACGACGCACTGGCACGCACTGAAGCGCTGATCGAGGTGTACCCGAAATTCCGCCTGGCACACCTGATCCAGGGCGATCTGCTGCTCGCCCGCGCCCAGCCTCTCAGCCGCTTCGGCAATGCGCCGGTGCAGCACGCTGAAATCGACGGCCTGCGCGACGAAGCAATTGCCCGTCTGCGCGCCTACCGGGACAAGCCGCCCACCAACTACGTGCCGCGCTATCTGCTGCAGCTGGGGCCGGAGCAGAAATACGCGGTGGTGGTCGACACCAAGCGCGCCCGCCTCTACCTGTATCGCAACGACAACGGCACCCCGCGCTTCGTCGCCGATTTCTATGCCAGCCACGGCAAGGCCGGCGCCGAGAAGGTGCGCGAAGGCGACAACAAGACACCGGTGGGGGTGTATCACGTGGTCTCGCAGATCGACAGCAGCAAGCTGCCCGATCTCTACGGCGATGGCGCGTTCCCGATCAATTACCCCAACGAGTGGGACAAGCGCGCCGGGCGCACCGGCTACGGGATCTGGTTGCATGGCGTCCCCAGCGACACCTATTCGCGCCCGCCGAGCACCTCGCAAGGCTGCGTGGTGCTGGCCAATCAGGATTTCAACACGCTGTCCTCCTACATGCAGGTCGGGCTGACGCCGGTCATCATCAGCAACGATGTCGAGTGGCTGAACATGGACGACTGGCAGGCCGAACGCAGCGCGCTCAACGATGCAATCAAGCACTGGCGCAGCGACTGGGAGAGCCTCGACGTCGACCGCTACCTCACCCACTACGCGCAGAAGTTCCAGAGCGGCCGGCTCGATCTCGCCGGCTGGAAGCAGCGCAAACAGCGCGTTGCCGACGGCAAGCGCTGGATCAAGGTCAGCATCGAGCGTATCAGCATGTTCCGCAGCCCGGGACGCGACGACGTTGTGGAAGTGACCTTCGAGCAACGCTACGCCAGCAACAACCACACCGACGTGAGCCGCAAGCGCCAGTACTGGGTCAAGGAAAATGGCCACTGGCGCATTGCCTACGAAGGCGACGCTTGAAGACACATGGAGTCATCCGCAATGAAAAAACTGCTTGTTGGCGGCCTGATCTGGGCCGCCGCGCTGACCGCCGGCGCCGGCCCGCAGGTCGCGCTGGAGACCAGCATGGGCACCATCACGCTTGAACTCAACGACGCACAGGCACCGGCCAGCACTGCCAACTTCCTCCGCTATGTACGCGACGGTTTCTACAACGGTACGATTTTCCACCGCGTGATCGACGGCTTCATGGTCCAGGGCGGCGGTTTCGAACCCGGCATGCGCCGCAAAGCCACCGGCGCGCCGATCAAGAACGAGGCCGCCAACGGCCTCAAGAACAGCGCCGGCACAATCGCCATGGCGCGCACCGCCGACCCGCACTCGGCAACCGCGCAGTTCTACATCAACCTGGTCGACAACGCCCCGCTCGACTACCCCTCGCGCGACGGCTGGGGGTACGCGGTGTTTGGCACGGTCATCGACGGCATGGAAGTGGTCCGCCAGATCGGCAAAGTCAGAACCACCGCCGGCGACATGCCGACCCAGGACATCACCATCATCAAAGCGCACGAAGTCACCAAAAGCGCGCACTGAACACACCACCGAACTCAGGAGAACCCCCACAATGGCGGTCAAGCTGCACACCAATCACGGCACCATCACCCTCGAACTCGACGCCGCAAAGGCGCCTGAGACGGTGAAGAATTTTCTGGCCTACGTCGAGGCCGGCCACTACGACAACACCGTGTTTCATCGCGTCATCAACGGCTTCATGATTCAGGGTGGCGGCTTCGCGCCCGGCATGAAACAGAAGCCGACCAACGCCCCGATCAAGAACGAGGCCGACAACGGTCTGACCAACGATCGCGGCACCATCGCCATGGCCCGCACCCAGGAGCCACACTCGGCCTCCGCCCAGTTTTTCATCAACCTGGCCGACAACGACTTCCTGAACTTCAAGAGCGCATCCCTCCAGGGCTGGGGTTACTGCGTATTTGGCCGGGTCAGCGAAGGCATGGAAACCGTGGACGCCATCAAGGGGGTCAAAACCGGCTCTTCCGGCTTTCATCAGGACGTGCCGACCGAAGACGTAGTCATCGAACGCGCCGAGATCATCTGAGCCGCTGCACCGCCGCGCACCGATGAGCGGCATCGACCTCTTCATCGCCGATCTGCACCTGTGCGCGAGCGCGCCGGACACCGTGCGCGCGTTTGCGGCATTCATGCGTGGCCCGGCGCGGGACGCACACCGGCTGTTCATTCTGGGTGACCTGTTCGAATACTGGGCGGGCGACGACGACCGCGCCACACCGCTCAATCGCGAGGTCTGCGCCCTGCTTGCGGATGCACACCGCGGCGGGCTCCAGATCAGCTTCCTGGCCGGCAACCGCGACTTCCTGCTCGGCGACGCGTTCTGCCAGGCGGCCGGGGTCACCCTCGCCACCGAGCCGCTCCGCATCACACTCGGAAACACGCCCGCGCTCTTGGTGCACGGCGACGCCTTGTGCACTGACGATGTCGACTATCAGGCCTTCCGCCGCCAGGTGCGCGATCCGGCATGGCAGGCCGCGTTTCTGGCCAAACCGCTGGCCGAGCGCAAGGCGATCATCGAAGGGGTGCGCGCGCACAGCGAGCAGGGAAAGCAGACGAAAGCGCCGGAAATCATGGACGTAAACGCCAGCGCGGTGGCCGACGCCTTCCGCCGGCACGGGGTAAGCCTGATGATTCACGGCCACACGCATCGCCCGGCGACCCATCAACACACCGTCGATGGGCGCACCTGCACGCGCTGGGTGCTGGCCGACTGGCACGGCACCGCGCCCTACCTGCACGCCTGCGACGGCGAACTCAGCCGTCGCGAACTGCGCGCCAGCTAGACGCCGCGGCCCAGGCCTCGCGCCAGATCGGCCTGGATGTCTTCAAGCGACTCCAGCCCTACCGCAACCCGGATCAGACTCTCGCCAATGCCGCTGGCGGCACGCGCTTCGGCCGAGATGCGTCCATGCGTGGTCGACGCCGGATGGGTAATGGTGGTTTTGGTGTCGCCGAGATTGGCGGTAATCGAGACCACGCGGGTCGCGTCGATCAGCCGCCACGCCTCCGCGCGACCACCGACCACGTCGAAACTCACGATCGCGCCGGGCAGGCTTTGCTGGCGCTTCGCCAGCGCATACTGCGGGTGGGACGGCAGACCGGGGTAATACACCCGTGCAACCCACGGCTGCGCTTCCAGCCACTCGGCCAGACGCAACGCGCTGGCGCTTTGCGCCTCCATGCGCAACTTGAGTGTCTCCAGCCCTTTGAGGATCACCCATGCATTGAACGGCGACAGACAGGGGCCGGCGGTGCGGAGGAAACGGAACACCTCCTCCATCAACGTCGAGTTACCGACCACGGCACCACCGAGCACGCGCCCCTGACCATCGAGATACTTGGTCGCGGAGTGAATCACGATGTCGGCACCCAGCGCCAAGGGGCGCTGCAAGGCCGGCGTGCAAAAGCAGTTGTCGACCGCAAGCCAGGCGTCGTGACGATGCGCGATCTCGGCCACGGCGGCGATATCGACCAGTTCGGTGAGCGGATTCGAGGGCGTCTCGACAAACACCAGCCGCGTATTCGGACGCATTGCGGCTTCGTAGCCGGGCAGATCGGTGGCCGCCACAAACGTGGTGTCCACGCCGAATTTGCTGAATACGTTGCCAAACAGCTGCTGGGTGGAGCCAAACAGCCCCTGCGAAGCAACAATATGGTCGCCAGCCTTGAGCAAGGCCATCACGGTTGCCAGGATTGCGGCCATGCCGGAGGCGGTGGCGATGCACGCTTCGCCCCCTTCGAGTGCGGCCAGCCGGGTCTGCATCGCGCTGACCGTGGGGTTGGTGAAACGCGCATAAACGTTGCCGGGCTCCTCGCCCGAGAAGCGCGCCGCGGCCTGCGCGGCGTTGTCGAACACAAAGCTCGAGGTCAGGTACATGGCCTCGCTGTGCTCGTTGAACTGGCTGCGTTCGATCCCCGCGCGCACCGCGAGGGTATCCAGATCGAGCGGTGCAGTGTGTTCCTGGTGTGCCAAAACGGGCTTCCTTCTCAGTCCTGTGATTCGCCGACCAGATTCAGGTCGAGCTGGTTGGCGCCCGAACCGTCGGTATCCTCGACCGTCACGGGCGGTGAGCCGCGCTGCGTTTCGACGCCCGACAAGTACGCCGCAGTCACGTCGCCGGTCACGTAGCATCCGTCGAAACACGAGGTCTCGAAGAAATTGATCGACGGGTTGATTGCCCGCACCGATGCCCGCAGATCGTCCAGATCCTGATAGATCAGGCCATCGGCGCTGATCGCGCGGCAAATCTCGGCATCGCTGCGGTCCGAGGCAATCAACTCGGCGCGGGTCGGCATATCGATGCCGTAGACATTGGCGTAGCGCACCGGCGGCGCCGCCGAGGCGAAGTACACCTTGGTCGCGCCGGCCTCGCGCGCCATGCTCACGATCTCCTGGCTGGTCGTGCCGCGCACGATGGAGTCGTCAACCAGCAGCACGCTCTTGCCCTTGAATTCCTGATGGATGGTGTTGAGCTTCTGGCGCACCGACTTTCGCCGCACGGCCTGCCCCGGCATGATGAAGGTGCGACCGATGTAGCGGTTCTTGACGAAGCCTTCGCGATACGGGATGCCCAGGCAGTTGGCCAGTTCCAACGCCGCCGGGCGACTTGAATCCGGAATCGGAATCACCACGTCGATATGTACGTGCGGCATCGTGCGGCGGAACTTGTCGGCCAGAAACTCGCCCATTTTCAGACGCGCTTCATACACCGACACCCCGTCGATGAGCGAATCCGGGCGCGCCAGATACACGTATTCGAACATGCACGGCGCGTGCGTCGTTTGCTGCGCACAGGCCTGACTGCGGAACACGCCGTCAGTGTCGATCAGCACCGCCTCGCCAGGCTCGACATCGCGCAGCAACTTGAAGCCGAGGGCATCGATCGCCACGCTCTCCGACGACACCAGCCACTCGCTGCCGGCGTCGGTGTCGTGCCGCCCGATCACCAGCGGGCGGATCCCGTACGGATCCCGAAACGCGAGCAGGCCGACCCCCGCGATCATCACCACCGCTGCGTAGGCCCCGCGACAGCGTCGATGCACGGCGGCGACCGCCGCAAAAATGGTGCGATCGTCAAGCCTGCAGCCATTCGACGCCGCCTGCAGCTCGTGCGCCAGCACATTGAGCAACACCTCGGAATCCGAGTTGGTGTTGATGTGGCGCAGATCGGCGAGGAACATCTCGCGCTTGAGTTCCTCGGAATTGGTCAGATTGCCGTTGTGGGCAAGCATCAGGCCAAAGGGCGAGTTCACGTAGAAGGGCTGCGCTTCGGCTGCGTTACAGGCCGAACCGGCGGTGGGGTAACGCACATGACCGATCCCCCAATTGCCCTGGAGGTTGCGCATGTTGCGCGTACGAAACACATCGCGCACCAGCCCCGATCCCTTGTGCATCAGGAAGCGGCCGCCTTCGCTGGTGGCAATGCCGGCCGCATCCTGGCCGCGATGCTGCAATACCTGCAAACCGTCGTACAGCAACTGATTGACCGGCGTTGTGGCTACAACGCCCAAAATCCCGCACATGAAATCACCTATCTAAAACGCACCCGCTCGGCCACCGCACCCGGCAACCACGGTTTGGCCGCCACCACGGCCGTTTCAAGCAACGGCGAAAACATCGCCGCTTCCCACCAAGGCGCACGAGACACGCCGCTCACACCCCCCAGCGCCACCAACAAGCAGGCAATCGCGACCGCTTTTGTGGCCCCGAAAATGGCGCCAAAGCCACGGTCGACAACGCCCAAACCGACGGCCCGGATCAAGGCCCGGAGCAAATAGCGGCAAATCGCCACCACCAGCAAGACCGCCACAAAAACCAGCACAAAGCCGGCCACATACGCAAACGCCGGTTCCGCCAGCCAGCCCGCAAACAGGGCCGCAGCCTGCGGACCCAACAGCCGGGCGGCGATAAACGCCAGCACCCAGCCGGCCAGGGCCAGCACCTCGCTGACCAGCCCGCGCCAGAAGCCAAGCAGCGCCAGGACTGCGACCAGCCCCAGGAAGGCGTAATCGAAAACCGTCATCTTGATGCGATCCGCAAAGCCTCAGCCTTGCGGCATCACCACACCCTTGTACCCTTGCGCCGCCAGTTTTTTGGCCGCCCGTTCGGCAGCATCGCGCGTCTCGAATGGCCCGACGCGCACCCGCGTGGTACTGCCGATCTTGCGCGTAAATACCTCGAAGCCCTTGGCGCGCACCATGTTCATGACCTCCGTCGCGCTGCCGGCCTTGCTGTAGGCACCCACCTGGACAACGAAACCGCCGACGCCCGGTTCGCGTTTCGCGCCATCCGACAGCTTGCCTGCCAGAATGGCTTCAACGCGCTTTTGCTCGGCATTTTGATCCACCTCCGGCGGCGCGACGGGTTCGGTCTTGGGAGGCGCCTGCGGTGCAGGCGGCGCGGGTGGCGGGGCCACGGGTTCGACCACCGCACTGGGCGTGGGCGCCGTGGGCGGCGCGACCGCAACCGGCGGCGTCGCCTCAAGGCGGCGGGCGGCAAAATTGCTGCCATCCTGACCGGGAATCGTGACCTGGATTTCCTCGCCGACCGGTTTCGGTTCGGGGTCCATGATCATCGGCAAGACGATGACCGCGAACAGCGCGAGCGCGGCCGCACCGACCAGCCGCCGGCGGGCACGTTTCTTGAGATCGGTCTGGGCGTCGTCGTTCGCCATCGGTGGACTCAGCGTTCAGCGTGGATGGCGGCCATCGCGTCCGCCACGGTAAGGAAGGATCCGAAGACGACGATTCTATCACTGTCCTGCGCCCGCGCCCGCGCTGCCCGATAGGCGTCGGCGGGCGATTCGAAGCGCGCCTCGCCCACCGCCAGACCGATCGATGCCATGCGCTTGGCGAGGGCCTCGGCGCTCAATCCGCGCGGACCCGGCAGGCTCGCCGGCAGCCAGTGGTCGACGCGCCCGGCAATGCGCTCAAGGGCGGCTTCGACCGCCTTGTCGGCGAGCATCCCGACCACCGCCCAGGTCTCGGGGTAGTAGCCCATGTTGGACAGGTTTTCGGCCAGCACGCCGACCGCCTGCGGATTGTGGGCGACATCGAGCACCACCGCGGGCTGTCCGGGGAGGGTCTGGAAACGCCCCGGCAAATCGACCAGCATCAAGCCTTCGCGAATCGCCTGCATCGGTACCGGAAGCTGATCGCGAACGGCCTCGATGGCCGCGATCACGGCGGCGGCGTTGAGCAGTTGGTTGGCGCCGCGCAGCGCCGGATACGCCAGCCCCCCGCGCTTGACCCCGGCGCCCCAGAAGCGCCATTGCGTGCGGTCGCCCGAGAAGCCGAAATCGCGGCCGCTGAGCTGCAGCGCCGCGCCTACCGCCTGCGCGGTCTCGAGCAGCGATGCCGGGGGCTGCGGGTCCGCGCAGATCGCGGGCTTGCCGGCGCGAAAGATACCGGCCTTTTCGCGGCCGATGGCTTCGCGCGTATCGCCGAGATAATCCATGTGATCGAGGGCGATGCTGGTCACGATGGCGCAGTCGGCGTCAAAGATGTTGGTCGCATCCAGGCGCCCGCCGAGCCCCACCTCGAGGATGATCACATCCAGCGGCGCAGCGGCGAAACACACCCACGCGGCGAGCGTGCCGTGCTCGAAATAGGTCAGCGGGTGCGCTCCGCGCACCGCCTCGACCCGCGCAAACGCATCGGCCAGCGTCGCGTCGTCGACCTCCCGTCCGTCAATGCGCACCCGCTCGTTGTAGCGCAGCAGATGCGGCGAGGTGTAGAGCCCGACCCGATAGCCCGCGGCGAGCAAAATGCACTCGAGCATGGCGCAGGTGGAGCCTTTGCCGTTGGTGCCGGCGACGGTGATGATCAACGCCTCGGAGGCGGCGTCGAGCGCGGCATGGACGGTGCCGACGCGCTCAAGCCCAAGATCGATGCGCTGGCCGTGGCGCGCCTCGATGCACGCCAGCCAGCCAGCGAGGTCCTGCGGCATGCGGTGTTCAGGCATCAATCGCAGGCTGGCGGGTCAGCAAGGTCAGCAGCGCAGCGAGACGCTGACGCATTTCGCGGCGGTCGACGATCATGTCGACGGCGCCCTTTTCGAGCAGAAACTCGGCACGCTGGAAGCCTTCGGGCAGGGTCTCGCGCACGGTTTGCTCGATCACCCGCGGCCCGGCAAAGCCGACCAGCGCATTGGGCTCGGCGATGACCACGTCGCCCATGAACGCGAAACTGGCCGACACCCCCCCCATGGTCGGGTCGGTAAGAATCGAGATGAACGGCAGCTTGTTGTTTTCCAGACGCTTGATGGCGGCGGTGGTCTTGGCCATCTGCATCAGCGACAGGAGGCCTTCCTGCATACGCGCGCCGCCGGTGGCGGTCACGCAGATGAAGGCGATGCGCTGATCGAGCGCCGATTGCACGCCGCGCACAAAGCGCTCGCCCACCACCGAGCCCATCGAGCCGCCGAGGAATTCGAACTCGAAGCACGCCACCACCACCGGGATGCCGTGAATGGTGCCCTGCATGACGACCATCGCGTCCTGCTCGTCGGTATCGCGGGTCGCCGCCTTGAGGCGGTCGGTGTAGCGCTTCTGGTCCTTGAACTTGAGCGGATCGACCGGCAGCACCTCGGAGCCGATCTCGAAGCGCCCGTCGGGATCGAGCATCGCGTCGAGGCGCGCCCGCGCGCGCAGGCGCTGATGATGGCCGCACTTGGGGCAGACGCTGTGATTGCTCTCCAGGTCGGAGCGGTACAGCACCGCCTCGCACGACGGGCACTTGCTCCACAGCCCCTCGGGGATGGACTTGCGTCCCTCGCTGGTCTGGCGCTTGATCTTGGGGGGCAGCAGTTTCTGAAGCCAACTCATGGTCAGGACTCTCCGATGCTATCGAGTGCTTCGCGCAGGGTCCGCAGGAATGCGGTCACGCGTGCCGGCGCGTGCTCAACGCCGGCAGTTTCGATTTCTTCAATGATTCGACTGCCGATCACCACCGCATCGGCGAGCGCGCCGATGGCTTTGGCAGTGGCCGCATCGCGAATGCCGAAGCCGACGCCAACCGGCATGCCGACGCGCGCGCGAATGGCCGGAATGCGGCGCGCCACTTCGTCAAGGTCGAGCGCGCCGGAACCGGTCACGCCCTTGAGCGATACGTAGTAGATGTAGCCGCTGCCGACCTTGGCAACGTCGCTGATGCGCGCCTCGGTCGAGGTCGGCGCGAGCAGAAAAATGGGATCAAGGCTGGCGGCCCGCGCCGTCTCGGCAAAGGCGACGCATTCCTGCGGCGGGTAATCGACCACCAGCACGCCATCCACGCCCGCCGCCGCGGCGGCGCTCACAAAGGCGTCGACGCCCATCGCCTCGATCGGATTGGCGTAGCCCATCAGCACCACCGGGGTGGCCGTGTCGTCGGCGCGAAAGGCCTCGACCGCCGACAGCACTTTGCGCAGCGTCATGCCGTTGGCAAGCGCCCGCTCGGACGCGCGCTGGATGGTCGGCCCATCGGCCATCGGGTCGGAAAACGGTACGCCGAGTTCGATGATGTCGGCCCCGCCCGCCACCAGCGCGTGCATCAGCGGGACGGTGCTGTCGACGGTCGGGTGGCCGGCGGTGATGAATGGAATCAGGCCGCGACGCTGCGCGCGCTCTAGCTGTTCGAAGGTGGTTTTAATTCTCGACATAAATCCCTGCGCGCCGGGCGCGTGCGCACCCGGCAGAAATCACAACTGGAGACCCGACTTTTCAGCCACGGTATGCATGTCCTTGTCGCCCCGGCCGGACAGGTTGACCAGCAACACCTTGTCTTTGGCCAGCGTCGGCGCGAGACGCGCGGCGTAGGCCAGCGCGTGCGACGATTCGAGCGCCGGGATGATGCCCTCGAAGCGGCACAGGTCGTGAAACGCCTGCAGCGCTTCGGCGTCGGTCACGCCGACGTACTCGGCGCGGCCGGTGTCCTTCAGCCATGCGTGCTCGGGGCCGACGCCGGGGTAGTCGAGCCCGGCCGAGATCGAATGCGTATCGATGATCTGGCCGTCGTCGTCTTGCAGCAGATAGGTGCGGTTGCCGTGCAGCACGCCGGGGCGTCCGGCGGTGAGCGATGCCGCGTGATGCGCGCTGTCGATGCCCTCGCCATACGCTTCAACGCCGATCAGGCGCACGTCGGTGTGCGGGATGTAGGGGTGGAAAATGCCGATCGCGTTGGAGCCGCCGCCCACGCAGGCAATCACCGCGTCGGGCTGACGCCCCGCCATCTCGGGCATCTGGGTCAGGCATTCCTTGCCGATCACGGTCTGGAAGTCGCGCACCAGCTGCGGATACGGGTGCGGGCCGGCCACCGTGCCGATGATGTAGAAGGTGTCGTGGATGTTGGTGACCCAGTCGCGCATCGCTTCGTTGAGCGCGTCCTTGAGCGTTTTCGACCCCGACTCGACCGGCACCACGGTGGCGCCGAGCAGCTTCATGCGATACACGTTGGCGGCCTGCCGGGCAACGTCGACCGAGCCCATGTACACCACGCATTCCATGCCGTAGCGCGCCGCCACGGTGGCGGTGGCCACGCCGTGCTGGCCGGCACCGGTCTCGGCAATCACCCGCCGCTTGCCCATGTGGCGCGCCAGCAAGGCCTGCCCGATGCAGTTATTCACCTTGTGCGCGCCGGTGTGGTTGAGGTCTTCGCGCTTCAGATAGATTTGCGCCCCGCCGAGCAGCTCGGACCAGCGGCGGGCGTGATAGATCGGACTCGGCCGACCGACGTAGTGCTTGAGCTCGTACTCGTACTCGGCGACAAATGCCGGGTCGCGCTGACAGGCAGCGTAGGCCTCGCGCAGCTCGTCGAGCGCGGGAATCAGGGTTTCTGCAACGAACACGCCGCCATACGGGCCGAAATGCCCTTGCGCGTCCGGAAATTGATACGGCGTTTCAGCCATCTGCATCACGAACTCCGGAAATGAACCGGGCGATTGCCCCGGCATCTTTGATTCCTTTTGCCGCCTCGACCCCGCTGGAGACATCCACCGCCCACGGTCGGATGCGACGCACGGCCTCGCCAACGTTGTCCGGCCCGAGCCCGCCCGACAGGATCAGCGGATGCGCGAAGTCATCAGGCACTAGCGACCAGTCAAACACCTTGCCGCCCCCCCCGTAACCTTCGACGAAGGCATCGAGCAGGAAGCCGCGGGCCGACGGAAAACAAGCCGCGTATTCTACCAGATCGACCCCTTCCCGCATGCGCACGGCGCGGATGTAGGGGCGCCCGTGGCCGCGGCAATCGGCCTCCGCCTCGTCGCCGTGAAACTGCAACAGCCCGATCGGCAAGCGCTCCAGCGCATACGCGATGTCGTCGGCATGGGCATTGACGAACAGGCCGACCGTGGTCACGAACGGGGGCACCTGCGCCATCAGCGCCGCGGCGCGCTCGACGCTCACGTAGCGCGGGCTGGGCGGGTAGAACACGAAGCCGAGCGCGTCGGCGCCGGCCTCGACCGCGGCAAGTACGTCGGCTTCGCGGGTCAGTCCACAGATCTTGATTCGGGTGCGTCGCACGGCAGGATCAGGGGCAATTGAGGAGGACAAATGATACGCCCGCCCTGGGGCAAGGGCCACTGCGCAGGGTACTCGACACCACACAGATACAGCCCGTCGGGCGCAAAGGTGGGCGCCGCTTTGGCACGGTCGCGCGCGGCCAGCACTTCACCGAGCCAGGCCGGCGGATAGCGCCCCTTGCCGACATATACCAGCGCGCCGACGAGGTTGCGGATCATGTGATGCAAGAAGGCGTCGGCGCAGAAATCGAACAGCCAGTAGGCCCCTGCACGGCTTACCCGCACATGGCGCATGCGCCGCACCGGCGATCGGGCCTGACAGGCCGCGGCGCGAAAGGCCGAGAAATCGTGCTCGCCGACCAGCATCGCGGCCGCCGCGCGCACGGCCGCCTCGTCGAGCGGCTGGTGAAACCAGCCAACCCGCCCTGCCAGCAAGGCCGGGCGCACCGGCGCACTGAGCAGAACATAGCGGTAGTGGCGCGCCGTCGCCGAGAAACGGGCATGAAAGCGGTCATCCACCACCGCGGCCCAGCGCACCGCCACGTGCGCCGGCAAATGGCTGTTGGTGCCGCGCACCCAGGCCGTCAACGGCCGCGCCACCGGGCTGTCGAAATGCACGACCTGCGCGGTGGCATGAACGCCGGTATCGGTGCGTCCGGCACACACCACCGCCACCGGTGCCCCGGCCACCTCGCCCAGCGCCGCACACACGGTATCCTGCACCGTCCGCCCATGCGGCTGCGTCTGCCAGCCTTCATATGCGTCGCCGGCGTATTCGATGCCCAACGCGATACGCGTCACAGCGCCCCCCACAGCAAGCACACCACCGCAGCAAGCACGCCGTAGTCCCACGCCCGGAAACACGCCGCATGCACGACCACGCTAGCGCGCGGCGGCGTACTTTCGGCCTGCTCGATCCAAGCTCGCCAGCCCGCCGATGGTGCGTCGATGGCATCGAAAACGAGGCTCAGACGCACCGCAATGCGGGTCGGCGACACGCCCAGCGGACGCAACGGCATGCACGCGCTCTGCAATGCCAGAATCAGCCGTTCGCGCGGCAAGGTGGCCAGCAACACGGCGACGAAGGCGACCATCATCATCAGCCGCGCCATGTGACTCGCGCCCAGCGCCAGACCATCTAAAGTCAGCGGCACGGCGGGCCAGAGCGGGAAGACACGGGTACCGGGCGTCGCCAGCGCAAACAGGACAAACGTGGCGAGCAGCAGCACGCGAATGCGCCGCAACAGGCTCACGAGACGGGTGCGGTCGACCCACAACGCGCCGAGCAGCGACGCCACGCAGGCCCACCACAACGCGGGGGCCGCCAGCGACTGAAAGAAAACGGCGGCACCCACCCAGAGGGAGAGCACCGCCGCAGGATGGAGCCTGATCATCCTAGCGGGCGCGGCGGACACACCGCCGGCCGAACTCAGGCAAGACGCGCCAGCACGCCGCGCGCCTGCTCCTGCTGGGCTTCGTCGCCGTCTCGCAGCACTTCTTCGAGCAGCTCCCGCGCACCTTCCGCGTCACCCATTTCCTCATACGCGCGGGCCAGTTCCAGCTTGGTATCGACTTCCTGGTTCAACTCGTCTTCTTGCGGCATGTCGGGCATGCTGCGGCTGTCGGTCAAGGAGGTGACCACGCTCTTGGTCAGCGAGGCCATCATCGTGTCTTCGTCGGCAACCGGCGGGGCTACCGCGTCATCGCTCGAATTCGTCGCTTCAACGTCGGGCAACGCGATATCCGCGAGCACGTCGTCGGCCGGAGCCGGCTCGGGCGCCGGCTCCGCCACGGGCGCGGCGTCGTCACCGCCTTCGAGATCGAGATTGATGTCCGACAGATCCAGCGACGTCGCCATCATGTCGCTGCTTTGCTCGGCACCGCCGCTGGTCTCGTCCAGTTCAAAATCGAAGTCCAGCAAGCTGCCGTCGAAATTGGTTTTTTCCAGATCGACGACCGCCACGCCGTCGCCATCGTCAGCGCTGGCATCCACCGCGGGCAAGCCTGTGTCCGTTGCTTCGGGGTCGGTGAGTACCGACTGGAAATCGATTCCGCTCGAGGTGCCCGCGTCGGTGGCTTCAAGATTGGCGACCGGATCGAGCCCATTGACGCGCGTCTCGGCCAGCGTGGCGTCGCCCCCCGGGGGCGGTTCGGACAGGTCGAGGTTGAATTCGAGCGACGAGTCGCCCGCATCGAAGGGCAGGTCGATCTCGATTTCATCCGCGTCGGCATCCGCGGGCGCTGCGGCATCGGGGGTGTCGGCCGCGTCGTCGGGCGCCTCGTCGAGATCGAGATTGAAGTCGAGATCACCCGCGTCGAGCGAATCGTCGGCCTCAGCCGTGCGCTCGAGTTCGCCGTTCGCGACCGATTCGAGATCCGAGTCGGTGAATTGGTTCAGATCACCCGGGATCGCCCACGTGTCCTTGAGCTGCGACGGGGACGGCTCTTCGGCTGTCGGAATGGAATTGGAGAAATCGAGCGGCTCGCCGAAGTCGAGCGAGGTCTCGCTGGTCGAGCTCATCGCGTCATCATCGGGGGCCGGTGTCTCGGCCGGGGCTTCGGCTGCCGGCGCGATCTCCGGTTCCGGCGTCTCGGCCTCATCCGACGCATCGCTCACCGCCGCGGCAGCCGCCGTTGCGGCAACGCCGGCCAAGGCGGCGCCGGCGGCAGCGAGGCTTTCGCTGGGAGCGTCCGGTGCGGTGAAGCCTGAAGCGTCAGACTTGCTGTCTTCTTCCGCAAGCGCGGGGCGTGAGAACAAGGGATTGTCGGGGTCGAGCTTGCGCCCCATTTCGACGGCTTTCTCCCATGCCTCGCCATTCCCGCCGGTCACCGTGTACAACTCGGTGGCGGTGGTCTCGAACTGCTGGAGGTTCTTGCGCTGGGCGTAGATTTCGAGCAGCTTCAAGTGCACGGCGGTGCGCGAGGGGTCGGCCTTCATGGCGTCGAGGAGAATTTCCTCGGCCTGCGCATCGCGGCCATAGGCCATATACACGTCGGCTTCGGCCACCGGATCGACGCCTTCGTCCGCATCGATGGCGGACAGGCCGGACTGACTGAAGTCCGTCTGGATCAGACTGCTGCTGCCGGTATCGACGCTCTGCCCACCGGTCTCGCCAAACACCGAATTCTGGTCCGGCGGAAAGATCGAGGCCATCGCCGTCTCTTCCGGCGACTTGCCGGCCGGGGCACGCTGGCGGCTGCGATACAGACCGTAGCCAAGCAGCAGCGCCAATGCCGCACCACCGCCATACAGCGTGGTCGGATCCTCCATCAGGGATTCGGCGAAACTGGGCTGCTCGATCGGCGCCGGCATGGGGGGTGGCGGGGGCGGCGCTGGTTTCGGCTCGGGGGGCACAGGCGCCTCGGCCGCCGGTGGCGGTGCCGGCGCCGGCAGCGCCGGCGCGGGGGCGGCATCCGGTGCAGCCACCAGATCCTTCAATTCTTTGTCGAGCGCGTCCTGCTCGGCGGCCGACACCGGCGCATCCGCTTCAGCCGGCGGGGCTGCCGGCGCCGGCATCGGTGCGGGCGCGACCTGTGGCGCCGCCGGGGCCTGCGCCTGTTGCTGCAACGAGGCCAGATTTTCGTTCTTCAACTCGATCAGACGTTGAAGCTCCGCGATGTTCTTTTCCAGCGACGCCAAGCGTTCGTTGGCCTCGCTCAATGCCTTGTCTCGCGCGACGAGATCTTCTTCGAGCGCGGCCAGACGCCGCGCCGCGGCGTCTGGCCCTGCGGTGTCCGCGGGGGCACCTTCGACCGACTCGGTCTTGGAGATGCGAACCTGATCCTTGCTGGCAACCGCGTCAGCAGCGGGCTCTTCGACCTTTGCGGTGATCTTGCCGGCGCTGCTCTGACTTGGCGCAGCGACCTCGGCCGGCGCGCTGTCAGCCACCCGGGCGGCGACGCGCCGACGATAGGCGTTGAAATCGGTCGCGTGGGCAATCACTTGCTGTCGCGCTTCGGACGACGACACCGCGGACACGGTTTGCGCGTCAGGCACGTTGAGGATCACCCCGGCACGCAGGCGGTTGATGTTGTCGTCGATGAAGGCTTCGCGGTTGGCCTGATACAAGGCAACCAGCATCTGATCCACGCTGACTGCGGCAGGCTTGTTCTCGCGCGCGATCTTGCTGAGCGTGTCACCGCGACGCACGCGGTATTCGCCACCACCACTCGCTGCGCCGCCGCGAATCGGTCGCGCAGCCGATGCCCTGGGCTGGGCCACCGGAATCGAGCCGACCACACTGGAGGCGGCAGGCGCCGGCATGTCCGGGGGGTCAAGCAGGAAAGTGTATTCACGCAGCAGCCGGCCGGAGGACCAGGTCAACTCGACCAGGACGTCGAGGAACGGATCGTTGACCGGCTTCGCACTATTCAAGCGGACAAAGGACCTGCCGCCGCGCTGCTCCACCGTCATGCGCACGCTGCCCAGCGCGGGCGCATAGGCAATGCTGGCGTCCTTGAACGCCGAGACCGGGGCGACGGCGGCAGTCATCGATTTGAGTTCCGCCGCCGTAGCGGTCAACTCGATTTCCGCCCTGAGCGGTTGCCCCAGCGCACTGAGCACGGTGATTCGCCCCAGACCGGCAGCATTGACGCCCAGCGGCAGCGCCGCGAGTGTGGCCGCGATGAGCGAGGCCCGGAGAGATGTCTTCTTGAAGGTAGTCAAAACCGCATCCTCATGCAGGAGCACTTCAGGACTGCGAACATATCATCATGAATATGGCGTATCAAGCCAGCATCCACTTTAAGTAAAGTTCGCAAAACCTTAAAACGGAAGGAATTTTTCATTCCGCCGACCTCAGCCTGGTCATTGCCGCGGCTCAAGCTGCACCCGCTCCGCCGCGTCCCGGAAGGCACACCTCCGGCACCGGGACGCGTGGATCAGTGCTCAAGCAAAATCCGCAGCATGCGACGCAGCGGTTCGGCCGCCCCCCACAGCAGTTGATCGCCAACGGTGAAGGCAGACAGGTAATCCCCGCCCATGCCCAGCTTGCGCAAGCGGCCGACCGGCACGTCGAGCGTGCCCGTGACTGCCGCCGGCGTCAGCTCCCGCATCGAGACCTCACGCACATTCGGGACGACTTTGACCGAACCATTCGCTTTGGCCAGCATGTCATTGACTTCGTCAAGCGGGACGTCTTTCTTTAGCTTGATTGTCAACGCCTGCGAATGACAGCGCATTGCGCCCATGCGTACGCAGATGCCGTCAACCACGATCGGGCTGTGTTCGCGGCCGAGAATCTTGTTGGTTTCGGCTTGCGCTTTCCACTCTTCACGGCTCTGCCCGTTGCCCAGATCGGTGTCGATCCAGGGGATCAGCGAACCGGCCAGCGGGACGCCGAAATGGGTGGTCGGGCAGGCGTCGCTGCGCAGTGCGGCGGAGACGTTGCGGTCGATGTCGAGGATCGCGCTGGCCGGGTCCTGCAGCGCAGCGCCGGCCGAGGCGTGCACGTAGCCCATCTGCGAGAGCAGCTCGCGCATGTGCTGCGCGCCGCCACCGGAGGCCGCCTGGTAGGTCATCGAGGTGGCCCACTCGACCAGATCGTTCTGGAACAGGCCGCCGAGCGCCATCAGCATCAGGCTGACGGTGCAGTTGCCGCCGATGTAGTCCTTGACCCCGCGCGACAGGCCGTTGCGGATCACGTCCATGTTGACCGGGTCGAGCACGATGATGGCGTCGTCGGCCATGCGCAGCGCCGACGCGGCATCGATCCAGTAGCCCGTCCAGCCGGCTTCGCGCAGCTTGGGGTACACCGCCTTGGTGTAGTCGCCGCCCTGGCAGGTGAGGATCACGTCCATCGCCTTGAGTTCGTCGATGCTGTTGGCGTCCTTCAGCGGCGGGGTGTCCTTGCCCACGTCGGGGCCGGCGCCGCCGGCGTTGGAGGTGCTGAAAAACACCGGGTCGATGAGCGCGAAATCGTTCTCGTCGCGCATGCGCTGCATCAATACCGAGCCGACCATCCCGCGCCAGCCAACCAGACCCACTCGCTTCATTGCCATTGTCGTCTTCCTGATATCAATGTGATTTTGCTTACAGCGCCGCGATCACCGCGTCGCCCATCTCGACCGTGCCGACCTTGCGCGTGCCGGCCTCGAAAATATCGCCGGTGCGGTAGCCCGCCGCCAGCACCGATTTGACCGCCGCCTCGATGCGCTGCGCCGCCGCTTCCTCGTTGAAGGTGTAGCGCAGCATCATCGCCACCGACAGAATCGTCGCCAGCGGATTGGCCAGCCCCTTGCCGGCGATGTCGGGCGCCGAGCCGTGGCACGGCTCGTACATGCCCTTGTTGTGCTCGTCCAGCGAGGCCGACGGCAGCATGCCGATCGAGCCGGTGAGCATCGCCGCCTCGTCCGACAGGATGTCGCCGAACATGTTGCCAGTCACCACCACGTCGAACTGCTTCGGGTTCTTCACCAACTGCATCGCGGCGTTGTCCACCAGCATGTGGGAGAGTTCCACGTCCGGGTAGTCGGCCGACAGCTCGATCATCACGTCGCGCCACAGCTGCGTGCATTCGAGCACGTTCATCTTGTCGACCGAGCACAGCTTGCGGTTGCGCTTGCGGGCAATCTCGAAGGCCACCTTGCCGATGCGCCGGATCTCGCTCTCGCTGTAGATCATGGTGTTGTAACCGACGCGCTCGCCATCGCGCGTCTCGATGCCGCGCGGCTGGCCGAAGTAGATGTCGCCGGTAAGCTCGCGCACGATCATGATGTCCAGCCCGGCCACCAGCTCGGGCTTGAGCGACGAGGCGTTGGCGAGCTCGGGGTACAGAATCGCCGGGCGCAGATTGCCGAACAGATTCAACGCCTTGCGAATGCCGAGCAGACCGCGCTCGGGCCGCTGCTCGCGCGGCAGGGCGTCCCACTGCGGGCCGCCGACCGCGCCGAGCAGCACCGCGTCGGCCGCCTTGGCCAGCGCAAGCGTGGCTTCCGGCAGCGGCACGCCCGCGGCATCCACTGCGCAGCCGCCGAGGTGCGCCTGTTCGCATTCAAACGGCAGGCCGTCGCTGCGCAGGGCGTCGAGCACGCGCACCGCCTGCGCGGTGATTTCCGGTCCGATGCCGTCGCCCGGCAATACACAAATCTTCATTCCATCCTCCGGCCCGGCGCGCGGCGCCCGGCATCTTGCATGTCAGCGAAAATAATACGGGTGGGCCGCCTTGCGCGCCGCCTCGAAGGCGCGAATCTCGTCGGCGTGGCGCAAGGTCAGGCCGATGTCGTCCCAGCCATTGAGCAGGCATTCCTTGCGGAACGGGTCGACCTCGAAGGCGTGCGCCGTGCCATCGGGTTCGCACACCTGCTGGGCGGCGAGGTCGATCGACAGGCGATAGCCCTCGGTGGCCAGACACGCGGCAAACAGCCGGTCGATGACTTCCGCCGGCAGGCAGATCGGCAGCACGCCGTTCTTGAAACAGTTATTGAAGAAGATGTCCGCAAAGCTGCTGCCGACCAGCGCGCGAAAGCCGTAGTCGTCGAGCGCCCAGGGCGCGTGCTCGCGCGAGCTGC
Organism: Rhodocyclaceae bacterium; assembly: GCA_020445945.1. Classification (GTDB taxonomy): domain Bacteria; phylum Pseudomonadota; class Gammaproteobacteria; order Burkholderiales; family Rhodocyclaceae; genus Nitrogeniibacter. The sequence continues at coordinate 26,885 of JAGRFQ010000055.1, forward strand.
CGCAGCCGAAGTTGTCGCGCGTGAGCAGAATCTGCGCACCCGCGTAACGCGGCTGGTTGAGCACGAAATCGGGGTTCAGCGGCCGGCCGGCATTGTCCTTGCCCGGCGCGCCCTGATCGAGATAGCGCCACTCGTCGAACAGGTTGGGGCCGAAGCCGCTGCGCTGGATCGATTTGAGAAACTGCTTGGGGATGATCGCGTCGGTATCGACGTTGGCGCGGTCGAGCGGCGCCACCAGGCCGTCCAGTTGGGTAAATGCGCGCATTACTTCACTGCCCTCTGGATGGCTTCGCCACCCTTTTCAATATCCTTGCCCACGCCATGCACGGTGTTGCAGGCCGACAGGCTCACCAGCGCCACGGCGGCAAGCACAAACGCGGTCCATCGATTCATGTTCATGCTCCTCAGTTGAGCTCGCCGACATCGGCAAAATGGCCCGCAATCGCGGCCGCGGCGGCCAGCGCCGGGCTGACCAGGTGGGTGCGACCGCCCGCGCCCTGGCGGCCTTCGAAGTTGCGGTTGGAAGTCGACGCGCAGCGCTCGCCCGGCTCCAGCCGGTCGGCGTTCATCGCCAGACACATCGAACAGCCCGGCTCGCGCCATTCGAAGCCGGCGGCCACAAAGACCTTGTCCAGCCCTTCGGCTTCGGCCTGACGCTTGACCAGCCCGGAACCCGGCACCACCAGCACCTGCTTGACCGAATCGGCCTTGTGGCGGCCCCTGGCCACCTCGGCGGCGACGCGCAGATCCTCGATGCGCGAGTTGGTGCACGAGCCGATGAACACCCGGTCGACCGCGATGCGCTTGATCGGCGTGCCGGCCGCCAGCCCCATGTAGGCCAGCGCGCGGCTCATCCCCTCGCGCTTGACCGGATCGCTCACCGCGGCGGGGTCGGGCACCGCGCCGTCGAGGTCGGTCACCATTTCCGGCGAGGTGCCCCAGGTGACTTGCGGGCGGATCGTCGCCGCGTCGATGTTCACCCCCTTGTCGAAACGCGCGCCGGGGTCCGAATGCAGGGTCCGCCAATACGCAACGGCCTGGTCCCATGCGGCGCCATCGGGGGCGTAGGGGCGGCCCTTGAGGTAGTTGATGGTGACCTCGTCCACCGCCACCATGCCCGCCCGCGCACCGGCCTCGATGGCCATGTTGCACAGGGTCATGCGCCCCTCCATCGACAGCCCGCGGATGGCGCTGCCGCCGAATTCGATCGCGTAACCGGTGCCCCCCGCGGTGCCGATGTGGCCGATGATCGCCAGCGCCACATCCTTGGCCGACACCCCCGGCGCAAGCGTGCCATCGACCGAAATCAGCAGCGTTTTCGAGCGCTTTTGCAACAGGCACTGGGTGGCCAGCACGTGCTCGACCTCCGAGGTGCCGATGCCGTGCGCCAGACAGCCGAACGCGCCGTGCGTGGAGGTGTGCGAATCGCCGCACACCACGGTCATGCCTGGCAGCGTGGCGCCGTTCTCCGGCCCGATGACATGCACGATGCCCTGGCGCTCGTCCTTGAACGGGAAGTAGGCCAGTGCGCCCACGGCGCGGATGTTGGCATCGAGCGTTTCGACCTGCTGACGCGACACCGGGTCCTTGATCCCCTCGTCCCAGTGGTCGGTCGGCGTGTTGTGGTCGGCGGTGGCCACGATCGACCCGGTACGCCACGGCGTGCGGCCCGCGAGTTTCAGCCCTTCGAAGGCCTGCGGGCTGGTGACTTCGTGCACCAGATGGCGGTCGATGTAAATCAGCGCCGTGCCGTCGGCCTCTTCGCGGACCACATGGCTGGACCAGAGCTTTTCGTAAAGGGTTTGCGCCTGCTGCATCATCTCTTCCAACAACGGGGGAACCCTTGATTAAACCACAGCCCTTTCATGCTGAATAGACGGCCTTGCTGCGTCGCCACAACCTCAACGACGCCGGCGATTCGCCTGGTATATCGGCATCACCCGCGCCGCGTCACGGGCCAGATCCTGCTGCCGGGTGGTGTGCGACGGGTGGGTCGACAACCACTCGGGCGGCGCCCCCTTGCTCTGCGCGGCCATCTTCTGCCACAGCCCCACCGCGGCGCGCGGATCGTAGCCCGCCCGGGCGGCCAGCTCCACGCCCATGCTGTCGGCTTCGGTCTCGTGCAGGCGCGAGTTGGGCAACTGGAAGCTCACCTTGGCCACGGTACCCATCAGATCGGCGCCCGCCTGACCGGTGCCCAGCGCGGCGCTGATCACCGACACGCCGAGGTTGGTCATCATCGCCTGCGACACCCGCTCGCGCGCGTGTTCGCGCAGCGCATGGGCGATCTCGTGGCCCATCACCGCGGCGATCTCATCGTCGCTCAGTCTGAGGCGCGTGATCAGCCCGGTGTAGAACGCGATCTTGCCGCCGGCCATGCACCATGCGTTGAGCTCGTCGGAGGTAATCACGTTCACCTCCCAGTCCCACCCCGGCGCATCCGCCCGAAACGCGCCGGTCTGCGGAATCAGCCGGCCGGCGATGCCGCGCACCCGCGACACCAGCCGCGCATCGGTGTTGAGTACGCCCTTGTTGCGCGCATCGAGCAACACCTGGCTGTACTGCTTGGCCGAGGCCTGTTCAACTTCCGCGGCCGACACCATCATCGCCTGGCCGCGCGACACGCCCACCGCACCACTGCCGGTGGTCTGCACGTTCTGGCAGCCAACCACCGTTACCGCCGCGGCAAGCAGCGCCCACTTACGCATCCAATGTCTCTTCATTCCGCCCTCCATTTGGCGATGCCGGCCATCCGCGCCACACCACCCACAAACCCATCAACGCAAACAGGCTGGCGATGGTGTACGTCCACGCCGGGCCGATTGCGTCCCAAGTGTAACCGCTGAGCAAGCCACCGAGCATGCCACCGGCGCCAAAGCTGATGCTGCCGTAGAGCGCCTGCCCGCGCGCCTGCAGCCGCCCCGGAAACCAGCGGTTGATGGCCCCGATCGAGGCCGCATGATAGGCGCCGAAGGTTGCCCCGTGCAGCATCTGGGCCACTGCCAGCACCGCGATCGAAGCCACCCCCCAGCCGATCATCAGGAAACGCGCCACCGCGCAGGCATAGGCCACAAGCAGGATCAGGCGCAGCGAGAATCGCGCGGTAAGCCGCGGCATGAGCATGAAGACCCCGATCTCGGCCACGACCCCGAGGGTCCACATCCAGCCCACCAGCGCCTTGCTGTAACCGGCGTCGACCAGAAAAATCGAATAGAAGACGTACAGCGCGCCGTGCGCGGCCGACATGAAAAAGCAGCCGCCCAGCAAGGCGCGCACCTCGGCCCGCGCGAGCACCGCCCGCAGACCGGGGGTGCCGTGATGGTGCGGCGGCGTCGGTGCCTCGGGCACGCTCAGCGAGAACACGAAAATGCCGCCCAGCAGCATCGCCGTCATCCACAGCTGACTGTCGACCGGCAGCCACGTGAGCGCATGGCCGATGCCGAGCACTGCGACAATGAAACCGACCGAGCCCCACAGCCGGATGCTGCCATAGCGGCTGGTCTGGCCGGCCAGATGCCCGAAGGTGAGGCTCTCGACCAGCGGCAGCGCGGCGCTCCAGAAGAAGGCCATCACCGCCATCGCGGCAAAGATGCCGCCGAAGCTGGTGGTCTGGAAGAAGGCCGCAAACCCGGCCAGTGAGGCCGCTGCCGAAATCCGCACAATCGGCATGCGCACACCGATCCGGTCCGCCAGCATGCCCCACAGGTTGGGCGCCACCACCCGCATCACCTGCATCAGCGACATCAGGATGGCAATGTCGGCGGCTGAAAACGCGAGCGACTGCAGATACAGCGTGAAGTACGGCGAGAAGGCGCCAATGAACGCGAAGTAGAAGAAGTAGTAGCCCGACAGGCGCCAATACGGAAGCATGGCCGGCATTGTAGCGGCGACCCGCCACGGGCTGCGCGCGGGCATCAAAAAAGCGCCCGCAGGCGCTTCGGATCGGGCGCACCGCCACTCAGGCCGGCTTGAAGTTCTGCAGCATGTCGAACAGCGCGTCCTTGAGCTTCAGGCGTTCTTTCTTGAGGTCTTCGAGCTCCGGACCGGTCGCCAGCTCGGCCTGCACTTCAATGCGCACCACATGACGATTGACTTCGTGGTAGCGATCGAACAGCCGCTGGAAATGGCCGTCGGACACCTTCAAGGCGTGAATCCGGTCGTGGTATTCGGGAAATTCGTTATGCAGATCGTGGGCTTGCAATTCCATTCTTGCCTCCGTTTGAAACCGTCTTGTGCTTGCATTCAGCCTACGCCGCGCCCCACCCGCCACGGTTGATTCACATCAAGCCTTGTCCCCCCGCGCACGCGGCGACGGCACCGGCTGATCGCCGTCCGGCGCAAGCCCCGCGATCTGCGGCGTGGCACAGTGCACGTCGGCATTCTGCGCGCGCTGGCGCAGGGCGTGGTCCATCAGCACGATGGCCAGCATGGCCTCGGCAATCGGCGTGGCACGAATCCCCACGCAGGGGTCGTGCCGCCCCTGGGTGTTGACGATTACCGGCTCGCCGGCGCGGTTGATCGAGCGCCGGTCCAGCCGGATGCTGGAGGTCGGCTTGATGGCCATGCTCACCAGCACGTCCTGCCCGGTCGAAATGCCGCCCAGCACGCCCCCCGCGTGATTGCTCAGAAAGCCCTCCGGCGTCATCTCGTCGGAGTGCTCGGTGCCGTGCTGGGCAACGCAGTTGAAGCCCGCGCCGATCTCGACCGCCTTGACCGCGTTGATGTTCATCATCGCGTAGGCGATGTCGGCGTCGAGACGGTCGTACACCGGCTCACCCCAGCCGACCGGCACACCGGTGGCGACCACGTTGATGCGCGCGCCGATCGAATCGCCGGACTTGCGCAACTCGTCCATGTAGGCTTCGAGCTCGGGGAGCATGGCCAGGTTGGGCGCAAAGAAGGCATTGCCCGGCTGGTCAATGTCGGCCCACGCCTTGAACGGAATCTCGATCGGCCCGAGCTGGGCCATGTAGCCGCGGATGACGATGCCGAAGCGGGTGTTGAGCCACTTGCGCGCAATCGCCCCGGCCGCCACCCGCACCGCGGTTTCGCGTGCAGACGAACGGCCGCCGCCGCGGTAATCGCGCACCCCGTACTTGTGCAGATAGGCGTAGTCGGCGTGGCCCGGGCGGAAGGTGTCGGCGATGTTCGAATAGTCCTTGCTGCGCTGGTCCTGGTTGCGGATCAGCAGCGCAATCGGCGTGCCGGTGGTCACCCCCTCGAACACGCCGGAGAGGATCTCGACCGTATCGGGCTCGCGCCGCTGGGTCACATGGCGCGAGGTGCCGGGCTTGCGCAGATCGAGCTCGGCCTGGATTTCGGCCTCGGTGATCGGCAGGCCCGGCGGGCAGCCATCGACCACGCAGCCGATTGCCGGGCCATGGGATTCGCCGAAAGACGACACACAGAAGAGCTTGCCGAGGGAGTTGCCGGACATGGAGTCAACCGCAGGCTGGGAAAGCGTGTGAGTTTATCAAATGGCGGCCGCCACCGCCCGTTGCGCAAGGCCGCCGTCAGCGGAACCGGCCGCCTTTGAGACCATGCAGAAAGCTGTCGATCATGCTCCCCGCAAGGTCCAGCGAATACACGCCCGGCTGCAGGCACCAGCCCGAAATCAGCCCGTCGATCATCGCCGACAGCGCCAGCGCCGCGCGATGCGGGTCCACCCCGGCCGGCAGGTCGCCGCGCGCGCGCGCCACGCCGAGCGCCTGCTCCTGACGCAGCAGGTGGCGGTCGCAGCACTCCAGGCACTGATCCACCACCGCCACCATCTCGTCCACGTATTCGCTCTTGTGCATCGCAATCGCAAACACACGGATGTAACGCGGATCGGCGTCAATACGCGCAATGACGCCCAGAATGCGCGCCCGCAACTCGCCCAGCGGATCCTCGCTGGTGCTGTAGTCGACTTCGGAGATCGCTTCGAGCGGATCGATGGCGCGGCGCATCATGGCGTCGAACACCTCGCCCTTGTTGGCGAAATGCCAGTAGATGGCGCCGCGCGTCACGCCGGCCTCGCGCGCAATGTCGGCCAGCGTCGTGCGCGCGACGCCCTTGTCGTAGAACACCGTCTCCGCCGCATCGAGAATGCCGTGCCGCGTCTCCAGCGCCTCTTCCTTTGTCTTTCTGACCATCTGCGATTCACACCGTGCTGACAGATTCTGACGAGAATTGAAGCACACAAAGTGCACCTTGTCACTTTACATACATGCGCGAATGTTTTTAAAATCACCCCACATCAAAAACAGCAAGGACGCCCCCATGCCCGCCCCCCAACCCACCCCGCTGGCGGCCATGTCGTACCGCGTACTGGCGCTGGCCGCAGCAGCGATCCTGCTCAACGGCTGCGGCAGTGACGCGCCGGCCAACCCAAACGGCGCACCCCCGCCCGCGCCGGTCAGCACGCTCATCGCCACGCCGGCCGACATCGCCGTCAGCTTCAGCTATCCGGCACGCCTCTACGGCGCCCGCGAGGTCGAGATCCGCCCGCGCGTGAGTGGCATCCTGCTCAAGCGCAACTACGTTGAGGGCACGGCCGTGCAGGCGGGCGAGTCGCTGTTCCAGATCGACCCCGTGCCATTCGAAACCGCCCTCGCCCGCGCCGAAGCCGACCTCGCCGCCGCCCGGGCGCGACTCGACCAGACGCGCCGCGAAGCCGCCCGCCTCAAACCGCTGGTCGCGGTCAAGGCCGCGCCGCAGCGCGACTACGACGACGCCGTCTCGGCGCAGGCCATCGCCAACGCCGACCTGCTCGCCGCCCGCGCCAGCGCCCGTCAGGCGCGCCTGAACCTGGGTTACACCAAAGTCGCCTCGCCGATCAGCGGCATCAGCGCGCGCGCCCAGCAGCCCGAAGGCAGCCTGCTGGCCGGCCCGGAAAGCCTGCTCACGGTGGTGACGCAAACCGATCCGCTGCAGGTGCGCTTCGGCCTGCCCGACACCGACCGCGCGCGCATCGAAGGCGAGCTCGCCCGCGGCGCACTCAAATTCACCCACGGCAACACGTTCAGCGTCGCCCTGTCGCGCCGCGACGGCAGCCGGCTCGACGCCACCGCCACGCTGAGCTTCACCGACGTGCGCATCGACCCGCGCACCGGCAGCAGCGAAGCGCAGGCCGAGCTGCCCAACCCGGCGCAGCGGCTGCATCCCGGCGAATTCGTGCGCGTGCATCTCGAAGGCGTGGTGCGTCCCAACGCCATCGCCGTGCCGCAGCGCGCGGTGCTCGAAGGCCCGCAAGGGCGCTTCGTCTATCTGGCGGTCGACGGCAAGGCCGCGCAGCGTCCGGTGACGCCGATGGAATGGGTCGGCGACACGGTGATCGTCGACGGCCTCGCCGCGGGCGATGAAGTCATCGTCGACGGCGTGCTCAAGATCGGGCCGGGCGCGCCGGTGGCCGCCACCCCGCCCGCCGACGGCGCGGCCAAGCCGGGAGCCTGAGCATGTTCTCGCGCTTTTTCATCGACCGTCCGATCTTCGCCACGGTCCTGTCGCTGTTCATCGTCATCGCCGGCCTGGCCTCGATGCGCGGGCTGCCGGTCGCGCAGTATCCGGAGATCGCCCCGCCGGTGGTCACCGTGGCCGCGACCTACCCCGGCGCCTCGGCCGAGGTGATCGAAAAGACCGTCGCCGCACCGCTCGAAACGCAGATCATCGGCGTCGAAGACATGCTCTACATGAGCTCCACCTCGGCCTCCAGCGGACGGGTCGAGATTCAGGTCACCTTCGAGATCGGCGCCGACATCGACCAGGCGGTGATCAATGTGAACAACCGCGTCAAGCAGGCCGAAACGCGCCTGCCGCTGGAGGTCCGCCGGCAGGGCATCAGCGTCGAGAAGGGCTCCTCATCCTTCCTGCAAGTGGTCGCCTTCACCTCGCCGGACGGCCGCTTCGACGACGTCTACACCAGCAACTACGTGACGCTGAACGTGCTCGACGTGATCAAGCGCGTGCCGGGCACCACCAACGTGCAGATCTTCGGCGCCAAGGACTACGCGATGCGCGTGTGGCTGCAGCCCGACCGGCTGAAGCAGTACGACCTGGCCACCACCGACGTGATCCGCGCCATCGAGGAGCAGAACGCGCAGTACGCCGTCGGGCGCATCGGCCAGCCGCCGACCGCCACCGGGCAGGCGCTGTCGCTGACCGTCAACACCCGCGGCCGGCTGGCCGACGCGAGCGAATTCGAGCAGATCGTTCTGCGCGCCACGCCGGACGGCGCCCAGGTGCGGCTGCGCGATGTCGCCAAGGTCGAACTGGGCGCGCGCGACTACAGCTTCATCGGCCGCCTCAGCGGCCAGCCCGCCACGCTGGTCGGCATTTTCCTCAAGCCCGGCGCCAACGCGCTCGACGTGGCGCAAGAGGTCAAGGCCACGCTCGTCGAGCTCGAAAGCCGTTTCCCCGACGGGCTGAGCTACTCGATTCCCTACGACACCACCGATTTCGTCGACGTGTCGATCCGCGAAGTGCTCAAGACGCTGGCCGAAGCGATGGTGCTGGTCTTCCTCGTGGTCTACCTGTTCCTGCAGAACTGGCGCGCCACGCTGATCCCCACGCTGGCGGTGCCGGTGTCGCTGATCGGCGCCTTCGCCGGGCTGATGATGCTCGACTACTCGATCAACACGCTGACCCTGTTCGGCATGGTGCTGGCCATCGGCATCGTGGTCGACGACGCCATCGTGGTGCTCGAAAACGTCGAGCGGATCATGCACGAGGAAGGGCTCCCCGTGCGTCAGGCCGCGGTGCAGGCGATGCGCGAAGTGACCGGACCGGTGATCGCCATCGTGCTGGTGCTGTGCGCGGTGTTCGTGCCGATCGCCTTTCTCGGCGGGCTCACCGGCGAGCTGTACCGCCAGTTCGCGGTCACCATCGCCATCGCGGTGAGCATCTCCGGCATCGTCGCGCTGACCCTCACGCCCGCGCTGTGCGTGCTGATCCTGCGCCACGAGCACAAGGCCACCAGCCGCTTCTTCCGCGCCTTCAACCGCGGCTTCGAGCACGTCACCCGGCGCTACACCCACGGCGTCGCGTGGCTCATCCGCCGCGGCGGCATCGGCGCGCTGCTGTTCGCCGGCATGGTCGCAATCACGGCCGGGCTATGGCAGAACACCCCCGGCTCGCTGGTGCCGGACGAAGACCAGGGCTACTTCATCACCGCGGTGTATCTGCCCGACGGCGCCTCGCTGG
>JAGRFQ010000055.1:36141-45540 GCA_020445945.1 Rhodocyclaceae bacterium
GACTTCCTCGGCGGCAGCTTCAAGAACAGCGCGGCGACCTTCTTCGTCACCCTCAAGCACTGGGACCAGCGCACCCGCACCGCGGCCGAACTGGTCGGCCAGACATGGGGCGCCACCGGCCACATCAAGGAGGCGCTGGTCCTGTCCTTCAACCCGCCGGCCATCTTCGGGCTGGGCAACGCCGGCGGCTTCGAGTTCTACCTGCAGAACCGCGGCGACAACGACGCCAAGCGGCTGGCCGAAGTCACCGGCCAGTTCCTCGGCGCGGTCAATCAGGACCCCATGTTCGCGATGGCGCAGACGCTGTGGCGCGCCAGCACCCCGCAACTGTTCGTCGATGTCGACCGCGAAAAGGCCAAGGCGCTCGGCGTGCCGCTCGACGGCCTGTTCGCCACGCTCAGCGCCAACCTCGGCAGCTACTACGTGAACGACTTCAACAAATACGGCCGCACCTGGCAGGTGCTGATGTCGGCCGACCCGGCCGCGCGCGACCAGCCGCAAGACATCGGCGAGGCCTACGTGCGCGCCGACAGCGGCGCGCTGGTGCCGATCGCCTCGCTGGCCACCATCCACAACACCGCCGGCCCGGACACCCTGGAGCGCTTCAACAACCTGCCGGCGGTCAAGATCATCGGCAGCGCCGCGCCGGGCTTCTCCACCGGCCAGGCCATCGCCCGGCTCGAAGAGCTCGCCGCCACCACGCTGCCCGCCGGCTTCAGTCTCGACTGGAGCGGCGCGGCGTACCAGGAGCGGCGCTCCAGCGGCTCCTCGGGCATGACGCTGGCGCTCGGCGCGCTGATGGTGTTCCTGATCCTCGCCGCGCAGTACGAGCGCTGGTCGCTGCCGCTGGCGGTGCTGCTGGCGCTGCCCTTCGGCACCTTCGGCGCGCTCGCCGCGGTGTGGATCGCCGGCATGACCAACGACGTGTATTTCCAGATCGGGCTGGTGACCCTGCTCGGGCTGGCCGCCAAGAACGCGATCCTGATCGTCGAGTACGCGATCTACAAGCACCAGGACGGGATGAGCGCCGCGGCCGCCGCCATCGAGGCCGCGCGGCTGCGCTTCCGCCCGATCCTGATGACCTCGCTGGCCTTCATCCTCGGCGTCACCCCGCTGGTGCTCTCCTCCGGCGCCGGCGCGGGCGCGCGCCACGCGGTCGGCACCGGGGTGGTCGGCGGCATGCTCGCCGCCACCTTCCTCGCCATTTTCTTCGTCCCGCTGTTCTACCGCTTCATCACCGAAGGCGCGCTCTCCGACCCGCGCTCGCGCGACGCGCTGTTCGAGGAGATCCGCGTGCGCCACGACATCGCCCACGACAAGCTGGTCGCCGACAGCGCCGCCCTCGACGGGGAGAAAAAGCATGACTAGGTTCGCCCCGCTGCTGGCCGCCGCGCTGCTCAGCGCCTGCGCGGTACACCCGGCGTACCAGCGCCCCGCCATCGACCTGCCCGACCGCCTCGACCGCGCAACGCCTCAGGCCACGCTCGCCACGGCCGTCCCGGAAGCGTGGTGGTCGGTGTATCGGGACCCGGCGCTCGACGCCCTGATGAGCGAAGCGCTGGCGCACAACGCCGACGTGCACATCGCCGCCGCGCGCCTCGAAGAAGCCCGCGCGCGCGCCGGCATCGCCGACGCCGACCGCGCCCCCACCGTCGACGCCACGCTCGGCAGCGCGCGCACGCGCAGCAGTCTGGAAGGCATCGCCACCACCCCGCGCACGCTCAACGTGCACAGCGTCGGGCTCGGCGCACGCTACGAAATCGACCTGTGGGCGCGCTACCGCAACGCCAGCGCCGCCGCCCGCGCCGAGCTGCTGGCCGCCGACGCGGCGCGCCAGACCGTGGCGCTGGCGCTGAGCGCCGACGTGGCGCGTCAATACTTCGCCCTGCAGGCCGCCGACGCGCGGGTCGACATCGCCACCCGGACCCTCGCCAGCCGGCGCGACGCCAGCGACCTGCTCGGCCAGCGCGTGGCCGCCGGCAGCGCCGCCGAAATCGACGCCCTCAACGCCGACGCGGCCGCCCGCGCGGTGGCCGCAGAACTGGCCGCGGCACGCAACGCTCAGCAGGCGACCGAAGCCACGCTGGCGGTGCTGCTCGGGCGCTCGCCGCGCGCCATCGTCGATGCCACCGTCTTCCGCGCACGCCACAGCGCCGCGCCGGTGCTCGTCCCCGACGCGTTGCCCGCCGAGCTGCTGCGCCGCCGGCCCGATCTGGTCGAAGCCGAGCAGGCGCTGGTCGCCGCCCACGCACGCATCGGCGAGGCCCGCGCGCAACGCCTGCCGGCGATCGCGCTGACCGCTTCGCTGGGGCGCGAATCGACCGACTTCGCCACCCTGCTCGACGGCTCGGCCGGGATGTTCTCCCTCGCCCTCGGCCTGACCCAGCCGATCTGGGACGCCGGTCGCCTGAAACACGCGCAGGACGCGGCCGAAGCGCGCGCCGCGCAAGCCCGCGCGCGCTACGTGCAGGCGGTGGCCAACGCCTTCGCCGATGTGCGTCGCGCACTGGCCGCCCAGCGCGCGGCGATGGACAGCCGCGATGCGCAGGCGGCCCGCGTCGAGGCGCTCGACCGCGCACTGTCGCACGCCCGGCTGCGCTTCGATGCCGGCCTGGTCGGGCGGCTCGAAGTGCTCGACACCGAGCGCAACCTGCTCGACGCGCAACTGCGCCTGGCCGATGCGTCGGCGGCGCAAAAGTCGGCCATTGCCGACCTCTTCCGCGCGCTCGGCGGCGGGTGGGCGCCGCCGCAGTAGTCGGGGCACCATGAAAAACGCCGGCATCGCGCCGGCGTTTTTCGTTCAGGCGGGGCGCTTCAGCGGAAGAACTCTTCGAGCCGCTCGAACACCGCGTGCTCGGCGCCGTGACGCTGCAGGCTGAGCACGTCTTCGAGCTTTTCGACCTGCTTGATCATCTGCTCCAGACGCTGATCTTCGAACACCAGCAGCCAGATGCGGCTGCGTGTGGCGTCCGCCAGCGGCATGCACAGAATGCCCTCGACGTTGAAGGCGCGACGCGCGAACAGGCCGCAGATGTGCGACATCACGCCGGCGTGGTTGTTGACTTCCAGCTCCAGCACCACCTTGATCCGGCTGGCCTGTGGGCGATCGATGACTATCGACATGGTGTGTTCTCCTTAACCGATCATTTCGCTGTTGGCGCCACCCGGCGGCACCATCGGATAGACGAATTCCTCGCGGTCGATGGTGCAGTGGATCAGGCACGGCCCCGGTCGCTTGAGCGCGGCGGCCAGCGTGGCGGCGGGATCGTCGGCCGTGTCGAGATCGACCGTCTCCAGCCCGAAGCCTTCGGCCACCTTGAGGAAATCGGTCGCGCGCTTGTAGTTGGAGGCCATCGTGCGCTTGCCGTAGAACAGGTTCTGCTGCTGGTACACCAGCCCCAGCGCGTTGTTGTTCATGAGCACGATCTTGACGTTGAGCTCTTCTTCCGCCGCGGTCGCCATCTCCTGAATGTTCATTTTGAGGCTGCCGTCGCCGGAGAAGCACACCACGGTGCGCGTCGGTTCGGCCAGCGCGGCGCCGATCGCTGCCGGCAGACCGAAGCCCATCGTGCCCAGCCCGCCCGAGGTGAGCCACTGGCGCGGCCGGCGGAAGGGGTAGGCCTGCGCGACCCACATCTGGTGCTGGCCGACGTCGGTGGTGATCACCGCTTCGTCGTCGAGCGCGTCGGCCACGGCCTGCACCAGCCCATAGTGGGAACGCGGATTGTCGATGTTCGGCGTGGCCAGCGGGAAGCGGCTCCGGAGGCTGTCGACCTGCGCCAGCCAGTCCTCGCGCAGCTTGACGTGGACCTGCGGCAGCAGTGCTTCGAGCACCTGGCTGACATCGCCGTGAATGCCCACGTGGGCGGTCTTGATCTTGTCGAGCTCCGACGGGTCGATATCCACATGCACGATCTTGGCCTTGGGGCAGAACTGCGCCGCCTTGCCGATGGCGCGGTCGTCGAAACGCGCGCCGATGCACACCAGCAGGTCGGCCTCTTCGAGCACGTAGTTGGTGTAGCGCGCGCCGTGCATGCCGAGCATGCCGATCGACAGCGGATGGTCGACCGGCATCGCGCCGAGCGCCATCAGCGTCATCGTGGTCGGCAGGCCGGCCTGCTCGGCCAGCGTCACCGCCAGATGCGAGGCGCCGGAGGCGATCACCCCGCCACCGAGGTAGAGCACCGGCTGCGCGGCGTCGTTGATCATCTGCGCGGCCTGCTCGATGGCGGCCAGATCGGGCGCCGGCAAGGGCGCGGGGACCACCGGCGCGGGATAGTCTTCAAACTCGATGCGCTGGTTCTGCACGTCCTTGGGCACGTCGATCAGCACTGGTCCCGGGCGGCCGGACATCGCCAGCCGGAACGCGGCGGGCACCACGTCGAGCAGCTCGTTGGCGTCGCGCACCAGATAGTTGTGCTTGGTGATCGGGATGGTCATGCCGTAGGTGTCGACCTCCTGGAACGCGTCGGTGCCGATCATCGCCAGCGGCACCTGACCGGTGATGGCCACCAGCGGAATCGAATCGAGCTTGGCATCGGCAATCGCGGTGACCAGATTGGTGGCGCCGGGGCCGGACGAGGCCAGGCACACTTCCGGCCGCCCCGACACGCGCGCCATGCCCTGCGCCATGAAGCCCGCGCCCTGCTCGTGACGGGCCAGCACGTGGTGAATCTTTTCGCTGTGCGACAAGGCGTCGTAAAACGGCAGGATCGCGCCGCCGGGCACGCCGGCGACGGTTTCAATGCCTTGTCGTTCAAGCAGGCGGACGATCAATTCCGCGCCAGTCATCTGCATCATGTTGCTCTCCTGGAGGTTCTGCCGGCTTGCGGGCGGGGAACCCATGTAAAAAACCCCCGCCAGCTTCGCGCCGGCGGGGGTTTCGAGAATCCTGTGGTGATCCGACCCGTTACGGCGCGCTGCGGCCTACGCTGACTACGCGTACTACAACAGGGACTACCAGAGCGCGGCGCGAACGGAAGATCATGCGTGTGTAAGGCTTGGTCGGATCACGGACAACGGCGTCGATGAAAACACGGGTTCCCGAAAAAGGCAAGGCCGCCGGTCACGCCGCGGTGTCGTCGCGCAGGGCGCGGCGCAGGATCTTGCCCACATTGGTCTTGGGCAGCTCCTCGCGAAACTCCACCAGATGCGGCACCTTGTAGCCGGTGAGATTGTCGCGACAGTAGGCCACCAGGGCCTCGCGGGTCAGCGCCGGATCCTTGCGCACGACGAAGATCTTGACCGCTTCACCGCTGTGCGCGTCGGGCACGCCGATGGCAGCCACCTCGATCACGCCGGGGTGACTGGCGACGACGTCTTCAACTTCATTGGGATAGACATTGAAGCCGGACACCAGAATCATGTCTTTCTTGCGGTCGACGATGCGCACGAAACCCTCGGAATCGACATTGGCGACATCGCCGGTGCGCAGAAAACCGTCAGCCGTCATGGCGCGTTCGGTCTCATCCGGCCGATTCCAGTAACCCTTCATCACCTGCGGCCCCTTCACGCACAGCTCGCCGGCCTTGCCGATGCCAAGCTCCTTGCCCTCGTCGTCGCGGATGCTGATCTCGGTCGACGAGATGGGCAGCCCGATGGCATGGTTGAACTCGGCCAGATCGAGCGGGTTGATGCACACCGCCGGCGAGGTTTCGGTCAGCCCGTAGGCCTCGATCAGCGGTTTGCCGGTCACCTCGCGCCAGCGGTCGGCAACCGCCTGCTGCACGGCCATGCCGCCACCGAGCGCGATGTTCAGACTGGAGAAATCAAGCGCCTTGAAGTCGGGATGATTCAACAAGGCGTTGAACAAGGTGTTGACGCCGGTGATCGCCGTGAACCGCGTTTTGCTCAACTCCTTCACAAAGCCCGGGATGTCGCGCGGGTTGGTGATCAGCACGTTGGTGGCGCCAATCTTGAAAAAGGTCAGGCAGTTCGCGGTGAGCGAAAAGATATGGTAGAGCGGCAAGGCGGTGATGATGACCTCCCCGCCTTCGCTCAGAAACGGCTTGATCCACGCATGCGCCTGCTGCAGATTGGCGATGATGTTGCGGTGGGTCAGGATCGCCCCCTTGGCCACCCCCGTGGTGCCGCCGGTGTATTGCAGGTAGGCGATATCGTCGTGCCCTACCACCACCGGGCGGAAGTCATGCGCCGCGCCCTGCTGCATCACGTCACCATATCGGCAGTGGCCCGGCAGCGTCCATGCCGGCACCATTTTCTTGACATGTTTGACCACGAAGTTGACCAGCGCACCCTTGACCCCGCCGAGCATGTCGCCCATGCGCGTCACGATGACGTGCTTGAGCGGCACGTTGCCCAGCACGTGGTCGAGCGTATGGGCGAAGTTGTCGAGGATCACGATCACCTCGGCGCCCGAATCGACGAGCTGATGCTCCAGCTCGCGCGCGGTGTACAGTGGATTGCAGTTCACCACCGTGTACCCCCCGCGCAACGCCCCGTACATGACAACGGGGTACTGCAGCACATTGGGCATCATCAGCGCGATGCGGGTCCCGGGCGGGAGCTTGAGTTCGCATTGCAGATAGGCGGCAAAGTCGGCACTCAGGCGTTCGAGCTCGGCAAAGCTGATGCCCTTGCCCATGTTGATGTACGCCGTGCGCCCGCCAAACTGCTGACAGCTTTGCAGGAACATGTCCCCGATCGAGCGGAATTCATCGACATCGATTTCGGCGGGGACGCCAGGGGGGTAGTTCTTGAGCCAGATCTTTTCCATCGTGTCTCCATTCCAGGTGCGCCGGAACAGAACCTGTGGTGCAGGCCTGCCCGCCTTTGGCAACCGGATCGCCGCAACGACCGGCAATCCGCCCAACACCCGACCTGCCGTGCGCCCCCCCTGAGGCACCCGTCAGGGCGTCTTCACATTCAGGCCTCTTCGCCTTCCTCGGGCCAGTTGCGAATGTAGTTCTTGAGCATCCGGTTTTCGAAGCTCTGTTCTTCGAGCACCGCCTTGGCCACATCGTGAAAGGAGATCACGCCCAGCAGCGTGCCATCGTCCATGACCGGCATGTAGCGCTGGTGATGATCCACCATGTGCCGACGCAGCTCGTCCATTTCCATGTTCGGACCGGCGCTGAGCGGATCGCGCACCATCGCATCGGCGATCGTCGTGCCGGCCCACTCGGTGCCGCCGGCCTGCACGGCATGCAGCACTTCGCGGAAAGTGAGAATCCCGGCCATCTTGCCGTGCTCGAACACCACCAGCGAGCCCACATCCTGCTCGTTCATGATGGCCACCGCCTCCGACAGACTGCGGTTGGGAGCGATCGTGTAGAGCACCTTGCCCTTGATCGCGAGGATTTCACTGACCTGCATGCTTGAACCCCTTGCCTGTTTGGTATGCGCCACGGTGATGCGCTTTGTTTTAACGGATGGTAGTCGATTGTGCTGCGGCGGGAAAGTCAGGCAAACCCCGCACCTTGCAGCACAGCCCTACACCGCCTCGCGGCGGCCATCGGCGAACACCAGCAGCGCCCGCACCGGATGCGTGCCGAAGACGCCATCGACGGCCTCGCAGTAGCCACGCAACTGCGCCCGGTAGCGTGCCAGCATCGCGTCATCGACCGTACCGCTCTTGTAGTCGAGCACCCACACCGCATCGTCGAACACCACCAGCCGGTCGATGCGCCCCGGGCGACCGTCGCGATGCATGATCTCCACTTCGTTATAGGCTGCCGTGAAACACGACGCATCGAAAAATCGCTGCATGTCCGGCGCATCGAGGATCGCCATCGCGGCAGCGCGTACCGCCTCACCCAAGCCCGCCGGCTCGGGCATGCCCTCGCTGGTGCGGGCTTCGATCAAGGCATGCATGGCTACGCCAAAGGCCAACCCGTCGGAAGCCTCCGGCGAGGCCCGACGCTCGCCCACCGCTGCCACCGGCGCAACCACCACGCGCTCGACGGGCGTCGCATCGCCGGCAGCGGCCCGTCCCTCGGCAGCCACCGGCAGCGCACCAAAGGATGCGCCTGCGCCCAGCGCATCAAGCGCCGCGCGCAGGCGCGCGTAGTAGCTCTCGCCAGCCCTGCCGGCGGCCACCGATCCACTGACCACGAAGATCTGTTCAGCGCGGGTGATCGCCACGTAGAGCAGATTGAGCGACTCGCGCGCCGCCGCTTCGTCCTCGGCCGCAAACACCGCGTCGCGCGCACGACCCTTGAGCTTGCCGCTGGCGTGAAGCGAGAAATGCGTCGGCACCGCGGCGCCAACCGGCCAATCCAGCAGCGGCTGATAGGCATCGGCGGGCTGGCGCATGTTGTTGGCGTCGATCAGCCACACCAGCGGCGCCTCCAGCCCCTTGGCGCCATGCACGGTCATGATCCGCACCCGCCCCGCGCCGCCGTGATCGGCCAGCGCGCCTTCGTCCGGCGCCTCGTCGTCCGCCGCGCGGCCAAGCCGCTCGAGCTCGGCCACAAAGCGCGGCAGGCTCGGAAAGCGCCCGCCGTCCACGCTCAGCGCGAGCGCCAGAAACGCCTCCAGATTGGCGCACACGCCGGGCCACATCGCGGGCGGCACGCGGCGCCGGTAGGCCGCCATCACGTCGGCCTGATGGTAGATGCTGTCGAGCAGGTCGTGCACCGGCAGAGACGCCGCCAGCGCGATCCACGCACGCAGCCGGTCGACCACCGCCGCCGCTCGCGCCGTGTCGGCATGCGCCGTCGCCGCCAGCGCCTGCAGCCGTGCCCACCAATGCGCCTCGGCTCGCAGCGCCAGCGTCATCAGAAAATCGTCGCTGCACTCGAACAGCGGCGTGCGCAGGGCATGCACCAGCGCCAGATCGTCCGACGGGGTGGTCAGGAAACGCAGCAAGGCGCCGAGGTCGGCCGCCTCCAGCGTGCTCAGCAGCTGACCGCGGCTGACGCTCAGATACGGCACCCCGGCCTCGCGCAGCGCGCGCTCGTATTCGGGCAGGATGCTGCGCTTGCGCGTCAGGATCAGCACATCGCCCCAGCCCAGCGGGCGCGTCCCGTCGCGGTCCGCAATCAGCGTGTGCCCGACCCGCGCCTGCAACGTCGCCACCATCTGCCGCGCCTCTTCGCGCCGGGCCAGATGCTCGGCCACGAGCAGCGGCGTGGTCAGCGGATCGCGCAACCCCGTCGCCGGCGCAGCGGTGGCCGCCGCATCCGCCGCCGGCACCTCGACCAGCGGCAGCACGACCACCTCGCCGGGCAGATCCGCCTGGCGCGCGGTCTGCGCCGCAAAGCCGACAAAGGCCGGCAGCCCGGCGAAGACCTGATTGACCACCTCGACAATCGCCGGTGCGTTGCGCCAGGTGTGCGTGTTGGGCAGGCGCACGGCGCCGAAGTGTTCGCCGAGCCAGTCGGCGGCATGGCCGAAAATGCGGTAGTCGGCCCGGCGGAAGCGGTAGATCGACTGCTT
>JAGRFQ010000055.1:45686-48562 GCA_020445945.1 Rhodocyclaceae bacterium
GGGGCCAGATCGGCGTCGGCAAGCAGGCGGTCGACATGCACCTCGAGATCGGCGAAATCCATCTGCCGGCGGCTGCGCTTGAAGGCTTCGAACACCTCGAGCAAGGCCGTGCCGGCGTGCAGCGCAGCGGCGTTGAAGGCCAGCACGCGCGCCTCGGTGCGCGCGTCGAGACACGCCAGCACGCGCTCGCACAGCTCGGCGTGAGCGCGCAGAAAATCGGCCTCGCCCGCCTCGCCCAGGCGCTTGGCCTGCGCCGCCGACGCCTTGCGACTGCGCGCCGTGCCGGTGGTGGTGATGAATACCGGCACCAGCGCCGCGAAACAGGCCGCCGGGTCTTCGAGCGCCCGCGCCGCCCCCAGCGCCGCCGCCAGCTTGTGGTCACCCGCCGTGTTCTTTTCCAGCGCGCCGGCGTAGGCCGTCAGCGTCGCCGCCAGCGCCGGCGCCGCAAAAAATGCGGCCAGCGCGTCGGCGTCGCTGGTCGCCCCGAGATCGGCGCCAATGCGCGCGATCAGCGTGTCGACATCGTCCTCGCCGGCATACACCTGCCACTCGGCGCGGCGCGACACGAAGGCATCGAGCAATGCGCGGGTGTTGTGCCGGCCGAAGGTCTCGAACAATTCGGTCAGGCCGCGCGCGGCGGCGCTGTCGGGGTCGCGCCCGCAGCGGCGGGCGAACAGCCCCCAGGCCTCGTCGAGCAGCGGCCGCTCGGCCTCGGCAAGCGCAAAGCCGGCCAGCCCGGAGCGCAGGCTGGCGCCGCCGAGGATGCGGCCGAACCAGCCGTGAAAGGTGGTGATGGTCATCGCCGGGCTGGCCTGCTCGACGGTTTCAATGAGCTGGCGCGCGCGCGGCAGGGCGGCCTGCGCCGCAGCCGGCGTCAGCCCGCGCGCGGCCAGAAATTCGCACGCCTTCGCATCGTCCAGACAGGCCAGCTCACGCAGCCACTCACGCAGCCGCCCAGCGATCTCGCGCGCCGCCTTGCGGGTATAGGTGATCGCCAGAATGTCGCCGGGGCGGGCGCCGTCGAGCAGGATGCGCAGGATGCGCGAGACCAGCAGCCAGGTCTTGCCGCTACCGGCGCAGGCCTCGACCACCACGCTGCGCGCGGGGTCGAGCGCGGTGGCGACGAAGGGGTCAGTCATCGTGATAGTCCTTGCGGCAGACGCCGCGCACGGCGCACCAGTCGCAGGCGCTGCCCGCCCCGTTGGCGACCAGCGGCGCGCCGGCGCCGAGACGATCGAACACGCCGATCAGCCGCGTGCGCTGCGCATCGACGGCCGCCGCCGGGTCCGCCAGCGCGACGGTTTCGATGCCCTCGCCGTCCAGCGACACATAACCGGCTTCGCTCACCGCCTCGCCCACGAGCGCGGCATACACGGCGAGCTGGATGTCTTCCGGATCTTTTGCCGCCCGGGCCAGCGCGGCACGGTCGCGGGTCTTGTAGTCGAGCACCGCCACCGCGCCGTCGTCGCGCGCGTCGAGGCGGTCGATGCGCCCGCGCAGGGTCAGCGTGTCGCCGTCGGCCAGCGTCAGCGCGCGGCGCAGATCGCGCTCGCCGGCCTGATAGCGCCAGCCGGCGGCCTCGCGCGTGCGCTGCCAGTCGAGATAACCGGGCCACTGCCGGCACCAGCGCACGAACCACGCGGTCTCCATGAAATTGGCGGCCAGGCGCTCGGCAAACACCGCGCGACTGATGGCTTCGAGCGCGGCGAGCATGTCCGTCGCATCGTGGCCGCCGACCACCGGATAGCGCGCGTGGAACTGCTCCAGCACGGCATGCACCAGCGCCCCGTAGTCGCGCTTTTCCATCGCCTCGCTGACCGTGGTGGTCTCGTCCAAGCCGAGCACGAAGCGCACGAAGTACTGATACGGGCAGCTCACCAGCGCGCTGTAGCCGTAGGCTGTGATGTGTGGCGGGCGCAGCGCGCGCGGAACGACCGGCGCGGGTACCGGCTGGCCGATCGCGTCGACCGCCGGCATCGGCACCGGCGCCGCGGGCGCAATCAAGGCGCGCCCGAAGCGCAAGCTGTGGGCAAGATCGAGCAGGTCGAGATCGGCCGCCAGCCGGCACGGCTCACCGGCCTTGAAGCGCTGCCAGGTAAATACCACCCGACCGCAAGCGGCGATCAGCCCGGCCAGATCGTCGCGCAGGCGCTGCTGGCCGGCGAGCGCCCCGGGCAGACCGAGGTCCCGGCGCACGCCTTCATGGACGAAGATCGGGCGGGCGCCGGGAACGCACAGTTGCTCGACATCGGCGCCGATCACGATGGCGAGGTCGAAACCGCGCAGCCGGCATGCAGGCAGGTGGGTCATCACCACCGGGCTGCGGATGCTGTGGTCGCGGAACAGCGCCTCGTCAAGTCGCGCATCGAACCACGCGCGCCACTCGTCGAAATCCAGCGTGCAGGCTTCGCCGGCGAGCTCGTCGATGCGCGCGGTGAGCCACTCGAGCACGACCTGCCCGGCGGCGTCGGCCGCCAGCGGCGCACGCGCGCCCAGCGCATCGAGCGCCGCGAGGAGGCGCTGGAGCCATATCTGCGGCGGCGCAGCGCGCATCGCAAACGCCGCCCTGGCAGCCCCCAGCGCGGCCACCAGCCGTGGCGCAACGGGGTCGGCGAGGGCCAGCGTGTCGAGCCCGTCGAAACCGCCGACGAGGTCGGCCGCTGCGATCGCCTGTTCGAGCGCGAGCACCGCGTCTTGGCGTTCGCCGTCCGCCACATCGCCAAACACGAAGGGCGACTTGCACAGGTCGATCACGTCGCGGTGATAGGCGTCGCGGGCGAGCACTTCGAGCACGGCGTCGAGCAGTGCCGCGGCGCGGGTGGTCGACAGCTTCCAGCCCGATTCGTCCTCTACCAGAATGCCGTCGCGTTCGAGCA
>JAGRFQ010000056.1:0-1918 GCA_020445945.1 Rhodocyclaceae bacterium
CCATGGCTCTTGACCGTTTCGCGGAAGACCTCCGGGTTGGTCATGGCGAAGTTCGACGGGCTCAGCGCGTCGACGTATTGACGGGTGTAGAAGTTGACCTTCTTCTGGGTCTGGTCATCGAGGCCTTCCACACAGCACACGGTGTCATGGATGTGACGCGCGGTGATGAGGTAGGACTGCTTGATGAAGTCGAACAGGAAGTGTTCCTGCCACTGATCGTCGCGGAAGCGCTTGTCGTCCTTGGTCGGTGCGGCCACTGGCGCGGCCTGCATGCCAACCACGCGCAGCATGGAGTGTTGCCACAGCGAGAAGTAATCCCACACCAGGTTCATTTGCGCCTGGGCGAGTTTGTACGGGTTGGCCAGCAGCTTGGCCATCATGTCCATGAACGCTTGGGCGATACCCAGTTCGTCGGCCGGGGCCGAGACGCCTTTCTTGAGTTGGCGCTGGACGTGTTCGCTTATCAGGCTCGATGCGCGTTGCGCCACCTCTGAATAGGTTTTGGCGATTTCACTCGGATCGGGCAGTTCTCGGTTGCTGTCGTCGGTCTTCGGTGGAGCCATTTTTTCGTCCTCAAAGCTAGGGTAAAGCTGTCGAAATGTAGCGGGTCGTGTCGTCATCGCTGGCTACCTCACGCAGTTCCCTCCCGTGCACGAGGTAGTTCAGATGAGCAATCGCTTCCCCCATCGCGAACATCACCTGATGAGTGTCCAGTTCGCGCGGAAACAGGGTTGGCAGCAGTTCGCCCGCATTTTTGGGCGAGGTGCATGCCGCCAATAGTGCATCGCAACGTTCCCGATGGTGCTCGGCCAGTTCGTCGACGCGAGGCGCTATTCCTGTGAAAGGCCTGCCGTGGGATGGTAGCACGAGCGTGCTCGAGGGCAAGCCCTTGAATCGTGCGATGGCGTCGAGAAATCGTTTCAGAGGGTTGTCATGTGGCGTTGCAGCAAAAACGCTCACGTTGGTGGAAATCCGCGGCAACAGCATATCGCCGGAGATCAGCACGCCCAGCGTCGCGCAATGCAGCGCGGCGTGTTCGGGCGAGTGGCCGTAGCCGGCAATGACGTTCCAGGTGTGAGCGCCGATCTCGAGCGCGTCGCCGTCCATCAGCCGGTGATAGCAGGTGGGCATGGCCGGCACGCCGCGGCGATAGCCGTTGCCGCGCTGCTCCAGCGCCGCGAGGCGTGCCTCGTCGAGGCCGTGGCGTCGGAACTGGGTCAGCATGTCGGCCACGCTGTAGCCCGGCAGCTGGGCCCACAGGGCATGACCACCGAGGTATTCGCCCTGCGTCATGCAGATCGGCGCGCCGGTGCGCTCCGACAACCATTGCGCCAGGCCAAGGTGGTCCGGGTGGCAGTGGGTGACAATGATGCGCGAGACCGGTCTGGCGAGGCGCGCGAGCACCGCGTCCCACGCCGACCGGATTTCCGGCAGGCCGAAGCCGGTGTCGACCAGGGCGATCGCGTCGCCGTCGTCGAGCATCCACAGATTGATGTGGTCGAGCGCAAAGGGCAGCGGCATGCGCAGCCAGTGCACGCCGGGCGCGACCGTCGTCCAGCGGCCGAGCGCGGGGAGCGCGTCGAAGGGGTAGGTCAGCGGGCTGGGGGGGCGCATGGGCGGGCTCTCCGTGGAAAGTGCGCATTGCTTCGGTGCGGGAAATCTGTTTAACTCGCCGCACGTGAGCGCGTAAAATTTCTATAAAAACAAATAGCTACATGAAAAAAATGTGGCTTTCGACAGTCGATTTTCTGATGACGACAGAACGAACCTACACCATTACGGAACTCTCGCGAGAGTTCGAGATCACCCCGCGGGCGATCCGTTTCTACGAAGACCAGGGGCTGCTCACGCCGGCCCGGGTGGGACGCAGCCGGGTGTATTCCCGCGCCGACCGCACCCGCCTGAGGCTCGCCCTGCG
>JAGRFQ010000056.1:1998-10471 GCA_020445945.1 Rhodocyclaceae bacterium
CACTTTCAGAAAGTGCTCAGCGAGCGCCGCGCCGCGCTGGCACAGCAACTCGAGGACATCGAGGTGGTGCTGGGTGAAATCGATATCCTCGAACGCCAATGTGCCGAGCTGCTCCGCACGCACGCGGCCGGAGATGCGGGCTGAAGCGGCACCGCATTTTTTCGATAAAGTACTTTACGTTTACGTAAACGTCAATATAATGCACAGCGGAGGTGCCGATGACAGAGCCGACGACGTGGCAGGCATGTGACCCTGATTTCGAGTCGCGCGTGCGGGCGGCTTTTGCCGCCCAGCCCCTGATGGAATTCATTGGCGCGGCGCTGACCGGTGTGGCGCCGGGGGTGTGCACCATCGCGCTGCCGTTTCGGCCGGAGCTGGTGCAGCAGAACGGGTTTTTCCATGGCGGCATCGTCGGTACCTTGGCCGACAACGCGGGCGGGTTTGCGTCCTACACGCTGATGCCGGCCGACGCGGGGGTGCTGACGGTGGAGTACAAACTCAATCTGATGGCGCCGGCGCAGGGCGACATGCTGGTCGCAGAAGGGCAGGTGGTGCGCGCCGGGCGCAACCTGGTGGTGTCCCGCGCGGACGTGTTCGTGCGTGGGGAAAAAGGGCGGATTCACTGTGCAACAATGCAGCAGACATTAATGACAATGCATGGCAAGGGCGTCGCCTGAAGCCATCGGGACGTGATCGAGGAGACCGATTGATGAATATGCCGAGCCTGAACTTCGACCTGGGCGAGACCATCGACATGCTGCGCGACGCGGTATGGGATTTCGCCCGCAACGAGATCGCCCCGCGCGCTGCCGAGATCGACCGGCAGAACGAATTCCCGGCCGATCTGTGGAAAAAGCTGGGCGACCTCGGTCTGCACGGCATGACCGTCGAGGAAGAATACGGCGGCACGCAGATGGGCTACCTGGCGCACATCGTCGCGCTGGAGGAAGTCTCGCGCGCGTCGGCCTCGGTGGGCCTGTCCTACGGCGCGCACTCCAACCTGTGCGTGAACCAGATTCGCCGCAACGGCACTGCCGCGCAGAAGCGCAAGTATCTGCCCAAGCTGATCTCGGGCGAGCATGTGGGCGCGCTGGCGATGTCCGAACCCAACGCGGGTTCCGACGTGGTGAGCATGAAGCTGCGCGCCGACAAGAAGGGCGACCGCTTCGTGCTCAACGGCGCGAAGATGTGGATCACCAACGGCGGCGACGCCGATACGCTGGTGGTGTACGCCAAGACCGGCCTCGACGCCACCCGCGACAACACAAAGGCAGGCATCACCGCGTTCATCATCGAAAAGGGCATGCAAGGTTTTACCTGCGGCACGCACCTGGACAAGCTCGGCATGCGCGGCTCGAACACCTACCCGCTGTTCTTCGACGACGTCGAGGTGCCCGAAGAGAACGTGCTCGGCACGGTTGGCGGTGGCGTCAAGGTGCTGATGAGCGGCCTCGACTACGAGCGCGCCGTGCTGTGCGGCGGCCCGCTGGGCATCATGGCGGCGTGCATGGACGCGGTCGTGCCCTATGTGCACGAGCGCAAGCAGTTCGGCCAGCCGATCGGCGAGTTTCAGCTGATGCAGGGCAAGCTGGCCGACATGTACGCCACCTGGATGGCGACCCGAGCCTATGTATACGCCGTGGGCCGTGCCTGCGACCGCGCCGATCACGCGCGCGCATTGCGCAAGGATGCGGCCGGCGCGATCCTCTACTCGGCCGAGAAGGCCACCTGGATGGCCGGCGAGGCGATCCAGACCCTCGGCGGCGTCGGTTACACCAACGAGTACCCGGTCGGCCGCCTGTGGCGCGACGCCAAGCTCTACGAGATCGGCGCCGGCACCAGCGAAATCCGCCGCATGCTGATCGGTCGCGAACTGTTCGCCGAGACGCTGTGAACGGCTTCGCCACTGCCGACGCGGCGGCGTGTCGTGGCGGCGTTGTGCGCCAGCGCGAAGGCTCGGGTATCTTCGTGGCGTTCAACTGACCAGGGAGGGTCTACAGATGGGCATCAATCTTCGCGTCCTCAACGCCACGCACACCGCCGAGCTGGAGCACGTGCGCCAGTTCTTCCGCAACTATGCCGCCTGGCTGGGTGTGGATCTGTGTTACCAGAATTTCGACGCCGAGATGGCGTCGCTGCCCGGCGCGTATTCCGCCCCGGACGGGCGGCTGTTGTTTGCCGAAGTGGCAGGCAAGCCGGCTGGCTGCGTGGGCATCCGCAAGTTCTCCGACGGGGTGTGCGAGATGAAGCGCCTCTACGTCGAGCCTTCGATGCGCGGGCAGGGCGTGGGGCGCGATCTGGCGCTGGCCGCCATCCGCACCGCGCAGGAGCTGGGCTACAAGCGGATCATGCTCGACACCCTGCCGGCCATGCGCATCGCGGTGAAGCTCTACCGCGAGCTGGGCTTCACCGAGGCGCCGGCCTACTACCCGACGCCGATCGAAGGGACGATCTTCCTGTCGCTCGATCTCGAGGACTGGTCCGAGGAAACCGTCTCCAACGAGAACCTGTTTCACCTGTTCGACTACAACCGCGCCTGGGCGCGCCAGATGGGCGAGGTCGACCCCGGCTTCTTCGAGAAGCTGTCGCACCTGCAGACGCCGGAGTACCTGTGGATCGGTTGCGCCGACTCGCGCGTGCCGGCGAACCAGATCGTCGGCCTGTTGCCGGGCGAAGTGTTCGTGCATCGCAACGTGGCCAACGTGGTCGTGCACACCGACCTGAACTGCCTGTCGGTGATCCAGTTCGCCGTCGACGTGCTCAAGGTCAAGCACATCATGGTGGTCGGCCACTACGGCTGCGGTGGCGTCAAGGCCGCGCTCGATCGCGCCCGCGTCGGCCTGGTCGACCTGTGGCTGCGCCACGTGCAGGACGTGCATACCAAGCACATGTCGCTGGTCGGCGATGCGTCGCCCGAGCAACGCCACGACCGCCTGTGCGAGCTCAACGTCATCGAACAGGTGATCAACGTATGTCAGACCGTCGTCGTCCAGGACGCCTGGGCGCGCGGCCAGAAGCTGACCGTCCATGGCTGGGTGTACGGCCTCAAGGACGGGCTGATGAACGACCTCGGGCTGACCGTCAGTCGCCCGCAGGACCTCGTGCCGCGCTATGCCGCGGCACTCGACGCGCTGCGCTGACGGCGCCAACGCCAACCTGCAGGAGCAGAACATGAATGATCCCGTCGTTATCGTCTCGGCCGCCCGCACCCCCATGGGCGGGTTCCAGGGCGAACTGTCGAGCCTGACCTCGCCGCAACTGGGCGCGGTGGCCATTGCCGCCGCCGTCGAGCGCGCCGGGCTGTCGGCCACCCAGGTCGAGGAGGTCATCATGGGCTGCGTCCTGCCGGCCGGCGTCGGTCAGGCGCCGGCGCGCCAGGCTGCGCTGGGCGCCGGCCTGCCGCTGGCGGCCGGGTGCACCACCATCAACAAGGTCTGCGGTTCGGGCATGAAGGCCACCATGCTGGCGCACGATCTGCTGCTCGCCGGCACCAACCGGGTGATGATCGCCGGCGGCATGGAGTCGATGAGCAACGCGCCCTATCTGCTCCCCAAGGCGCGCGGCGGCTACCGCCTCGGCCACGGCCAGACGCTCGACCACATGTTCTTCGACGGCCTCGAAGACCGCTACAGCCCCGAGACCCTGGGCCGGCTGATGGGCACCTTCGCCGAAGACTGCGCCACTCACTACGAATTCACGCGCGAGGCGCAGGACGCCTTTGCCATCGCCTCCACCACCCGCGCGCAGGACGCCATCAACGGCACCGGCTTCGACTGGGAGGTGGCGCCGGTCACCGTCTCCGGCCGCGGCGGCGAGGTGGTGGTTGCGCGGGACGAGCAGCCGCTCAAGGCCCGGCTGGACAAGATCGGCACGCTCAAGCCGGCCTTCGCCCGCGACGGCACGGTCACGCCGGCCAATTCGTCGTCGATCTCCGACGGCGCCGCCGCGCTCACGCTGATGCGCCGCGCCACCGCCGAGTCGCTCGGCCTCACACCGATTGCCACCATCGTCGGCCACGCCACCCACGCACAGGCACCGCGCTGGTTCACCACCGCGCCGGTGGGCGCGGTCCGGGCGCTGCTCGGCAGGATCGGCTGGCAGCGCGAGCAGGTCGACCTGTGGGAGATCAACGAAGCCTTCGCCGTGGTGGCCATGGCCGCAATGCACGAGCTGGAGCTCGATCATGCCCGGGTCAACGTCAACGGCGGCGCCTGCGCGCTGGGTCACCCGATCGGCGCCTCGGGCGCGCGCATCCTGGTCACCCTGCTCGGCGCGCTGCGTGCCCGCGGCCTCAAGCGCGGCGTGGCCAGCCTGTGCATCGGCGGCGGCGAAGCCACCGCGATGGCCGTCGAGATGGTCTGAACGCGATCCACGACGTAGCCCGGATGAAGCCGAAAAGCGGAATCCGGGAGCGTCGCTTGATCCACCGCTGACCCCGGATTGCGCTGCGCTGCAGCCGGGCTGCGAGAATGAAATACGGACGGGCGACCGATCGTCCGCCATAAAGAAAAGAGCAAGAGGAGAGCTGCACCATGATCCTGACCCAGGAACAGGAAATGATCCGCGACGCGCTGCGCGATTTCTCGCGCGAGCGCCTGGCCCCCTTCGCCGAAGAATGGGACCGCAATCACAGCTTCCCGCGCGAGGCGCTCAAGGAACTGGCCGCGCTCGGCGCCCTGGGCATGGTGGTGCCCGAGCAGTGGGGCGGCGCCGGCATGGATTACGTGAGCCTGGTGCTGGCGCTGGAGGAGATTGCCGCCGGCGACGGCGCCACCTCCACCATCGTCAGCGTGCAGAACTCGCTGGCCTGCGGCATTCCCAACCGCTACGGCAACGACGCGCAGAAAGAACAGTGGCTCAAGCCGCTGGCGCGTGGCGAAAAGCTCGGCTGCTTCTGCCTGACCGAGCCGCATGTCGGCTCGGACGCGGCGGCGCTCAAGACCACGGCGGTGAAGGATGGCGACGGCTGGGTGATCAACGGCGTCAAGCAGTTCATCACCACCGGCCGCGAGGCCGATGTGGCCATCGTGTTTGCCGTCACCGACAAGGCCGCCGGCAAAAAGGGCATCTCCTGCTTCCTGGTGCCGACCGACACCGAGGGCTACATCGTCGCGCGCATCGAGGAGAAGATGGGTCAGAAGGCCTCGGACACCGCGCAGATCCTGTTCGAGAACTGCCGCGTCGGTGCCGACGCGCTGCTCGGCGCCGAGGGCGAGGGCTACAAGATTGCCCTGTCCAACCTCGAAGCCGGTCGTATCGGCATCGCCTCGCAGTGCCTGGGCATGGCCCGCGCCGCGCTCGAAGCGGCGGTGAAATACGCCCACGAGCGCGAGACCTTCGGCAAGCCGATCTTCGAGCACCAGGCGGTAAACTTCCGCCTCGCCGACATGGCCACGCAGCTCGAAGCCGCGCGCCAGCTGGTGTGGCATGCCGCCAGCCTCAAGGACGCCGGCCGCCCCTGCCTCAAGGAGGCCTCGATGGCCAAGCTGTTCGCCTCCGAGATGGCCGAAAAGGTGTGCTCCGACGCGATCCAGATCCACGGCGGCTACGGCTACGTGACCGACTTCCCCGTCGAGCGCATCTACCGCGACGTGCGCGTGTGCCAGATCTACGAAGGCGCCAGCGACATCCAGCGCCTGGTCATCGGCCGCGCGCTGGCCGCCTGAACCCGCCCCCCCCCGACACAGAGAGACACGCATGAACCCGCACCGACTCCACCCCAACGCGTCACTGGTCCAGCTCAACGCCCGTCTGCCGGGCAGCCTGCCGGGCTGGTACGGCATCGAACTGACCGCGCTGGCACCGGGGCGCCTCACCGCGACGATGCGGCTGCGCCCCGAGATGCTGGCGCCGAACGGGTTTCTGCACGCCGCCTCGGTGATCGCGCTGGCCGACACCGCCGCCGGTTTCGCCACCATCGCCCACCTGCCGCCCGGCGCGAGCAACTTCACCACGGTGGAGCTCAAAAGCAATTTCCTCGGCACCCAGACCGAGGGCGATCTGCGCTGCGAGACCACCGCCGCGCACACCGGCAAGACCACCCAGGTGTGGGACGCCGAGGTGATCGGCAGCCATGGGCGTACGCTGGCCCTGTTTCGCTGCACGCAAATGATTCTCTGGCCCAAGGCGGCCTGAACCCGGAGCCCCCGCATGCTCGACCTCCAGCTCTTTGTCCTGTTCATTCCGGTGGCCGCGCTGTTTACGATCGCGCCGGGGCCGGACAGCATCATGCTGCTCGGCCGCGCGCTGGGGCAGGGGCGGCTGGCCGGCGTGGCTGCGGCCGCCGGCTGTGCGCTGGGCATCCTGATCACCTCGGTGCTGGTCGCCGCCGGGCTGTCGGCGGTGGTGGCGGCGTCGGAGACGCTGTTCTTCGCGCTGCGCGCGGTCGGCGCGGTGTATCTGGTGTGGGTCGGCGTGCAGGCCATCCGCCGCCACGGGCTGATCCCGCTCGAGGGCGCGGCGCCGCTGCCGCTCAAGCGGGTGTTCCTGAGCAGCCTGACGGTCAACCTGCTCAACCCCAAGGTGGCGGTGTTCATGCTCGCCTTCCTGCCGCAGTACGCGCGGCCGGCGCTGGGCAACATGGGGCTGCAGATCTTCCTGCTCGGCGCCACCTACGCGCTCATCACCGTGGTGCTGCTGTCGTTGATGGGGGCGGGTGCCGCCCGCCTGCGCGACTGCCTGCAGGCGCGGCCGGCGGTGGTCCGGTGGCTCAACATCGGCGCCGGCGGCGCGTTCATCGCCTCCGGCCTGAAAGTGGCCAGCATGAAACATCTCTAGGAGACGCGACATGGCACAACCGATCGATTTCTATTTCGACTTCTCCTCGCCCTACGGCTATTTCATGAGCGAGAAGATCGACGGCGTTGCCGCCGGTTTCAACCGCAAGGTGCGCTGGCATCCGATCCTGCTCGGGGTGGTCTATGCCGTCTCCGAAGGCAAGCCGCTGGTCGATCTGCCGCTCAAGGGCGACTACGCGCGGCGCGACATGGCGCGCACGGCGCGTTTTCACGGCATCGACTTCCATCCGCCGACGCCGTTCCCGATCGCCACCCAGGCGGCGGCGCGCGCCTACTACTGGCTGCACGATCAGGACTGCACGCTGGCGCGGCAGTTTGCCCACGCCGCGTATCGCGCCTACTTCCAGCGCGGGCAGAACATCTCCGACCCGGCGCAGGTGGTCGCGGTGGCGCAGACGCTGGGCGTCGATGGCGCGGCGCTGGCGGCGGCGCTGCAGACCGATCCGGTCAAGGCGCGGCTCAAGACGGCCTGCGCCGACGCCATCGCCAAAGGCGTGTTCGGCTCGCCCTACGTGGTCATCGACGGCGAAGCCTTCTGGGGCGTCGACCGGCTGCCGCAGATCGAGCGCTGGCTCGATACCGGCCGTTTCTGAGGCGCGCGCGATGATGACATTCCAGCGACTGTGCGTGTTCTGTGGCGCCCGCACGGGGCACCGTCCGGTGTTTGCCGAGGTTGCGGCGCAGCTCGGGCGAACCCTCGCCGAGCGCGACATCGAGCTGGTCTACGGCGGCGGCAACATCGGTTTGATGGGCGTGGTGGCCGATGCCTGCATGGCGGCGGGCGGGCGGGCGATCGGCGTGATTCCGCGCGCGCTGCTCGACTGGGAGGTCGGCCACCACGGGCTGACCCGGCTCGAAGTGGTCGACTCGATGCACACCCGCAAGGCGCGCATGGCCGAGCTGGCCGATGGCTTCATCGCGCTGCCCGGCGGGCTGGGGACGCTCGAAGAACTGTTCGAGGTCCTCACCTGGGCGCAGCTCGGCTTTCACCGCAAGCCGATCGGCCTGCTCGACGTGGAGGACTACTACGCGCCGTTGCTGCAGATGCTCTCGGGCAGCGTCGAGGCCGGTTTCATGAAGCCGGAGAACGCCGCCTTGCTGCTGCGCGCGCCGCAGGTGGACGCCTTGCTGCAGGTGCTGGGCGACTACCGGCCGGCGCCGGCCGAGCGCCGCATCCGCGACGAAAAACAACTATAGGCCACATCCAACAGGGGTGGAGACATGAGCACCATCAAATCGAAGATCAACCCGCGCTCGGAGGAATTCCGCGCCAACGCCGCGAGCATGCAGGCGGTGGTCGACGACTTGCGCCACACGGCCGCCCGGGTGGCGCTCGGCGGCGGCGAGGCGGCCCGCGACAAGCACCTCGCCCGCGGCAAGCTGCTGCCGCGCGACCGCGTCGGCCACCTGCTCGATCCGGGCACGCCCTTCCTCGAAATCGGCCAGCTGGCGGCCTTCGGCATGTACGACGACGACGCGCCCGCGGCGGGCGTGATTGCCGGCGTCGGCCGGGTGCGCGGCACCGAGTGCATGATCGTCGCCAACGACGCCACCGTGAAGGGCGGCACCTACTACCCGATGACGGTCAAGAAGCACCTGCCCGCGCAGGAGATCGCCGAGCAGAACAAGCTGCCCTGCGTCTATCTGGTCGACTCCGGTGGCGCCTTCCTGCCCAA
>JAGRFQ010000010.1 GCA_020445945.1 Rhodocyclaceae bacterium
GACCTCGTCCACGGCGATGCCGAGCGCGCCGGCGAGATCGGCGGCGTGGTCATCCACGACCCGGTCGACGCGCCGGTGCTGCCGCGCGGTGCGCTCGTCCTCGGCGTCGGCGTCGAGTCGCCCGAGCAGGTCGTCGCGCTCCTCGGCGACCTCGGCACCGCCCGCGCCGTGGGCCTGGTGCTGCGGGCGCCGGTGCCGGCGACCGCCGAGGTCCGGGCCGCCTCCGACCGCACCGGGGTCGCCGTGCTCGGGCTGAGCCGCGGCGCGCCGTGGGCCCACCTCGCGGCGGTGCTGCGCTCCCTGCTCGCCGAGGGCGACGTGGGCGTCGCTGGAGAGGAGTCGCTCGGCGGGCTGCCCTCGGGTGACCTGTTCGCCGTCGCGAACGCGATCGCGTCCCTGCTCGACGCCCCGATCACCATCGAGGACCGCAGCTCCCGGGTGCTGGCCTTCTCGGGCCGGCAGGACGAGGCGGACCCCTCGCGGGTCGAGACGATCCTGGGTCGGCAGGTGCCGGAGCGCTACGCCCGGATCCTCAACGAGCGCGGGGTGTTCCGGGACCTCCACCGCACAGACCGTCCCGTCTTCATCAGCCCCGCCCCCGACGGCAACGACGCGTTCTCGATGCCCCGCGTCGCCATCGCGGTCCGGGCCGGTGACGAGGTGCTCGGCTCGATCTGGGCCGCGGTGCCCGGGCCGCTCAGCGAGGAGCGGACCGAGGCGTTCTGCGAGGCCGCGAAGCTGGTCGCCCTCCACCTGCTGCGCGTCCGCGCGGGCGCCGACGTGCAGCGACGGCTGCGGGCGGACCTGCTCGGCTCGGCGCTCGAGGGCGGCGCGGGGGCGCGCGAGGCGCTGGACCGGCTCGGGCTCGCCGGACAGTCGCTCATGGTCCTCGGCGTCGACCTGGCCGGGCACCCGTCCGACCTCGCGGAGGACTCCGCCGGGATCGCCCACGAGCGCCAGCGCCTCAGCGACGCCTTCGCGCTCCACCTGTCGGCGGTCCACCCCCGGTCAGCGGCCGCGTTGGTCGGCGGTGTGACCTTCGGTCTGGCGCCGGTCACCGGAGCGGTCGACGAGGGCGAGGAGCGGGCGGCGCGGATCGCCGACGACTTCCTCGACCGTGTGGGGGAGCGGATGCGGCCGGTGGTCGCGGTCGGCCCGGTCGCGCGCGACCTGGCCGGGCTCGCCCACGCCCGCACCAGCGTCGACCGCACGCTGCGGGTGCTCCGCGAGGGACGCGGCGAGCGCCGCGCGGCCCGGCTGGCCGGACACCCACAACTCGTCGCCGGGCTGGGCGCCGCTGCGGCGGATCGCCGTGCCGGCGGGCGCTTCGCCGCCGATGGTGACACTCACCGTCAGCGGTCCGCGCGTCGTGTCGCCGCCGATCAGGTCCACGTCAAAGGCGTCGGCGCAGGCGTAGAAACCGTCGGCGAAGGCGCCGAGCCAGGCGTCGTCGGCCGCGGGCAGCGCCAGCGCAAGCAGCGCCCAGCGCGGGCGGGCGCCCATCGCGGCGAGATCCGACACATTCACGGCGAGGCACTTCCAGCCCAGATCGGCGGGCGCCACGTCGGCGAAGAAGTGTCGCCCCGCGACCAGCATGTCGGTGGAGATCACTTGCGCGTGGCCCGGCGTGGGCATCACCAGCGCGGCGTCGTCGCCGCCGGCGAGCAGGGTGTGGCGGGTCGGGCGCGAGAAGTGGCGGCGGATCAGATCGAATTCGGACGGCATGACGTGGCGGCGAGGGCGATGGGCGGAGCATAGCCGCGCGCCACCGGGGGGCCAAGGGCCGGCGTTGCTGCAGCGAAACATTTGCACAAACAATGTTTGTTAGAATGGATTCGCCTTCGCCATATTTTCGGGTGCCTCAGCGCGCCCGGTGGCGAGGAGGTGAAACGTTCAGACCGCCGGCCTGCGGTGCGTTGCTGAGGCGTTCAGCGGCGGTGCTCCACGGCCCCGAACGGGCGGGCGAAGGCGTTTTGCCGGCGTCGTATGCGTCAATGTGCGGATGCGATATTTCCGGACCGACAGTCAAGGAGATGGCATGTGTGGCATTGCGGGTGAGATCCGATTCGATGGGCAGATGCCCGATCCGGCGGCGCTGGGGCGGATGGTGGATGCGCAGCAGCCGCGCGGCCCCGATGGCGCGGGCGCCTACGTGCAGCTCGGCCGCGGATTTGGGCATCGCCGCCTGAAGATCATGGACCTCACCGAGGCGGCGCAGCAGCCGATGTTCGACCCAATGCTGGGCATGGGCATCGTCTTCAACGGCGCGGTCTACAACCACCCCGAACTGCGTGCCGAACTCGAAGGCCTGGGCTACACCTTCTACTCCCATGGCGACACCGAAGTGCTGCTCAAGGCCTACCACGCCTGGGGGCTGGATTTCGTGCAGCGCCTCAATGGCATGTTCGCCTTCGCGATCTGGGAGCGCGACTCCGGCAAGGTGGTGTTCGGCCGCGACCGGCTCGGCATCAAGCCCTTTTACTACAGCGAGGTGGCCGGCGCGCTGCGCTTCGCCTCATCCTTGCCGGCGCTGCTCAAGGCCGGCGGGGTCGATACCGACATCGACCCGGTCGCGCTCAACAGCTACCTGTCCTTCCACGCCGTGGTGCCGGCGCCCTACACCCTGCTCAAGGGCGTGCGCAAGCTGGCGCCGGGGACGCTGATGGTGGTGCATCCGGACGGGCGCCGCGAGGAGAAAACCTTCTGGGCCATGCAGGCGGTGCGCTCGGCCGAGGACGAGGCGCGCAGCTTCGACGACTGGTGCGATCTGCTGCTCGAACAGCTGCGCGCCGCGGTCAAGCGCCGCCTGGTGGCCGACGTGCCGGTGGGCGCGCTGCTCTCCGGCGGGGTGGATTCAAGCCTGATTGTCGGTCTGATGGCCGAGGCCGGCGTGCGCGACCTGCACACCTACAACGTCGGCTTTGCCGATGTGGGCGGCGAGAAGGGCAACGAGTTCGAGTACGCGCAGATCATCGCCGACGAATTCGGCACGCGCCACGAGCGCATCTTCGTGCCCGAGGCGCAACTGCTGCAGCGCCTGCCCGAGGCCATCGAGGCGATGAGCGAGCCGATGGTCAGCCATGACTGCATCGGCTTCTACCTGCTGTCGGAGGCGGTGTCGCGCCACACCAAGGTGGTGCAGAGCGGGCAGGGCGCCGACGAGGTGTTTGGCGGCTACCACTGGTATCCCAAGCTCGAGGGCAGCACCGACGCGGTGGCCGACTACCTCGCCGCCTTCCGCGACCGCGACCATGCCGACTATCGCGCGCTGGTGCAGCCGCCGTATCACGCCGAGGATTTCAGCGGCCGCTTCGTGGCCGAGCACTTTGCCCGCCCGGGCGCCGAGGACCCGGTCGATAAGGCCTTGCGCCTCGACACCTCGATCATGCTGGTGGATGACCCGGTTAAGCGCGTCGACAACATGACCATGGCCTTCGGCCTGGAAGCGCGCGTGCCCTTCCTCGACCACGAGCTGGTCGAGTTCGCCGGGCGCATCCCGGCGCGTCACAAGCTCGCCCACGGCGGCAAGGGCGTGCTCAAGGAAACGGCGCGGCGGGTCATCCCCGCGGCGGTGATCGACCGGCCGAAGGGCTACTTCCCGGTGCCGGGGCTCAAGTACCTGCAGGGCTCCACGCTCGACACCGTGCGCGACGCCCTGCACAGCCGCGCGGCCCGCGAGCGCGGCCTGTTTGCGCCGGCCTATGTCGACCGGCTGCTGGCCGATCCGGATGCACACATCACGCCACTGCGCGGCTCCAAGCTGTGGCAGCTCGGTTTGCTGGAGTGGTGGCTGCAGACTCACCTTGCCTGACTGGAGTCGTCATGAATCCGAAATCATCGACGTCTGTGCCGCATACCGGCACGCCGCTCACGCTCAGTGACCCGTCCGCCGACGCCCACGACATGCCGCCGAACGCGGTCATCGAGTGCGGCTGGGGACGCTGGCTGCCGGCTCAGACCTACGCCGATCCGCGCGATCTGGCGACAGCTTTGCTGCAGGAGCGCCCCGGCCAGCGCGACATCGCGTTCTACGTCGAGCGTCCGCACGTGGTGGTGGCGCAGGCGCCGCAGCAACTGTTCCTCGATCCGTCCGAATCCTTCCGCCTGTGGCTGGGCGGGTACCGTCCGCGGCGCGCGCCGCGACGCGGCTTTACCTTGCGCCGGCTGCGCACGCGCAGCGACGTGGCGGCGATCAACGTGCTCTATCGCAGTCGCGGCATGGTGCCGGTGGAGACGCAGCGGGTATGGAGCTTGCGCGCCGGCCGGCAGATTACCTGGGCGCTGGCCGAAGACCGCAGCAGCGGTGAAATCATCGGCGTGGCGATGGGGCTGGACCACTTCGACGCCTTTCGCGATCCGCAGCACGGCAGCAGCCTGTGGTCGCTGGCGGTGACCCCGCAGACCCCGCACGGCGGGGTCGGCGAAGCGCTGGTGCATTACCTCGCGGAGCTGTTTCATGCGCGCGGGCGCAACTGGATGGACGTGTCGGTGATGCACGACAACGATCACGCCATCGGGCTGTACGACAAGCTCGGCTTCCAGCGCATTCCGGTGTTCGCGGTCAAGCGTCGCAACGCGATCAACGAAACCCTGTTCACCCAGCCGGTCGAAGACGAATCGGCGCTCAACCCCTATGCCCGGCTGATTACCGCCGAGGCGCGCAAGCGCGGGATTCACGTCGATGTGCTGGAGCCCGAGAACGGCTATTTCCGGCTGACCCTCGGCGGGCGCTCGCTGGTGTGTCGCGAGTCGCTGACCGAGCTGACCAGCGCGATCGCGATGAGCCGCTGCCAGGACAAGCGCGTTACCCTCAAGCTGCTCGACGAGGCCGGCCTCAAGGTGCCGGCGCAGCGGCTGGCCGACGGCTCGGCCGCCGATGCGGCGTTTCTGGTCGCGCACGGCGCGGTGGTGGTCAAGCCGGTCGAGGGCGAGCAGGGCAAGGGCATCAGCGTGAATGTGACCCGCACCGAGGAATTGCCGGGCGCGATTGCGCATGCCCGCCAGTTCTGCGATCGCGTCTTGATCGAAGCCTACTGCCCCGGCCACGATCTGCGCGTGGTGGTCATCGATTTCAAGGTCGTCGCCGCCGCCGTGCGCCGTCCGCCGGTGGTCGTGGGCGATGGCGCGCACACCATCCGGGCGTTGATCGAGAAACAGAGCCGGCGCCGTCAGGCGGCCACCGGCGGCGAGTCGCGCATTCCGATCGACGACGAGGCGCGGCGCTGCGTGGCGCGTCAGGGCTACACGCTGGACGACGTGCCCGATGCCGATGACCACGTCACCGTCCGCAACACCGCCAACCTGCACACCGGCGGCACCATCCACGACGTTACCGACGATTTGCCGCCGGCGCTGCGCGAGGCCGCCGAAACCGCGGCGCGGACGCTCGACATTCCGGTCACCGGGCTCGACTTCATCGTCCCCGATCCGACCGCCGACACCTACGTGATCATCGAAGCCAATGAGCGGCCGGGGCTGGCGAACCATGAGCCGCAACCGACCGCCGAACGCTTCGTCGACCTTCTCTTTCCCCGAACCCGATTGCCTGAACAGGCAGGAGCGCGCTGATGCCCGATCTGAATCTCGACTACGACTACCTCGAGGAAACCCTCCTCCAGCTGCTGGCGATCCCCAGCCCCGTCGGCCTCACCGACGCGGTGGCACGCTACACCGCGAGCCAGCTCGAGGCCATGAAGATTCCCTACGAGATGACCCGTCGAGGTGCGATCCGGGCCACCCTGAAGGGCCGCGAGCCGCGTCCTGCGCGGGCCATCGTGGCACACCTCGACACCCTCGGCGCGATGGTGCGCGAGCTCAAGCCCAATGGCCGGCTGGGCATCGTGCCGATCGGTCACTGGTCGTCCCGCTTTGCCGAAGGCGGGCGGCTGACGGTGTTTACCGACAAGCGCCAGGTGCGCGGTACCTGCCTGCCGCTGAAGACCTCCGGCCACGCGTTCGGCGACGAAATCGACACCCAGCCGAGCAGCTGGGATCACGTCGAGGTGCGCGTCGACGTGCCCGCGCGCAACGCCATGGATCTCGAAGTGGCGGGGCTGCGGGTGGGCGACTTCATCGCCTTCGACCCCAACCCCGAAATCTGCCCCAGCGGCTACATCACCTCGCGCTACCTCGACGACAAGGCCGCCGTCGCCGCACTGCTCACCGCCTGCAAGGCGGTGCAGGACGGCGCACTGGTGCCGCCGGTGGACGTGCACCCGCTGTTCACGATTACCGAGGAGGTCGGCTCCGGCGCCTCGGCCGCGCTGCACGGCGACATCGCCGAAATGCTCAGCCTCGACATCGCCATCGCTGCGCCGGGGCAGAACACCGACGAGCAGGCGGTCACGATCTGCATGCAGGACCAGAGCGGCCCGTTCGACTACCACCTCACGCGCAAACTGATCGGCATCGCCGAGAAGTACAACATCTCGCATCGCCGCGACGTGTTCCGCTTCTACCGCAGCGACAGCGCCGCCGCGGTCGAGGCCGGCAACGACATCCGCACCGCGCTGATCGGCTTCGGCGCCGACGCCTCGCACGGCTACGAGCGCACCCACCGCGGCGCGCTGGTGGCGCTGGCGCGGCTCACCACGCGCTACCTGTTGAGCAAGCCGGTGGCGCGCCGCGACGTGAGCATGATGGCGTCGCTGGACGGCTTTACCGAGCAGATCAAGCCCGAAGACATGAGCCTGCCGAGCACGCCGCTGCCGACTCCGGGCGACTTCCTCGGCTCCGAGCCGGAGCGCGACGACACGCCGGACTGAGGGCGTAAAAAAGCCGGCGGGGGCGCCGGCTTGCGGGGCGGAGCGAAGGGCGGATCAGCCGCCTTTTGCGCCCGCCTTGCGCGCCGCCACCTCGGTCGCCCGCAACACGCCGGCCACCTTGTCGAGCACGCCGTTCACAAAGCGGTGACCGTCGGTGCCGCCGTAGGATTTGGTCAGCTCGATGGCTTCGTTGATGACCACCTTGTAGGGCACCTCGATCTGCGTCGACAGCTCGTAGGTGCCCAGCAGCAGCACCGCGCGCTCGATCGGCGAGAGCTCGCCGACGCCCCGGTCGATGAAGGGCGCGAAGTGCGCTTCAAGCGTGTCGGCGGCGTTGAGCGTGCCGCGCAGCAAGGTGTGGAAGAGTTCGACGTCGGCCTTGTCGAAGCCGCCGGCCTGCTGCACCTGGTCCTCGATCTGCGGCACGCTGTTGCCCGACAGCAGCCATTGATAGACGCCCTGCAGCGCGAACTCGCGCGCGCGGCGGCGGGCCGACTTGCTGCTCATGGCGCCACCGCGCGCAGCAGGTGCGCCATCTCGATCGCCGCCTGGGCGCAGTCGGTGCCCTTTTCCTGCATCCGCGACAAGGCCTGATCGTCGTCCTCGGTGGTGAGCACGCCGTTGGCGATCGGCATGCCGGTGTCGAGGCCGACGCGGTTGATGCCGGCGGCCATCTCGTTGGAGACGATCTCGAAGTGATAGGTCTCGCCACGGATCACCGCGCCGAGCGCGATCAGCGCGTCGAAGTCTTCGCTGTCGGCCAGCGTCTGCAGCACCAGCGGAATCTCCAGCGCGCCGGGCACGGTGGTGATCAAGATGTCCTCGTCGGCCACCCCGAGGCGCAGCAACTCGGTGACCGCGGCCGACAGCAGGCCCTCGCACACGTCCGGGTTGAAGCGGCTCATCACGATGCCGACGCGCAGGCCGTCGCCGTCCAGATTGGGTTCGATCTCGGTAATGTTTTCAAATCGGGGCATGCTCAGTCCTTGGGTTCGGTGTCGTCCGGGGTGGGCGCGTAGCCGGTCACTTCGAGGCCGAAACCGGCCATGTTGGGGATCTTGCGTGGGCTGGCGAGCAGGCGCATCTTGCCGACCTTGAGGTCGCGCAGAATCTGGGCGCCGATGCCGAACAGGCGCGGGTCCCACTTCTGTGCCGGGCGGGGCATCGCTGGATCGTTGGTCAGTTGGGCCAGCAGGTCGCGCCCGGTTTGCGGGCGGTAGAGCAGGATCAGCACCCCGCGGCCGGCGGCGGCAATGCTCTTGAGCGCGCTGTCGACCGGGAAGCTGTGGCGGTCGCTGCCGGCGTCGAGAAAGTCGATCACGGTGATCGGCTCGTGCACCCGGACCAGCGTCTCGGTGTCGGGCGTGATCTCGCCGCAGGCCATGGCCAGATGCACGTCGCCGGAGGTGGTGTCCTCGAAGGCGCACAGGCGGAACGGGCCGTGGGCGGTGGCGACGGTCTTTTCGGCCACCCGCTCGACCAGCGATTCGGTGGCCGCGCGGTATTCGATCAGATCGCGGATCGCACCGATCTTGAGGCCATGCGTTTTCGCGAACTCGATCAGGTCGGGCAGGCGCGCCATGGTGCCGTCGTCGTTCATGATCTCGCAGATCACCGAGGCCGGCTCCAGCCCGGCGATGGCGGCCAGATCGCAGCCCGCCTCGGTGTGGCCGGCGCGGATCAACACCCCGCCGGGGCGGGCCATGATCGGGAAAATATGCCCCGGCTGCACGATGTCGGCCGGCTTGGCGGCGCGCGCCACCGCGGCCTGCACGGTGCGCGCCCGGTCGCCCGCCGAAATGCCGGTGGTGACCCCGCTGGCGGCCTCGATCGACACCGTAAACGCGGTGCCGTGCGAGCTCTTGTTGTCGCGCGCCATCTGGTTCAGGCCGAGCTGTTCGCAGCGCGCCTCGGTGAGCGTCAGGCAGATCAGGCCGCGGCCGTGCTTGGCCATGAAATTGATGGCCTCGGCGGTCACGTGCTCGGCCGCCAGCACCAGATCGCCCTCGTTCTCGCGATCTTCCTCGTCCACCAGCACCACCATGCGGCCGGCGCGGATGTCTTCGATGATGTCGGTAATCGGCGCCAGTGCGCTCACGATGTTCTCCAGTGCCTGTCGGCGATAGTGTTTTATTCGCCCTGGCGCCAGGCCAGCATGCGCTCGACGTAGCGGGCGATGATGTCGATTTCGAGATTCACCCGCGCGCCGGCGTGCAGATGCTTGAGCGTGGTGACCTCGACGGTGTGGGGGATCAGATTGATCGAAAAATCGGTGCCGGTGACGGCATTGACGGTGAGGCTCACGCCATTGACGGTGATCGAGCCCTTGCGTGCGATGTAGCCGGCCAGTTCGCGCGGCGCGCGGATCACCAGCGCGTGGCTCTCGCCCACCGGCGCGAACGTGAGCACCTCGCCCACGCCGTCGACATGGCCGGTGACGATGTGCCCGCCGAGCCGGTCGTCGGCGCGCAGTGCCTTCTCCAGATTCACTTCGCCACCAGCCGTGTCGAGTCCGACGGTGCAGTTGAGCGTCTCGCGCGAGACGTCGAACTGCGCGCGCGCGCCGTCCATGGCCACCACGGTGAGGCATACGCCGTTGTTGGCGATGCTGTCGCCGATGAGCACATCGCCCATGCCCAGACCGGCGGTGTCAACCGTCAGGCGGACGCCGTCTTCAAGCGGGGAGAGGGTGTCGATTCGGCCGACTGCGGCCACGATGCCGGAAAACATGGAGGTCTGCGCTGCGCTTAAAACGCTGCATTTTAAGCGATTTGTGCGCCGTGCGCCTGCGCTCAGCGGCGCAGCACGCTGTCGAGCTGTGCGGTAAACGCCGCGGCCGGCATGAAGCCGACCACGCGCTGGGTGGTGATCTCGCCGCCGCCGGGGGTGAAGAAGATGATGCCCGGCGGGCCGAACAGGCCGAAGCGCTTGAGCAGGGCCTGGTCGTCGGCGTTGTTGGCGGTGACGTCGGCCTTGAGCAGCAGCATCTGGCCCATGCGCGCCTGCACCGCCGGGTCGGAGAAGGTGAAGCGCTCCATCTCCTTGCACGAGACGCACCAGTCGGCATAGAAGTCGAGCATCACCGGGCGGGCGCTGGCCTTGATGCGTGCGTCCAGCTCGGCCACCGAGCGCACCTTCTCGAACTGCGGCGCGCTGGTGGCGGCCACGGCCGTACCGCCGCGCAGGGCGGCCAGCGGCTGCAGCGGGTCGCGCGAGCCGGCCAGGGCGCCGATCAGCATCGCCGCGCCAGCGAGCAGGGCGATGACCCCCACGCCTTTCCAGAAGCGGAGCCAGCTGTGGGCGTTGGGCGGCAGCGGATCGAGCGCATGCAGGAAGATGCCCGAGAACACCAGCAGCGCCCCCCAGCCAAGCATCGGCACGATGGCCGGCACTACCGGCGAGATCATCCACACCGCCAGCGCCAGCAGCATCATGCCGAAGGCCTTCTTGACGCCCTCCATCCACGGGCCGGCCTTGGGCAACACCGAGCGCGCGGCCACGCCGACGGCGATCAGCGGAGCGCCCATGCCCAGCGCCATGACGAACAGTGCCACGCCGCCGAGCACCGCGTCGCCGGTCTGCGCAATGTAGAGCAGCGCGCCGGCCAGCGGTGCGGCCACGCAGGGGCCGACGATCAGCGCCGAGAGCACGCCCATGACCACCACGCCGCCGAGCGAGCCGCCTTTTTCATGACTGGCGGTGTCGGACAGCCGGCTTTGCAGGGCGGTGGGCAGTTGCAGTTCGTAGAAGCCGAACATGGAGAGCGACAGCACCACGAAGACCAGCGCGAAGCTGCCCAGCACCCAGGCGTTCTGCAGCGCGGCCGACAGCAGCGTGCCCGAGAGGCCCGCCGCCACGCCGGCCAGCGCGTAGGTCACGGCCATGCCCAGCACATAGGCCAGCGACAGCACCAGGGCGCGGGTCTTGGTGATCTTGTGGCCGTGGCCGACGATGATGCCGGAGAGGATCGGGATCATCGGGAAGGTGCAGGGCGTGAAGGCCAGCAGCAGGCCGAAGCCGAAGAAGGAAACGAGAATCAGCGGCACGCTGGCGCCGGTGAACAGGCGGGCGATGCGGCCGGATTCGTCGCCCGCCGGCGCGGGGGCCGGCGTCGCGGTGCCGGTCGGGCGCTCGATGGCCGGCGCGCTGCCGCCACCCAGACCGAGCTGGGCGAGGATGCTGCCACCGCCGGCCGCGCCGCTGCGGGTGAGGTCGACGTCCAGCGTCTGCGGCGTGGGCGGGAAGCACACCCCGATGTCGGCGCAGCCCTGGCTGACGACGGTGAGCGCGAAGCGGGCGGTGTCGGGCGGCGCGCTGACGGGCAGCGTGAACACCAGGTCGTGGCGATAGGTTTCGACCTCGCCAAAGAACTCGTCGTGCTTCTTCTTGCCCGGCGGCAGCGCCGGCGGGCCGACCGTGACCGACTCCGGCTCGGTGCGGAACTGGAACTTGTCCTTGTACAGGTAGTAGCCGTCCTCGATGGCGAAGCGCACCTCGATCTGCTCCGGCGAGAGGG
Source organism: Rhodocyclaceae bacterium (assembly GCA_020445945.1). Classification (GTDB taxonomy): domain Bacteria; phylum Pseudomonadota; class Gammaproteobacteria; order Burkholderiales; family Rhodocyclaceae; genus Nitrogeniibacter. The sequence continues at coordinate 11,281 of JAGRFQ010000010.1, forward strand.
TGCGCACGCTGGCGCGATAGGCTTGTTCGGGCGGGAGCAGTTGCTGCGCCGCGGCGCCGGGGGCGAGCCCGAGCGTGGCGAGGAGGAGCGCAAGGGAAGCGAGGAGGCGGGTCATGGACGTCCGGAAAGGTCAGGCATCGGGGCGCACTTCGGCACGCACCCAGTCGAGGTAGTCGGGCAGGCCCGCTGCAACAGGGACTGCGACGATCTCGGGAAGTTCATACGGATGCGCCGCGCGGATCGCCGCTTCCAGCGCGGCATAGCGCGCGGTGGTGGTCTTGATCAGCAGCGGGGTTTCGGTCGCGGTTTCGACCGCGCCCGCCCAGCGATACACCGAGGTTGCCGGGGCGAGCACGTTCACGCAGGCAGCGAGGCGCTGGTCGACCAGATGCGCGGCCAGCGTGTTTGCGCGGGTGGCGTCGGGGAGGTTGGTGAGCACCAGCAGTACGGTGTCGGTCATGGTTGTCTTCACTTGAGCAGGCGGCGGCGGGTGAGCGACACCGCCAGCCAGAACGCTATCGCGGCGTAGATGGCGAGCACCGCCACGTGCAGTGCGATATCGCTTGGCGTGTGGCCAAGCATCAGCGGTCGGGCGAGGGCGACGGCGTGGGACAGCGGCAGCAGCTGCGCCGCCGTCTGCAAGGCCGCGGGGAGCTGGTCGAGCGGAAAGAACACCCCCGAGAGCAGCGCCATCGGGGTGATGAACAGGGTGAAGTAGTACATGAAGAAGTCGTAGTTCGGCGCCAGTGCGGTCACCACCAGCCCCATCGCCGAAAAGCACAGCCCGATCAGAAAGATCAGCGGCACCACGCCCACCGCCAGCGCGCTGTGGGTGAAGCCGAACAGCGCCACCACCAGCAGGATCGCGCAGCCCGACAGGGTGGCCTTGCTGGCGGCCCACATCATCTCGGCGAGCACGATGTCGTCGAGCGCCAGCGGCGCATTCATGATCCCCTCCCAGGTGCGTTGTACCTGCATGCGCGAAAACGCCGAATACAGGGTCTCGAAGCTCGCCGTGTTCATGCTCGAAAAGCACACCATGCCGGCGGCCAGAAAGTGCACGTAGGGCACGCCGTCGACGGTCTCGATCAGCGCGCCCAGGCCGTAGCCGAGGCCGAGCAGATAGATCATCGGGTCGGCCAGATTGCCCAGCAGCGAGGGCGCCGCCAGCTTGCGCCACACCCGGTAGTTGCGCGACCACACCGACGCAAAGCGCCGGGACAGGCAGGGCAGGCGGAAGTGGTGGGCGGTGGCGGACATCGTCGCCTTCGGTCGGGGTCGAACGGGCGATTATAATCGCCCCACGCACTCCTGCTTTGAGCTGGCTCACGTGATGACCGACCCCCGCCCTGCCCACGGCGCTGAAGCCTCGCCCTTGGGCAAATCCGCCGCCTACCGCAACACCTACGCGCCCGAGCTGCTGTTTCCGGTGCCCCGCGCGGCCAAGCGCGCCGAGCTTGGCCTGGGCGCGGCCCTGCCCTTCGTCGGCGAGGATGTGTGGAACGCCTACGAAGTGTCGTGGCTCGACCCGCGCGGCAAGCCGGTGGTGGCGATGGGCGAATTTCGCGTGCCGGCCGCCTCGCCGCGGCTGATCGAATCCAAATCGCTCAAGCTCTACCTGAACAGCTTCAACGCGATGCGCCTCGACGCGATGGCAGCGGTCGAGGCGCGCATCGCCCAGGATCTGTCGGCGGTGGCCGGCGCCCCGGTGGCGGTGAGCCTGCGCGCGCTCGACGCCGCCCCGCGCAGCGTCGCCACGCTGCCCGGCACGCTGATCGACGACATCGACATCGACATCGCCGACTACACCCCCGCGCCGCAGCACCTGCGCGCCGACGCCGCGCAGCCGGCGGTGAGCGAGACGCTGGTCTCGCACCTGCTCAAATCCAACTGCCTGGTCACCGGCCAGCCCGACTGGGCGACGCTGTACGTGCGCTACCGCGGCGCGCCGATCGACCGCGCCGGGCTGCTGCGCTACATCGTCTCCTTCCGCGAGCACAACGAGTTCCACGAGCAATGCGTCGAGCGCATCTTCGTCGACCTGCAGGCGCGCTGCGCGCCGCAGGCGCTGGCGGTGTGGGCGCGCTACACGCGCCGCGGCGGGCTCGACATCAACCCGTTTCGCGCCGCGCAGCCCAGCGATCTGCCGCCCAACAGCGGCGACCCGCGTCAATAAACCGGCCCCGGCGGTCAACATTCCGCGCCGCCGGACGTTGAATCCGCATCCTGTCCCTGTCTGCCGGAGTCGTCTCATGCCCCTTCGCCGCCACCTGCTCCCCATCGTGCTCAGTCTCAGCCTTGCCGCGCCCCTGCCGGTGCTGGCCGACCCGCCCGACCACGCGCCGGCGCACGGCTGGCGCAAGAAGCATGACCGCGACGACCGTTACTACCACGGCCGCAGCGGCAAGAAATGGGACCGCGACTACGGCGTGCGCCGTGGCCGCTGCAGCGCCGAAGCGGTGGGCGCGGTCGTGGGCGGGGTGATTGGCGGGGTGGTCGGCTCGAACGTTGGGCGGGGTGACGGGCGGCGCATCGCCACCGTGCTCGGCACCGTCATCGGGGCCGTGGTCGGGGCCGAGATCGCGCGCGACATCGACGCCGTCGACCGCGCCTGCCTCGGTCACGCGCTGGAATTGAGCGAGGACCGCCACCGCGTCGCATGGACCAACCCCGAGAGCGGCGCCGACTACCTCCTCGACCCCGTGCGCAGCTACCGCGCGGACGGGCGCGACTGCCGCGAATTCGATCTGTACACCGGCGGCAGAACCCTGCGCCGCAGCGCCTGCACGCTGGGCGACGGGCGCTGGCAGATGCGCTGAGCGGCCGCCTCAGGCCGGCGGGCGCGGGGTGTCGTCGGCGTTGACCCCGGCGGTGAGCACGAAGCGCATCGCCGCCTCGCGCGACATCTCCACCGGGGTGATCTGCGCGGTGGGCACGAACAGCGTATAGCCGCCGATCTGGTAGCTCATCGGAAAGTACACCGCCACCTCGTCGGCGCCGCCCACCCCCGCCGGCAGGCCGTCGAAATCGCTGCGGGTGACGAAGCCGACCAGCCGCATCGCGGTCCCCGGCCAGGTCACGGTGACCACCTTGAGGTTGTCGCCCTGCTCGTCGTTGGCGATCAGCGCGAAGAAATCGCGGATCGCCGAATAAATCGACTTGACCAGCGGAATCGACAGCACCGCGTGCTCGATGCGGTGGAACAGCGCGCGGAACACCCACGCCCGCATCAGCAGCCCGACGCCGAACAGCGCCACGATGCCGAGCGCCACGCCCATGCCGGGAAAGCGCAGATACGGCGGCACCAGCCCGAACAGCGCCTGACCGAAGAAAGACTCGGCGGTGGTGAAAATCCACACCAGCAGGTACAGCGTGGCGACGATGGGCACCACGGCGAGCAGGCCGGTGGCGAAGATTTTGCCGAGCGATTTCATGCGTCGGAACTCCTATTAGTCGCGCAGATCGCGGCCGGTGAGTTTGAGGAACACGTCTTCCAGATTGGCTGGGCGGTGAACGTAGCGCAGGCTGGCGTGGTCGGCCAGATGGGCGAGCAGTGGCGCGGCGCGGTCGGTGTAGCAGAACGCGGTTTCGCCGCTCACCTCGCAGCGCCCGGCCAGACGCGCGCCGTGCGCAGCGCCCCACGCCGCGATGCCGCCGGGCCAGTCGCCATACACCTCGACGACTTCGGCCTCGATGTGCGCCGCGATCACCTCGCGCGGGGTGCCCAGCGCCAGCACCCGGCCGGCGTCGAGAATCGCCAGCCGGTGGGCGAGGCGCTCGGCCTCGTCCATGAAGTGGGTGGTCAGCAGCAGCGTGGTGCCCTCCGCGGCGAGCTGCTTGAGGCGTGCCCAGATCAGGTGGCGGGCCTGCGGGTCGAGACCGGTGGTGGGCTCGTCGAGGATCAGCAGCTCGGGCCGGTTGACCAGTGCGCGGGCCAGCGTCAGGCGGCGCTTCATGCCGCCCGAGAGGCTCTGGATGCGGGCCTCGGCCTTGCCGGCCAGCCCGGCGAAATCGAGCAGCGCGGGGATGCGCGCGCGCATCGTCGCTGCATCGAGGCCGAAGTAGCGGCCGAACACCGTGAGGTTTTCGGCGCAGCTGAAGTCGGGGTCGAGCGCGTCGAACTGCGGCACCACGCCGACCCGCTGACGCGCCTCGCGCGCCCGCGCCGGCACCGCCTCGCCGCACAGCGTGATGCGGCCGGCGTCGGGCAGGGTCAGGCCGAGGGCGCAACGCAGGGTGGTGGTTTTGCCGGCGCCGTTGGGGCCGAGCAGGGCGAAGCATTCGCCGCGTTCGAGGCGCAGCGAGAGGCCGTCGACCACGGTCTGCCCGGCGTAGCGTTTGACCAGCGCGTCGATTTCAAGCGGGGAGGTCGACATCCGTCCGCCGCCGTGTGCTCAGCCCGGCGGGCGGGTGCTGACGAAGCTCGGCCGTGCGCCGATGCGCGCCGCAAACGCGGTCAGTCCGGGGAAGCGCTCGCGCCAGTTGAGCGCGGGCAGGCGCAGGTCGATGTATTCCAGCGCGCAGCCGACGGCGACGTCGGCCAGAGAGATGCGCCCGTCGTGGAACCACGGCGTATCGCCGAGGCGGGTTTCGAGGGTCTGCAGGGCGCGCTCGATCTTGGCGCACTGGCGCTCGATGTTGCTCGCCAGCTGCGCTTCGGCGGGGCGCATGCGTTCCAGATGGGCCAGCACCGCGGCGTCGAGAATGCCGTCGGCGAGCGCCTCGGTCTGGCGCACGCGCACCGCCGCCATGCCGTCTTGCGGCATGAAGTGCGGGGGCTGGTCGAGGGCTTCGAGAAAGCCGGCGATGACCGGTGAATCGAAGAACACCTCGCCCTCGTCGGATTCGAGCACCGGCACCTTGCCCAGCGGATTGAGCGCCGGCACCGCGGTGTCGGTCTCCCACGGCGAGTCGACCTCGAGCTGGTGAGGGATCTTCTTTTCCGCCAGCAGGACGCGGATCTTGCGCGCGTAGGGGCTGGTCAGGGAGGCGGTCAGCTTCATGGCGGGTCTCGGTCAGAGGGCGGGCCAGCGCTCGGTGATGATCTCGCTGATGGTGTGCAGGCGGCCGTGGAAGAAATGGTCGGCGCCGGGCACCACCACCACCGGCTGGTTCTGCGGCCGGGCCCAGTCGAGCACGTTGGTGAGGGCCACGGTTTCGTCCTGCTCGCCGTGGATCACCAGCGTGCCCTTGGCGACCGGCTCGGTGGTGTAGCGGCGTGCGCCGGTGACTTCGCCGGTGGCCAGCCCGACCAGCACCATGCGCTGCACCGGGGTGACCCCGTCGGCCAGGCGCGCCGCGACGCGGGTCTGCACGAAGCCGCCGAAGGAGAAGCCGGCCAGCGCCAGCGGCAGCATGCCCCAGCGCGAATGCGCCCAGGCGATGACTGCGAGCATGTCTTCGGTTTCGGCAACGCCGTGGTCGTGCTCGCCCTCGCTCTTGCCCACGCCGCGGAAGTTCGGGCGGACGGTGGCGTAGCCCAGCGAGCGCAGACAGCGCGCCAGGGTGTGCGCCACCTTGTTGGTGTTGGCGCCGCCGAACAGCGGGTGCGGGTGCGCCACCACGGCGATCCCGCGGACCTCGGCGGGGGCGTCGATCAATACGTCGATGCTGCCATCGGGGCCGTTGAGCAGGGCGGATTCGGTCGGTCGGGGTTTGCTCATCGCGCCGCTCCCTCAGATGCGCAGGCGGTCGACCACGCGCCCGCCCACCAGATGTTCGTTGATGATCTCGTCCACATCCTGCTGATCGACGAAGGTGTACCACACCGCCTCCGGGTACACCACCATCACCGGGCCATCGTCGCAGCGGTCGAGGCAGCCGGCCTTGTTGATGCGCACTTTGCCTTTGCCCTTGAGGCCGAGCGCGGCGATGCGCTCCTTGGCGTAGGCCTGCAGCACGCTGGCGCCCTGGTTGTTGCAGCAGGTGTCGCCCGCTTCGCGCTGGTTACAGCAGAAAAAGACGTGGTGCTTGAAATAACTCATCGGCGTTCCCCCGGGTCGGTGTTGCATTATAACGACGGTGTGCCGGCGTGGGGCCGTCAGCGTCCGCCGCTGCGCAGCAGGTTGAGCGCGCTCAGATAGCCCAGCGCTAGAAAGGGCCACAGGCTGGCGACCAGATGCGTGACTCCGCTGAAGTTCAGGAAGTGGCCCTGGTTGATCAGCGTCTGGTTGAAGATCAGGTACGGATTCTGCGGCGTCAGGTTGACCAGCACCGTGCCCGCCAGCAGGGCCACCGCGGCCAGGGTGTGGCGCAGCAGGCGTGGCAGCATCAAGGCTGCAATCAGTGCCGGCAGGCCGATCGTGAGCCCGCCAATCGCCCCCGGCGTGAGCCACAGCAGCGGCCGTCCCGGCACGTAGAAGCTCATCGCCGCCAGCGTGCGCGCGCCCAGCCCGAGCAGGATCAACGCAAACACGGTGAAGGAAAAGCGCTGCAGGGTGCTGCGCGCCATCAGCCCGACGGCGACCAGATTGGTAGCCACGATGGCGGCCTCCAGACGCATGAAGCGCTCGGGGCTGAAGGGGAGTGGCCTGGGCAGATCGAACAGGCCGCGCACGTCGCCGGCGGCGAACAGCAGGGTCTCCGGCGATAGCTGGGCGAGCAGCCACAGCCCCAGCATCACCACGCCCACGTCGCCGATGTGGCCTTCGAGCACGCGCTGCTGGTGCCATTGCTGCAGCCAGCCGCGGGCGTCGAACACGCGCCGGCCGAGCGTCGCGCCGGCGATTGCGCCGAGCAGCGCACCGCCGATGTTGGCGCCGAGATCAACGTTCGAGGCCACCCGCGTGGGCAGAAAATTCTGCGCGCACTCCAGCGACAGGCTCAGCGCCGCGCCGGCCAGCGTGCTCAACACGATCACTGCTGCGGCGTGCCAGCGCACCGGCCACGCCGCGGCGAGAACGAAGCCGAAGGGCAGAAAACCGAGCACGTTGAGGACGATGTCCTCGACCTTGTAGTACTTCGGCCAGGGGGCATGGAGGAAGTCGAACAGCGGCAGCCCGCTCGGCCGCCAGCCGGTGAACGGGTGCAGGCAGGCGTAGGCGATCAGCAGGGCGTAGGCCAGCGTGAGATGGCGCGGCAATTGGGTGGACGTGCGCACGGGGGGCACCCACTCGCAAAGTTCGACGAGCGGGCATTGTACGCGTTCGCGTCAGCGGCTACCCCGAGGAGGGCGCGAGCCGCGACGCGGCGGGGATTTCAGGCGGATGCGGCGGTGCGCGGGCGCAGGTAGGTGGCCGGATGGAGGCGGGCGGCGAGTGCGTCCCAGTCCACCGCGTCGAGGGTGTTCTTGACCAGCAGGCCGAGCTCGGTGTCGCCCTCCATCACCAGCCGGCGGCTAAAGAACAGGGTGTCGGGGTCGTCTTCGCGCAGCGCCAGCGCGAGGTAGTCGCGCAACGTGGCGCTGAGCGTGAGATCGGCGGGGGCGCGGTCGAAGCGCGGGTGGAAACCGCGCGCGCCGAAGCCGTAGCGCAGGCTCAGGCCGGCGTCGGTGACGTTCAGTTGCAGGCGCTTGCCGGTCAGCGGCTGGAGGTCGTCGCGCGGCAGAATGCGGTCGAGGGCGAGGTTGAGCGCGCCGACCAGCGCCAGCGTGGGCGGCAGTTGCGGCAGGCGCGCGCCGAGGCGGGCGAGCGGGGCGGGGAGGCGGAAGGCGGGCAGGGGCATGGCGGCTCCGGGTCAGGCGGCGATGTAGTGTTCGACGCCGGGCTGGCCGTGCCAGAAGCCGTTGCAGGCGGCCTCCGGCATCCATGCCCGGGTGGCGGCGAAGGCGTCGGCGGGGGGCAGGGCGCCGTCGACGGCGCGGCGGAAGGTGTCGATGATCTCGCCCATGTGCTCGGACTGCGGCAGCAGGCGCAGCACGTCGACGCCTTCGGCGCGCAGCGCGGGCAGGTCGGCGAGCAGGTTGTAGACGCGCGCCGACTGGGTCTGGACGCCGTTGAGGTTGAGGAAGGCTTCGCCCTCGCGGGTCTTGAGCGGGATGCCTTCGGCGAACTGCAGGCAGCGGAATTCGCAGCTGTCTTTTTGCAGATTGAAGTGGCGCGCGGTGAAGCAGCGCGCGGAGTAGGCCAGCGGCAGGCGGCCGTAGGCGGTGAGTTCGACCTCAGGGCGCGGGTCGGCGGCGGCGAGCAGGGCGGCCATCGGCGCGCGCGGCAGCTCCGGCGGCACCACCCAGCGGGTGGCGCCCAGTTCGCTGAGGGTGGCCAGCGTGGCGGGGTTGAAGACGTTCAGCGTCGGGCCGGCGATCCAGTCGCGGCGGCCTTCGGCGGCGAGCACGTTGACCGCCGCCATGTCGTTGGCCTCGACCCGGAAGTCGCGCTGGCGGGCGATCTTGCGCAGGGTCTTGAGGTCGGATTCGGACTCGATCAGCACCAGCGAGGAGAGGATCACCTCCTTGCCGGCGTCGGCCAGCACCTGCGCCACGTCGAGCCAGTCTTCGAGGCGCAGCTCGTGGCGCCGCGCGCACACCGATTCGCCGAGGTAGACGCTGTCGACGGGCGCTTCGGCGATGTCGGCGTAGAAGTCGAGCATGGCCTGGCGCGGCCAGTAGTATTGATGCGGTCCGAGGGCGAGTTTCATCGGTGGGCGGGTCATTTCCAGGGGCGGTAGTAGGCGCCGAGGGTGTGGCTCTGGCCTTCGGACACGGCGTTGAGGGTGGCCATCCAGTCGCGCTCAACGGCGAAGCCGGCAGGGTGGGCGCGCAGGCGGTCGAGGGCGGCGCGCCACACGCTGGTGACCTGCCGCACGTAGGCCGGGCTGCGCTGGCGGCCTTCGAGCTTGATCGCGCGGATGCCGGCCTTCGCCAGCTCGGGCAGCAGTTCCAGCGTGTTCAGGCTGGTTGGCTCCTCGATGGCGTAATAGGTTTCGTCATGCACCGCGAAGCGGCCCTTGCACAGCGTCGGGTAGCCGGCGCGCTCGTCGTCGGCGAAGCGGTCGATGAGGATGCCGTTGAGGCGCGTCTCCATGCCCTGCGGGGTCTGCGCCCAGCGCACGTGCTTGCCCGGCGAGCAGGCGCCGTGGCAGTTGGGCGATTCGCCCGTGGCGTAGGCCGACAGCGCGCAGCGCCCCTCGACCATCACGCACAGCCCGCCGAAGCCGAAGACCTCAATCTCCACGTCGGTGTGGGCGATGACGTGTTCGACCTGCGCCAGCGACAGCACCCGCGGCAGCACCGCGCGGGCGATGCCGAAGTGGTCGCGGTAGAAATTGATCGCCTCGTAGCTGGTGGCCGAGCCCTGCACCGACAGATGCAGGCGCAGCGCCGGGTGGGCGCGGGTGGCGTAGCGCATCAGGCCGGGGTCGGCGAGGATCACCGCGTCGACGCCGAGTTCGGCGGCGCAGTCGATGGTGGCGGTCCACTCGCGCCAGTTGTCGGTCTGCGGGTAGGTGTTGAGCGCCAGCAGCACCTTGCGGCGGCGGGCGCGGGCGTAGCGGATGCCCTCGCCCAGTTGCTCGGCGGTGAAGTTCAGGCCGGTGAAGTTGCGCGCGTTGGTGGCGTTCTTGAAGCCGACGTAGATGCAGTCGGCACCGGCGTCGACGGCGGCCTTGAGGGCCGGCAGGCTGCCCGCAGGGCAGACCAGTTCGATCGGGGCAGTGGCAGTCATGGCAGCGGCAAAGTGAAATGCCGGCCGAGTCTAGCCGCCCGCCCCGGCGGGGGGATTGATGCGTGTCAATCGCCGCCGGCGGGCGGGGCGATCAGAGGCGTCGGCCGCCGGCCAGCCCGCCGATCAGCATGCCGACCGCGCTGGCGCACAGGCCGGCCAGTTGCGGCGGAATGATGCCTTCGGGGGCGATGAATTCGAGCGCGATCCACGTGACCAGGCCAAACACGATCGCCAGCGCCGCGCCGAAGTCGTTTGCCCGGCGCCAGTACAGCCCCGCCGCGAGCGGCACGAAGGCGGCCGCCAGGGTGACCTTGTAGGCGTCTTCCACCATCTCGTGGATCGAGCTTTCGGTCTGCATCGCGTAGAGCGTGACGACGATGGTGAAGGCCACCACCGCGGCGCGCGTCATCCACAGGAAGCCGCGGTCGCTCATCTGCGGCAGGAAGCCGCGCAGGATGTTCTCCGAGAACGTCACCGACGGCGCCAGCAGCGTGCCCGAGGCGGTACTCATGATCACCGACAGCAGCGCGCCGAAGAAGATCACCTGGGCGCCGATCGGCAGGTGGTTGAGGATCAGGTTGGGGAGGATCAGTTGCGAATCTTCGGCCATGTAGCGCTCGACCAGCGCCGGGTCGATCTGCACCGCGGCGTAGGCCAGAAACAGCGGCACCGCGGCGAACAGGAAGTAGGCCACCCCGCCGAACACCGCGCCGTTGACGGCGATGCGTTCGTTGCGCGCGGCGTTGGCGCGCTGGAACACGTCCTGCTGCGGAATCGAGCCGAAGGCCATGGTCAGCAGCGTGGCGATCCAGGCGATGATCGCGCCGATGTTGGCCTCGGGCAGCCACTCGAACTTGCCGGCCGCGGCGGCGTGCTCGACCACCGTGCCGACTCCGCCGGCCAGGCCGGAGACCTCCCACGCAATGTAGAACAGCCCGACCACGATCACCACCATCTGCACGAAGGTGGTGATCGCCACCGACCACATGCCGCCGAACAGGGTGTAGAGCAGCACCACGCCGGCGCCGATCAGCATGCCCTGGTTCATGCTCACCTCGCCGCCGGTGAGCACGTTGAACACCAGCCCGAGCGCGGTGATCTGCGCCGACACCCAGCCCAGATAGGAGATCACGATGCACGTCGACAGGATGATTTCAGTGCCGCGGTTGTAGCGCCGGCGGAAGTAGTCGCCCAGCGTGAGCAGATCCTGACGGTATAGCCGGCGGGCGAAGAACAGGCCGAACAGCACCAGACACAGCGAGGCGCCCAGCGGGTCGGAGATCAGGCCGTGAAAGCCCTCGTCGATGAAGGTGGCCGAGATGCCGAGCACGGTTTCGGCGCCGAACCAGGTGGCGAACACCATCGCCATCACCAGCGACATCGGCAGATTGCGCCCGGCGGTGATGTAGTCGCGCGCGCTGTGCACCCGCATGGCGGCGATCAGGCCGATGCCGATGGACAAAACAAGATAGGCAATGACGAGCCACAGCAACATGTCGGCGGTCTCCGCGGAGGGCGTGGAGGGGCAGGACGACGCTTGTGCGCCGCAATGTTTTTCGCGGCGCGATTGTAACAACGAATCTTTCGGCTGCGGGCGATTTTTTACGCCAATGCCGCGCCGGCGCTGGGCTTGCGCCTCAGGCGAAGAGGCGCCACAGCTCCAGCGCGAGCAGCGCCGCAAGCAGCACGCCGACCCCGCCGAGCAGCCGGCTCTGGCGTCGCTGCGCCTCCGCCAGCCGGGCCAGCTCGGCCTGCGTGTCGGCGTTGTGCTGGTGGGCCGACAGGGCTTGATGCACCAGGCGCGGTAGCTGCGGCAGGGTGGTGGCCCAGTTGGGCGCCTCTTCCTTGGCGTGATGCATCAGCGCGCGCCAGCCGACCTGATCGCTCATCCAGCGTTCGAGGAAGGGCTTGGCGGTGGTCCACAAATCCAGATCCGGGTCGAGCTGGCGGCCGAGCCCCTCGATGTTGAGCAGCGTCTTTTGCAGCAGCACCAGTTGCGGCTGCACCTCCATCTCGAAGCGGCGTGCGGTCTGGAACAGGCGCAGCAGCGTCTTGCCGAAGGAGATGTCCTTGAGCGGGCGGTCGAAGATCGGCTCGCACACCGCGCGGATGGCCGATTCGAATTCATCGACGCGGGTCTTGGCCGGCACCCAGCCGGCGTCGATGTGGGCCTGCGCGACGCGCTTGTAGTCGCGCTGGAAGAAGGCCAGGAAGTTCTGCGCGAGGTAGTTCTTGTCGACGTCGGTGAGGGTGCCCATGATGCCGAAGTCGAGCGCGATGTAGCGCCCGTCCGGCGCGACGAAGATGTTGCCGGGGTGCATGTCGGCGTGGAAGAAGCCGTCGCGGAACACCTGGGTGAAGAAGATCTCCACCCCCGCGCGCGACAGCGCCGACAGGTCAGTGCCCTGCGCCAGCAGCGCCGGGGTGCGCGAAATGGGGATGCCGTGCATGCGCTGCATCACCATCACCGACTTGCCGCAGTAGTCCCAATACACCTCCGGCACCACGAGCAGGCTGGAGTCGGTGAAATTGCGCCGCAGTTGCGAGCAGTTGGCCGCCTCGCGCATCAGGTCGAGCTCGTCGCGCAGGTGCTTGGCGAACTCGGCCACCACCTCGCGCGGCTTCAGCCGGCGGCCTTCCGGCCACAGTTTTTCGAGCGTGCTGGCGGCCACGTCGAGCAGCGCCAGATCGTGGGCGATGACTTTCTCGATGCCCGGGCGCAGCACCTTGACCGCCACCTCCGTGCCGTCGTGCAGGCGCGCGAAATGCACCTGCGCCACCGACGCCGAGGCCACCGGGGTGCGGTCGAATTCGGCGAACACGGTGTCGACCGGGCGCTTGTAGAAGCCCTCGATGACGCGCAGCGCCTGATCGGTGGGGAAGGGCGGCACGCGGTCCTGCAGCAGCGCCAGCTCCTCGGCCAGATCGAGCGGCAGCAGGTCGCGCCGGGTCGACAGCATCTGGCCGAACTTGACGAAGATCGGGCCGAGCGATTCGAGCGCCAGGCGCAGGCGCACCGCGCGTGGCTGGGCAAAGCGCCGCCAGAAGAACAGCGCCCCCCAGATGCGCACCAGCGTGCCGCTCGGATCGGCGGTGAGGACCATCCGGTCCAGGCCGAAGCGAAGGCTGACGGAAACGATTTTGGCAAGACGCAGCAGGCGCACGGGGGTGGGGCCGAAGAGCAAAGCGACAATTGTGCCCGGAAATCCGTGGCGCTGCGAATTGGCGCAAGCTGCTGCGCGTGTTGCACAGACGCATTTGCTTGCATCCTGGCCGTGCGCGCGGCCGCGCCGACGCTTGCCCTCGCCGGCCGGCATGCTTTAATCAGAAGACACAATCGTCATACGCCTGCGTTATGCTGGCGGTGATGAATTCCGATGGGAGAGGACGCGATGCGCCGCCACGCCTTATGTATCGGCATCAATGACTACCCCGGCACCGACGGTGACCTGGCGGGCTGCATCAACGACGCCCACGACTGGTCGGCGCTGCTCGCCGAGCGCGGCTTCGGCGTCCGCCGCCTGCTCGACGCCGAGGCCACCAAGGCCGCCATGGTGCAGGCGATCGGCGATGTCCTCGCCGGCGCGGCCGGCGGCGACGCGGTGATCATCACCTACTCCGGCCACGGCACCTGGCTGCCCGACACCTCCGGCGACGAGCCCGACGGGCGCGACGAGGCGCTGTGTCCGCACGACATCGCCGACGGTCAGGCGCTGGTCGACGACGAGATCGCGGCGCTGTTCGGCCAGCGCGCCAGCGGCGTCAACGTGGTCCTCATCTCCGACAGCTGCCACTCCGGCTCGGTGATTCGCGGCGACGAGAGCGATCTCGATCCGCAGCTGCCGCGGGCGCGCTTTCTGCCGCCTTCGAGCTGGATGGACTCGCGCGCGCTGGCCGGTCAGGTGGCGCGCCCGCGCGCGCTGTTTGGCGGCTTGTCGCGCACTGGCGGCGACCTCCTGCTGGCCGGCTGCCAGGACACCGAATTCAGTTGGGACACGCGCTTCGGCGGGCGCCCCAACGGCGCGTTCACCTTCTACGCCCTGAAGAGTTTCCGCACCCTGCTGCCCGGCGCGTCGTACCAGCAATGGTTCCGCGCCATCAGTCACTACCTGCCGTCCACCCGCCTGCCCCAGAATCCGCAGATGCTCGGCGCCCGCTCGGCACGCTCGCGCGAGGCCCTGTCCTGAGCGCGCACCCTTGCCCGCACGCGACCGCGCGGTCGCGTGCCCCCCACTGACCCCTCAAGGAATTGCCCCATGGCTGCAGATCGATCCTTCCTCATCGCCGGCCTCGAAAGTGCGGCCCCGGCGCCGGCCACCGACGACGTGCGCGTGCTCAAATCGCGGCGCATCACGCCGGGCAGCGCGCGGGGCGAGCAGGGGCAGGCGGCGGTCGAGGGCGACGCCGTCGTCCGGGTCGAGCTTGAAAACGGATTCGTGCTGTGGAGTCGTGCCGACGATCTGCTGCGCGAGCGGGGCCAGGCGGTGGGGCAGCGCGACGGCAAGACCACCTGGGCGATCGACTTTGCGCCGCGCCCCGGGCGCGACGCGCAGCGCGGCGCGCGCGGCTGGCTGGGCCTGGGCATCCGCGCGCTCGACGCGTTCGGGGTGGACCTCAGCGGCAAGGCCGCCGCGGCGCTGGGGCGCAAGCTGGAGGAGCGCCAGCTCGGCGCCGACACCCCGGCCGGGCTGTATCGCTGCAGCCTGAAAGGCAACGCCGCGGGCGACCCCGGCCTTACCCCGGTCACCACGCTGAGCGCCGATGCGCGGCCGCTGCTGGTCTTCCTGCACGGCACCGGCTCAAGCACGCAGGGCAGCTTTGGCGCGTTGTGGCGCGACGACAGCAGCGCCGGTGTGGCGCTGCGTGCGCGCATGGAATCGCGCTACGGTGCCAACGTGTTGGCCCTGCAGCACCGCAGCATGACCGAGAGCCCGATCGTCAACGCGCTGGCGCTGGCGCGCGCGTTGCCGGCGGGGGCCGAGCTTCATCTGGTCAGCCACTCGCGCGGCGGCCTGGTGGGCGAGCTGATGTGCCTGGGCATGCGCGACGCCGACGCCGATCCGCTCTCTCCGGCGCTGATCCAGACCCTGTTTGCGGCCGACCGCACGGTGGCCCGGCAGCTCGGTCTGCCGCCGCTGGACAAGACCGCCGCCAAGGCCCGCGACGCGGCCTACGACGCCGATCGCGCGGCGCTGGCCGAGCTGCTCGACGAGCTGCGCGCCAAGCAGTTCAAGCTGCGCCGCTTCGTGCGCGTGGCCTGCCCGGCGCGCGGCACCACGCTGGCCTCGGGGCGGCTCGACCGCTGGCTGTCGGTGCTCGACTTCATCTCCGGCGAGGGCCTGTTCGGCGACGTGGTCGACTTCATGCTCGCAGTGGTCAAGGAGCGCACCGACCCGCGCACCCTGCCGGGGCTGGAGGCGATGATGCCGGGCTCGGCGCTGACCCGCCTGCTGCAGCATCCCGACCTGGTGGTCTCGGCCGACCTGTCGGTGATCGCCGGCGATATCGAGGGCGACTCGCTGTGGAGCCAGGTCAAGCTCCTCGCCGCCGACTGGTTCTACGGCGGCGACCATGATCTGGTGGTCAATACCGGCTCCATGCTCGGCGGCCTGCGCCGCCCGCCCGGGGGGGCGCGCTATCTGCGCGACGAGGGCGCCGAGGTCAATCACTTCCGCTACTTCACCAACGACAAATCCATCCGTTGGCTGACCAGCGGGCTGATGCGCGCCGATGACAGCGACGGCGGTTTCCTGCCCATCGAGTCGGCCCGCCACGAGGCCCCGCGCTGGCGCGAGGCGGTGCGTCGCAGCCGCGCCGCGTCCGCGCCGCGCCCGCTCGCGGTGGTGCTGCCCGGCACCATGGGCAGCGTCCTCCAGCAACAGGGCGAAACCGTGTGGCTCGACTACTGGCGCCTGATGCGCGGTCAGCTCGGGCGCCTGCGCATGGGCCGGCCCGACGTTGAGCCGGTGGATCTGGTGGGCGATTTCTATGGCCCGATGATCGAGTTCCTGGCGCGCACCCATCACGTCGAAATCTTCCCCTACGACTGGCGCGGCTCGGTGTGCGACGCCGCGGCGCGACTGGCCGAGACGCTCGAGCGCCTGCTGCCCGAGGCCGAGCACAACAACCAGCCGGTGCATCTGGTGGCGCATTCGATGGGCGGCCTGGTGGTGCGCGCGATGATCGCCGACGGCGGCGCCGGCAGCGCGGTGTGGCAGCGCATCGTGGCGCTGCCCAAGAGCCGCTTCGTGATGCTCGGCACCCCCAACCGCGGTTCGCACGAGGCGGTGCGCTGGCTCACCGGCAACAACCCCACCCAGCGCAAGCTGGCGCTGCTCGACCTGACCAAGGACAGCGACGATGTGATCGACATCGTGCGCGACTACCCCGGCCTGATCGAGCTGCTGCCCTTCGCCCCCGAAGGGCGCGATTTTGCCGAACCCGCGCTGTGGACCGCGCTCAAGGCCGAGCTCAAGGCCACTTGGCCGACCGCTTCTGCGAGCGTGCTCGGCGGCGCGCGCCAGACCTGGCAGCGCCTGCTCGCCGCGCCGCCCGACCCCGGGCACATGATCTATCTGGCCGGCTGCCAGAGCGCGACGGTGATGGATTACCGGGTCGATGCCGGCGGTGCGCTCGACTGGCCGCCGCACACCCAGCTCACTTTCGACGCCACCGCACAGGGCGACGGCACCGTCACCTGGGCGTCCGGCATGCTCCCCGGCGTGCCCACCTGGTACGTGGAGGACACTGCGCACGATGCGCTGTGCACCCAGACGCGTGCCTTCCCCGGCCTGCTCGATCTGCTCATGACCGGCACCACCGCACGCCTGCCCGCCACCCCGCCGCGCGCCCGCGCCGGGGTGCCCGAGCGCTTCCCGATGCCCGAGCTGCCGTTTACCGACGACCTGCCCGACGAGAACACCGTGCGCAGCCTCGGCTTCGGCGGCGGCGCCCCGACGGCGTGGGGCGATGCGCCGCCGGCCACGCCGCGCATCCGGGTCAGCGTGCGTCACGGCAATCTGGCCTACGCGCGCCACCCGGTGCTGGTCGGCCACTACGCCGGCGACACCATCGTCAGCGCCGAGGGGGCGGTCGACGGCCTGCTCGACGGCGCCTTGTCGCGGCGCCTGCAGCTTGGCATGTATCCGGCCGACAACGGGTCCCACGCGCTGTTCTTCAACGATCAACCCGAGGCCAAACCGGCGGGCGCGCTGGTGGTCGGGCTCGGCCAGGTCGGCGAGCTGTCGCCGGGGCTGCTCGAAGCCGGGGTGCGCGACGCGCTGCTCGACTTCGCGCTGCAGGTGGCGCAGTGGCCCGACGACGCGCGCTTTGGGCCGCGCGCTGCGCCGCGCTCGGCGGCGGTCAGCTGCCTGCTGGTTGGCTCTGGCGCGGGGGGCATTCCGGTGAGCGCTTCGGTCGATGCGATCCTGCGCGCGGCCATGAGCGCCAGCGCGAAACTGACCGAACAGGCGCTTGGCAGCAAGGTGGTGATCGACGAGATCGAGTTCATCGAAATCTACGAGGACATCGCCATCGCCGCCGCCGAGGGCTTGACCCATGCGCTGTGCGACGGCGAGCTGGCGGGGTGCGTCGACTGGGCCGACCGCAACATCCAGACCGGCCAGGGCTGTCGCCGCCGGGTGCGCAGCGACGAGGCGCCGGAGTGGTGGCACCGGCTGGAGATCGTCGAGGAGGCGGGGCGTCACGGTTTGCGCTTCATCTTCGCCACCGACCGCGCGCGCGCCGAGGAAACCCTCATGGGCGGCCAGCTCGAACTGGCCGACGCGTTCATCTCGCGCGCCTCGGCGAGCCCCGCGGCGAACAGCGAAGTGGCCAAGACGCTGTACGAAATGCTGCTGCCCAACCGCCTCAAGGTGATGGCGCCGCGCCAGTCGAACATGGTGGTGCTGGTCGACGCGGCCTCGGCGCGTTATCCGTGGGAGCTGCTCGAGAACCGCTGGGGCAACGGCAATCGCCCGCCTGCGGTGGCGGCTGGGCTGATCCGCCAGTTCAAGACCCAGCGCTTTCGCCAGCAGCCAGCGCACGGCACCGCGGCGCGCGCCTTCGTGGTCGGCAACCCCGACCTCGCCGGCTGGGAGAGCTTCCCCGATCTGCCGGGTGCGCAGCGCGAGGCCGGCGAGGTGGCGGCCTTGCTGCGCGCGGGCGGCTTCGATGTGCTCGACAGCATCGCCGAACCGGCCGACGCGATCCTCTCCGGGCTGCACCGCGACACCTGGCGCATCCTGCATCTGGCCGGTCACGGCGAGCATGAATTCAACGTCGGCAGCAAGGATGCGCCGCGCTATGTGTCGGGGATGGCGATCGGGCACAAGACCTTCCTCACGCCCGGCGATGTGCGCCAGATGCGCTGGGTGCCGGAGGTGGTGTTCATCAACTGCTGTCATCTGGGCAAGACCCAGCTGCGCGAATCGACCCGCTTCAACGCCCTGGCGGCCAACCTGGCGGTCGAGTTCGTCGAGATGGGCGTCAAGGCCGTGATCGCCGCCGGCTGGGCCGTGGACGACGGCGCGGCCACCGCGTTCGCGAGCAGTTTCTACACCCATCTGCTGGCCGGCGAGGCCTTTGGCGAGGCCGTGCGCGCGGCGCGCGAAGCGGTGTGGGTGAACTACCCCGGCATCAATACCTGGGGCGCCTATCAGTGCTACGGCGACCCGAGCTACCGCCTGCGCGCCGACGGCTCGGCGCCGGTGCGGCGTCCGCCGGAGCCGTTCTACGCGCCGTCCGAGCTGGTGGTCGAGCTGGGCAATCATCTCGAATGGACGCGCATGCAGATCAAGCGTGAAGGCGACGATCCGCGCAAGCTGGTGTACATGCGCGAGGGCATCGGGCGGGTGATCGCGCGGGCGCCCGAAGACGTGCGCGATGCCTGGCTGCGCCGCGCCGACGTGGCGGCCGCGGTGGGCTTTGCGTGGGGCGAGACCGGGGCCTACGCGGAAGCCATCGACTGGCTGGAAAAGGCAATGCGCTACGACGTCGGTGACTGCCCGGTGCGCGCAGTCGAGCAGTGCGCCAACTTCAAGGTGCGGCTGGCGGGCCAGACCTGGGCGCAGCTGCGCCAGGTCGGGCCTGCCGACGAGACCCAGCGCGGCACGCTGGTGGCGCGCATCGAGGGCGCCATCAACGAGCTCGACCTGATCTGCCAGCGCGCGCCCACGGCCGAGCGCTACAGCCTGCTTGGCAGCGCCTGCAAGCGGCTGGCGTGGCTGCACGAGGTGCCCGCGCCACGGCTGGAGGCGCTGATCAACATGGGCAACTACTACCGGCTGGCGATGGACGCCGAGCAGGCCGCCAGCGGCGAGCATTCGGCCTACGCGTTCACCAACTGGGCGATGGCGCGGGTGCTGGCCGGGCTGGCCGACAAGGCGCACGGCGCCGACGACGCGCTGGTGGGCGACTGCGACGCCTTGATCGACGTGACGCGGCGGCGCAATGCCGACAATCCGAACGTGTGGGACGCGCTCGGCGAGGCCGATTGCGCGCTGGTGCGCCTGCTCGCGCGGCCGCCGCGCGGGCGGCAGGTGGCGGCGCAGGGCGAGGCCATCGGTGTGCTGTACCGCCGTGCGCTGGGGCGCGGGGCCAGCCCGCGCGAGCGCACCTCGGTGGTCGAACATCTGGATTTCGTGATTGCCCTGAGCGGCGGCGCGCGCAAGGCGCTGCGCGATGCGCTGGCCGACATCCGGGCGGCGCTGTGAGCGCGCACTGGGAGATTTTGCGATGAAAGACCGTTCCGGCGACCCCCTCGAGACCTTCACCCTGGCGGGCGATCTGGCGCCTCGCGACCAGGTCAGCGCCAATTTCCGCCTGTACGAGCTGACCACCTCGGAGCTGGCCGACCGGCGCGGCATCGACAACAGTTTTTCGACCGACGCGCAGCTGCAGGCGGCGGTGCATCTGGCGCGCAATGTGATGCAGCCGATCCGCGACCACTTCGGGCTGGGCTATTCGCCCAACAGCGTGTTCCGCAGCCAGGCGCTGGAGCGCGTGCTCAAGCGTCGACCGGCGAGCTGGATCAGTACCAGCCAGCACACCCAGGGCTGCGCCTGCGACATCGAGCTGCCCGGCGTGCCGACGCTCGAACTGGCGCGCTGGGCGGCCGAAAATCTGGCCGATTTCGATCAGGTGATCTGCGAGTGCTACGACCCGCGCAAGGGGCCCAACGCGGGCTGGGTGCATATCTCCCTGCGTCCGCCCGGGGGGGGCGAGAACCGCCGCGCCGAGCTGAGCTACATCCGCAATCCGGTCAGCGGGTTGATGGTCTACGTGACCGGGCTGCGCGAGAGCGTGGCATGAGGTGACCGGGCGGGGAGATGCGCGGCCTTCTTGTATAATCGCGGGTTTCTCCGACAGCCTGATTCCATGAGCGCCGATCCCCGCCTTCTCCTCGCCGACCTGTTGCGCACCGCGCTCGCCAGCGTGGCGCCCGACCACGCCGGGGTGAGCATTACCCTGGAGCGTCCGAAACAGGCCAGTCACGGCGATTTCTCGACCAATCTTGCACTCCAGCTGGCCAAGCCGCTGCGTCGCAGCCCGCGCGACTTGGCCGCGTTGCTGATGGCCGAGCTGCCGGCATCGATGCTGGTCGCCAAGGTGGAGATTGCCGGCGCCGGCTTCATCAACTTCACGCTCGCCACCGCGGCCAAGACGGCGGTGGTCGGCACCGTGCTGGCGCAAGGCGCGCGTTTCGGGCGCGGCGCCGACACGGGCGTCAAGGTGTTGCTCGAATTCGTCTCCGCCAACCCCACCGGGCCGCTGCACGTGGGCCACGGACGCGGCGCGGCCTACGGCGCCTCGCTGGCGGCGGTGATGGATTTTGCCGGTCACGCGGTGTCGCGCGAGTACTACGTGAATGATGCCGGACGGCAGATGGACATCCTCGCGCTGTCGACCTGGCTGCGTTATCTGGCGCTGTTCGGCATCGAGGTGCCCTTTCCGCCCAATGCGTATCAGGGCGCGTATGTGGTCGACATGGCGGGCGAGATGCGCAGTGCCCATGAGGCGCGTTTTGCCAAATGCACCGCCGCCGATGTGCTCGCCGGGGTGACCGACGTCGCGGCCGACAAGGAGGCCCACCTCGACGGCCTGATCGCCAACGCCAAACGCCTGCTCGGGCAGGACTATCTGTGGATTCACGACTTTGCGCTGACCGAGCAGCTCGGCGATTGCCGCGAGGATCTCGAAGGCTTTGGCGTTGCGTTCGATACCTGGTTTTCGGAGAAGAGCCTGTTCGACACCGGGCTGGTGGCGCGGGCGGTGGCCGAGCTCGAGAAGCGCGGCCACATTTACGTGCAGGACGGCGCCAAGTGGTTCCGGTCGAGCAGCTTCGGCGACGAGAAGGATCGCGTGGTGCAGCGCGAGAATGGCTTGTTCACCTATTTTGCGTCCGACATCGCCTACCACCTCAACAAGTACGAGCGCGGTTTCGACCGGGTGATCGACATCTGGGGGGCCGACCACCACGGCTACATTCCGCGCGTGCGTGGCGCGATCGCGGCGCTGGGCCTGCCGCCGGAGAAGCTCGAAGTGGCGCTGGTGCAGTTCGCGGTGCTCTACCGCAACGGCCAGAAAGCGGCGATGTCCACCCGCTCCGGCGAGTTCGTGACCCTGCGCGATCTGCGCACCGATGTCGGCAACGACGCCTGCCGCTTCTTCTACGTGCTGCGCAAGAGCGACCAGCATCTGGACTTCGACCTCGATCTGGCCACCAGCCAGAGCAATGAAAATCCGGTCTACTACATCCAGTACGCCCACGCCCGCGTGTGCTCGGTGCTGGCGCAGTGGGGCGGGGTGGCGCGCGATCTGCTCGATGCCGACGCAGCGCAGCTTGCCAGCGAGCGCGAACTGGGCTTGTGTGCCCGGCTGGCGGCGTTCCCGGAGGCAGTGCAGTCCGCCGCCGCGGATTACGCGCCGCACCAGATCGCGTTCTATCTGAAGGATCTGGCCGGCGAATTCCATAGCTGGTACAACGCCGAGCGCATGCTGGTGGAAGACGAGGCGCAGATGATGGCGCGCCTGGCGCTGGCCGCCGCGGTGCGCCAGACGCTGGCCAACGGGCTGGCTTTGCTCGGGGTGTCCGCCCCCAGCTCCATGTAATCTCGATCACAGGAATTGACGGCGTGAGCGGTAATCGCAAGAGCACGAGAAAGGTGGCCCCCAAGCGCAGCGGCGGCGGGGTGTTTGTGGGGATTGTCATCGGTTTGATGCTGGGGGCGGTGTTTGCCGCCGGTGTGGCGTGGTATCTCACCCGCACCAACCCCTTCGCGGGCAAGGACACCACGCCCGCGGCCGGCATCAGCGCGCCGCTGGCGCCGCGGGTGTTGCCGGGCAAGCCGGGTGACCGGCCGGTCGAGAAGCCGCAGTTCGATTTCTACAAGATCCTGCCCAAGGGCGACGGCGCGGTCGAGATTCCGGCCGGCAACGCACCCGACACCAGCGCCCAGGCGCGCCTCGAGCGCCTGTACCTGCAAGTGGGTGCGTTCGAGGACCCGACCGAGGCCGACAACCTCAAGGCGCGGCTGGCCCTGATGGGTGTCGAGGCGTCGGTGCAGCGCGGCGAATCGGCCACCAAGGGCACGGTGCATCGGGTGCGGCTGGGGCCCTACACGCGGCTCGAAGACATGAACCGCGCACGTGCCGAACTGGCCCAGGCCGGGATCGAATCGAGCCTGGTGCGGGTCAAGCCGTAGCCGCGCGCGGGAACTTCGCGCGATGCCGTGGCGTCTGACCCCGGCACACGCGCAACCACTCACACGCTAACGAACAGGGAAGCTCATGAATCGACGTGACATGCTCATCCAGCTCGCCGCCTTTGCCGGTGTTTCCGCCATTGGCGCGCCGGCGTTTGCTCAGAGCGCCGCCTTCGCACCGGTCAATCCGCCCCAGCCGACGGCCGATCCGGCGAAGATCGAGGTCATCGAGTTCTTCCACTACGGCTGCCCGCACTGCCGCGATTTCGATCCGCTGGTCGAGCACTGGGCGGCGGCGCTGCCCGAGGATGTGTCCTTCGTCCAGGTGCCCGCCATCTGGGGCAACGCGCAGCTCAAGGCGCTGGCGCAGTTCTTCTACGCGGCTCAGGCGTCGGGCGATATCGCCACGCTGCACGGCAAGGTGTTCGCCGCCTTCCAGGACGACAAGGCGCCGCTGACCACCGAGGACGGCGTGAGCGAATGGGTCGCCGGCATGGGTGTGGATGCCAAGCGTTTCATGGACGCCTACAAGTCCTTCGGCGTGCAGGGCAAGGTCCAGCGTGCCGACCAGATCGTGCGCGCCTACCGCGTCGGTGGCGTGCCCACGCTGGCGATCGACGGCAAGTATCTGACGTCGGCCAGCATGGCCGGCAGCCACGAGGCGGCGCTCAAGACTGCGGATGAGCTCATCGCCAAGGTGCGTCAAGGCAAAGCCAAGGGCTGAGCGCCCGTGCCCGCCGCCGCGCGCTGTGCTGGCGCTGACCGGCCACGGCGCGTTTTCATTACCGGTGCGTCGAGCGGTATCGGCGCCGCACTGGCCCGTCATTACGCGGCGGCAGACTGCCAGCTCGGTCTGCTCGGACGCCGGCACGAACGACTCGCCGCGCTGGCCGACAGCCTGCCCGGCACGCCGCGGGTGATGGTGGCCGATGTGGCCGACGCGGCGGCCATGCGCGCAGCGGCGGAGGCGTTCATGGCGGCGGTCGGCGTACCCGACATCGTCATCGCCAACGCCGGCGTGTCGGTGGGGACGCTCACCGAACAGGCCGGGGACTGCGCTGCGTTTGCCCGTGTGCTCAGCACCAATGTGCTTGGCGTGGTGCACACTTTCAGCCCGTTTCTGCCCGCGATGCGCGACGCTGAGGGCGGCACGCTGGTCGGAATCGCTTCGGTGGCCGGCGTGCGCGGGCTGCCCGGTGCCGGCGCGTACAGTGCGTCGAAGGCGGCGGTGCGGCGTTATCTCGAAAGCCTGCGTGTTGAACTGCATGGCAGCAACGTCAAGGTGGTGACGCTTTCGCCGGGCTACATCGCGACGCCGATGACTGCCGTCAACACGTACCCCATGCCGTTTCTGCTCGATGCCGATGTCGCCGCCCGGCGCATGGCGCGGGTCATCGCTGCCGGCCGGCGTCACGCCGTGGTGCCGTGGCAGATGGGCTTGGTCGCGCGCTTGCTGGGCGTCTTGCCGGATGCCGTGTACGACCGCGTGTTTGCGCGCGCGGGGCGCAAGCCGCGCGGCTTGCCGCTGTAGCACGCGGCGCGCCAAACCGGTGCGGCGCGGGCTTCAAGTCGCGCTGCGGGTGGTCGTTGTAGAACAGGGTGCGGTCAAAGGAGACGGAGATTTCGATGAGTGACAACAACGAACGGCGCCAGCGCCAGCGGATCATGGTCGATCAGGCCGGGCATCAGGATTTTCGCCTGGAATGCGACGGGCAGGCGTGCGCGGTGCGCGATGTTTCGCTGGAGGGGTTCTCGATGCACGCGGCGACACCGCCGGATGCCCGCGAGCCCTTCGCGTTCCGGCTGGAATACGGCCAGTCTGCTGCCGCGGTCACGGGGCGGGCGCGGGTGGTGAATTACGTCAGCGGTGCCGGCGGCAGCCGTGGGGTGGCGGGCTGCAGCATCGTCGGCCTTGACGCCGATGGCGCCCACCAGCTGGCCGAATGGCTGTCTGAGCATGTCGAGGCGGTGGCTGCGGTGCCGCTGACACATGCCGAGGCGCTGGAGATCATCGCCGGCCCGTCGCGGGTCTGAGCCGTGCGGCGGCGCTGAGTCGTGTCCGACGAGGCCGCGTGGCGGCATGACGCGATGGGCCAGCACCACGCGCGATGGGCGTCGGGCGCGCGCATCGTTTCGCTGGTGCCGTCGATTACCGAGCTGATCTGCGATCTGGGGCTCTCGGCGCAGCTGGTGGGGCGCACCGGCTTCTGCATTCATCCGCGCGACATCGTTCGCCGGATTCCCAAAGTGGGCGGCACCAAGGACGTCAAGCTGGCGCGGATTCGCGCACTTGAGCCGACCCACGTCATCGTCAATATCGACGAGAACCCCAAGCCCATCGCCGACGCGCTGGCCGCGTGGGTGCCCCACGTGGTGGTCACCCATCCCTGCATGCCGGAAGACAATCGCGCGCTGTATCGCTTGCTGGGCGGCATTTTCGACCGCGATGCGGCCGCGGCGCGGCTGGTTGCCGAATTCGACGCCGCGCTGGCGGCCGCACGTGCGGTGGGCCAGCGCCTGAGGCCTGAAAACGTGCTCTACCTGATCTGGCGCGCGCCGTGGATGACGGTGGCGCCGCAAACCTATGTGTCGGCGACGCTGGCCGCCGTGGGTTGGCACACGCAGCCGGCGGCCGCCGCGCTGCGCTACCCCGAGTTCGGCTGGGATGCGCCGTGGCTGAAGGGCGTCGAGCGGGTGCTGCTGTCGTCCGAACCCTACCGTTTTCGTGCCCCCCACGTTGATGAAGTGCAGGCGCTGGGCGGGCGTCCGGCGCAGCTGATCGACGGGGAGTGGGCGTCGTGGTATGGCAGCCGCGCGATCCACGGGTTGCGGGCGCTGACCGACCTACGTCTGCGCCTCGCCGCGGACGGCTGATGTGGCCGTCGCCGTGAGCGCGGGCAGCACCTCGCCTTGCCAGCGCTCGGGGGTGAGCACCGTAAAGTGATCGCGCAGGCGGCGGTGACGCCCCACGCGCAGCAGCGCCTTGTCGCGGGTGAGCAGCCAGCGCGCGCCGCCGTGGTAGGCAATCTCCAGAAATTTCTGGTCGTCGGCGTCGCGGCAGCGCGGCAGTGCCGTGTCGGGTGGTGTGGCTGCGACCTGGCGGATCTGGCGTGTGTAGTGCGCGGCGAGGTCGGCCTGACGCGCGGGTGAGCAGGCAAACTGGCGGTAGGCGAGCACGCGGCGTAGCTCTTCGAGCGCGTCGTCGCGACTCAGCAGTTGCGGCTGACCGCTGGCGATCCAGGCGCGCAGCGGGGCCAGCGCGGGATCCTCAAACAGCCACAAGGCCAGAACGGTATTGGTGTCGAGAACGAGGGGCATGCCGTCGGTGGAGGTAAGAGAAAGGGGCCGCGCGGGCCCCTTTCTCATGCTTCATGCAAAACGCCGTGACTTCAGGCGGCTTTCTGGCTGTCCAGGCGCGCCTTGACGTAGCTGCCCGGGGCATCCTCGATCGCCTTGAGGTTGCCGGCGGCCGGGTCGCGTGCGGCGACCTGGGTCTTGTTATGACCGGTGACCCAGCTCTGCCAGTCGGTCCACCACGAGCCCGGGTGCTGCTCGGAGGCTTCGAACCAGGTGTCAGCGCTCTCGGGCATTTCGCCGTCTTCGCACAGCCAGTAGCCGTACTTGTTGGCGGCAGGCGGGTTGACGATGCCGGCGATGTGGCCGGAGCCGCCGAGCACGAAGCGCACCGGGCCGCCGAAGTTGCGCGCGCCGGTGTAGGTGCTCTTCCATGGGGCGATGTGGTCTTCGATGGCCGAGATGAAGTAGCACGGCACCTTGATCTTGCCCAGATCGATCGGTGTGCCGTCGATCTCGATGCCGCCCGGCTGGGCGAGGCGGTTTTCCATGTACATGCAGCGCAGGTAGAAGCTGTGCATGGTGGCCGGCATGCGCGTGGAGTCCGAGTTCCAGTACAGCAGGTCGAACGGGAACGGGTCCTTGCCCATCAGGTAGTTGTTCACCACGAAGGACCAGATCAGGTCGTTGGCGCGCAGCATGTTGAAGGTGCCCGCCATTTCGGAGCCTTCGAGGAAGCCGCGCTCGAACATTTTCTTTTCGAGGCTGGCGACCTGACCTTCGTCGATGAACACGCCCAGTTCGCCCGGCTCGGAGAAGTCGGTCATGGTGGTGAAGAAGGTCGCGCTGGCGATGCGCTTCTTGCGCTTGGCGGCGAGATAGGCCAGCGTGGTGGCGAGCAGCGTGCCACCGAGGCAGTAGCCGGCGGCGTTGACTTCCTTCTCGCCGGTTTGCGCTTCGATCGCGTCGAGCGCGGCAACCACGCCGTCAAGCACGTAGGCGTCGAAGCTCTTCTCGGCCATTTTCTCGTCGGGATTGACCCACGAAATCACGAAGACGGTGTGGCCTTGATCGACACACCACTTGATGTAGGAGTTCTTCTCGCGCAGGTCGAGGATGTAGAACTTGTTGATCCACGGCGGCACGATCAGCATCGGGCGCTTGAGCACCTTGTCGGTGCTGGGCGTGTACTGCAGCAGCTGCATCATCTCGTTTTCGAACACCACCTTGCC
>JAGRFQ010000057.1 GCA_020445945.1 Rhodocyclaceae bacterium
TCACCGCGAGGCGCGCCGCCGCGGTGGGCGCGCCCGCCAGCGCGGCGCCGTGGCGGGCCAGCAGCTCGGCCAGATCGCGGCAACTTTGCGGCACGCGCAGCCGTGTACTCGCGGCCACCGCGGCGGCCGGATCGGCGCCGACGAGGAGCGCCCAGCGCTGGGCCAGCGGCAGCGCTCGCGCCTGTGCGCAGCCGAGCGCGGCCGCCAGCGCGTCGCGATCGCTGCAGAAGCGGGCGGCGACTTCGGGCAGACAGCGCACCAGCGCGCCGCACTCATCGAGTAGTGCCAGCATGCGCATCGGCGCAGCCGCCATCAGGCCGCGCGCCAGCTCCTGCCACACCCGCTCGGGCACCAGATGGTCGACCTCGCCCTCGGCCACCATCCGCGCCATCAGCGCGCGGGTTTCGGGCGCCACCGTGAAGTCGGCAAAGCGCGCCGCGAAACGCGCCACCCGCAGCACGCGCACCGGGTCTTCGGCAAAGGCCGGGCTGACGTGGCGAAACACGCGCGCGGCAAGATCGGCCTGCCCGCCGTAGGGGTCGATCAGGGTGCCATCGGCGTCGCGCGCGATGGCGTTGATGGTGAGGTCGCGGCGCTGCAGGTCGTCTTCCAGCGTCACGTCGGGCGCGGCGTGCACCACGAAGCCGGTGTAGCCGCGGCCGGATTTGCGCTCGGTACGCGCGAGGGCGTACTCGGCGTGGGTGTCGGGGTGCAGAAAGACCGGAAAATCCTTGCCCACCGGCGTGAAGCCGCGCGCCAGCATCTCGTCCGGCGTGGCGCCGACAACGACGTAGTCGAGGTCGCCCACCGGCACCCCGAGCAAGGCATCGCGCACCGCGCCACCGACGGTGTAGATCTTCATGCGCGCACGCGGCGCCGGGGCCACGGCGTCACTTCGGGCCGCCGATCGGGGTGCGCCGCCGGCTCTCCAGCAAGCGCCGTCGCAGCGGCTGGCGCAGATAGCCGGGGGCGACGGTTTCGAGCGGGGTCGGGGTCAGGCCGAAGGGCAGCGGCGGCCCGTCGCAGACGTTGTCGACGCGCATCGAGCGCACGTTGTCGCGGCTCATCATCGGATTCGGGGCCAGCTCGAGCAGCCGCGCCTGGAGCATGGCCACGCCCTCGGACACCGGCACCACGGTTGGCGTGCGCCCGCCCAGCGCGCCGGCGTAGCGCACCAGATCGGCCAGCGTGTAGACCTTGGGCCCGGCCAGGGTGTAGCGCTGTCCAATCGCCTCGGCGCGGTGCAGGCTCTCGGCCACCACGCGCGCCACGTCTTCGACCCACACCGGTTGAAAGCGCGTTGCCGCGCCGCCCAGCGGCAGGATGGGGGTGAGCCTGGCGAGCGCGGCGAACAGGTTCAAAAAGCTGTCGCCGCGGCCGAAGATCACCGACGGGCGCAGCACCGTCCACGCCAGCTCGGGGCGTGCGTTGCGGATCGCCGCCTCGCCGGCGGCCTTGGAGCGCTGATATTCCGAGGGGCCGTTCACGTCCGCGCCGAGCGCGCTGATGTGCACGATGCGACGCACCGCGGCGCGCTGGCAGGCCGCGGCCAGGCGCGTGGGCAAGTCTACATGCGCGCGCGCAAAGGCCGGTCCGTAGGGCGTACCGGGCGGCGAATGCAGCACGCCGACCAGACTGACCACCGCGTCCACGCCGGCGGTGAGCGCATGCAGCGCGGCGTCGTCATGGACGTTGGCCTCGACCACGTCGAGCGTCGGCAGTGGCATGAGATGGCGCGCGTTGGCGACCCGCCGCGTGGCCACGCGCACCCGCCAGCCGTCGGCCACCAGCCGTGCCGCCACGGCGCTGCCGACGAAGCCGCTGCCACCGATCAACAATACCGTGCCTGCCTGTGTCATTGCGTTCTCCCCTGCCGTCATGGCGCCAACGCCGGGTCGATCGACCCGAGCCGCGCGCGCAGCGATTGCGCTCGCCCTTCCATCAGCGCGCCGTAGATTACCGCGTTGGCCATCACCTTCTTTACATAGTGGCGCGTTTCGTCGAAGGGAATGGTTTCGACGTAGATTGCGCCTTCGAGCGGGCGCGCATCGCGCCAGCGTTTGGCGCGCCCGGGCCCGGCGTTGTAGCCGGCCGACGCCAGCACCGGGTGGTTGTCCAGATCGTCGAGCACGATGCGCATGTAGCTGGTGCCCAGCAACACGTTGGTCTCCGGGTCCTGCAGCACGCTGCGCCGGTAGCCGTCGAAGCCGATCTTGCGCGCCACCCATTTTCCGGTCGCCGGCATCACCTGCATCAAGCCCTGCGCGCCGGCATGCGAGGCGGCGTAGGACACAAAGCGGCTCTCCTGGCGCATCAGCCCGTACACCCACGACACATCCAGCCCCTGCGCCCGCGCCTGCGGCTCGATCAGGGTGCGGTACGGGGTGATGAAGCGCAGCGCATAGTTGCCCCGGCTGTCCACCGCCTCGGCGGTGTTGATGGCCCGGTCGTACACGTCGTGCCTGAGCGCCACCTGCGCGGCCGCCAGCTTGAACTCGTCGCTCGCATCGCGCAGGCGCCAGTTCCACTCGCGCACGGCCTCGGTCCGCAGGTCGAGGCGGAACAGCGCCAGCGCGCGGCGGATCGCCGGATCGTCTTCGACATCGGCCAGCGTGGCGGCCGGCATCGCCGCGGACATCGCCGCCGCGGCAGGCGGCGCAAACTGCCGCCCCAGGGCCTCGTCGGCGAGCATGCCGTAGAAGTCCGGCGCACCGGCGACGCGCGCAAACAAGGCCTCGGCCGCAGCGCCTTCGCCCAGCGCCTGCTCGGCGCGCGCCAGCCAGTAGGTCCACACGTCCGCCGCGCGCTGCGCGGCCGGCATGCCGAGCACTGCGCGACGCACCGCCGACCAGTCGCCGCTACGCAACGCCGCACGCACCTGCCACGCATACTGCTCGTCGGTCATCGGCACATCGCCCGCGGCGCGGTACCACGGCAAGGCTTGCGGCAGATGGTCCTGGGCGCCGCGCCAGCCGAGCAGCACATAGGCAAAGGCGCGCTCGTCGGGCGGAAAGTGCTCGGAGATGCGCACAAAGCGCATGTAGGCCGCCCGCGGGTCGCTGCGCGCCACCTGGCCGAGCGCCGCCAGCGCCAGCTCGCGCGTGGTGCGACTGCGTTCGAAGCCGGGCGTCAGATTCTCAAGATAGCGCTCGGGATCCTTGAGCAGCGCGGTCAGCAGCGCCGGCTCGGGGATCGCCTCCGCTGGCAGCCAGCCCAGCGTGGTCTCGGCGCCGCGCGGCCGGCGCGCCTCCATCTGGCGCCGGAAGCGCTGCCACAACGCCTCGCTGTCGAGCCGTCCGGCGGCCGCCAGCTGGCCGATCACGGTCGTGCACGCGGCCTCGCGCGTCGACAGCGCCTGCCACTGCGCCGCCACCTCGTCGAGCGCGGCGCGATCGCCAATCGCCAGGCGCGCCTGCCAGTGCAGACAGCGCAGGCCGTCATCGGGGTCTGCGAGCCCGCCCCACGCACCGATGAATCCGATCCAGTTCTCATCCCTGGCGAGGCGCGCAAGCCACGCCGCGCGCAGCCGCTCGGCCAGCACCGTGCCGGGATAACGCGCCACGAACGCTTCGATTTCGCCCCCGTCCGGCGCCTCGGCACGGGCCAGCACATGGTGCAGCCGCCAGTAGTCGATGTAGCGCGCCAGCACATGCGGCGACTGACTCGCGGCGAGCTGGTCGAGTGTGGCGCCGTCGCCGCTGCGCAGCGCCTCGCGCGCGGCGACGATGCGCGCATCGCCGGCGCTCGCCTGTGCCCCGGCCGGCGGAACGGCCGCCACCCACATCACCAGCACCGCCCACACCCGTACCGCCTTCATTGCTTGATATCCCCTTCGATGCCTGCCCACAATAGCATAGCGAAACCACCCCGAAAGGCGCCCCGAACCGCGCATGGAAACCGCACGAAAACAGCTCCGCCGCGACGCCATCGCCGCGCGCGAAGCCCTCGACGACAGCGCCCGCGCGTTGCGCGACGCGCCGCTGCGTGCCGCCCTCGCCGCGCTGATCGACGAGCTCGCGCCGACGGTGCTCGGCTTCTGCTGGCCGTATCGCGGCGAGCCCGATCTGCGCGCCCTGGTCACCCGCTGGCTGGCCGCCGGCACGGCGCGCCGCGCCGCGCTGCCGGTGGTCGACGCCGCGGCCGGCACAATGCACTTTCGTCAGTGGACACGCAACAGCGAAATGATTCCCGACCGCCACGGCATTCTGATGCCCGCGCGCGGCGCCACGCTGCACCCGACCCACCTGCTGATTCCGCTCAATGCCTTCGACGCGCGCGGCTACCGCCTCGGCTACGGCGCCGGCTATTTCGACCGCACGCTGGCCACGCTCGACCCCGCGCCGGTGGCCATCGGGGTCGGCTACGAGCTGGGCCGCGTGGCCACCACCCACCCGCAAGCGCACGACCGGCCGATGCACTGGATCGTCACCGAAGCCGGCATCCACGCCGTCACGCGATGAGCTGGCGCGCGCCGCTCGACCTCTACTGCGAGCGCACCGACCCCGGCCTGTGGGCCGAACCGGTGAATGCGCTCACCAACCTCGCTTTCGTCTTCGCCGCCGCCCACCTGCTGCGCCGGATGGGCCCCGGCACCCCGGCGGACCTGCGCGCGCTCGGCGGGCTGCTCGGCCTGATCGGGGTCGGCAGCCTGGTCTTTCACACCGTCGCCCAGCGCTGGGCGAGCGTGCTCGACATCGTCTTCATCGCGGCCTTCGTGCTGCTGTTCGTGCACTGCGCACTGCGCCGCGTGCACGGCTGGGGGGCGGCGCCGGCCGGCGCGGCGGTGATCGGCGTGATGGCGGCCAGTGCGCTCATCGCCCTCACCGTGCGCCTGCCCGTACTCAATGGCTCCGAGCTGTATCTGGGCCCGTGGCTGGCGCTGATCGCCCTCGCCGTCACCTGCCCGCACCCCGCCGCGGCGCGCTGGCTGCGCGCGGCGAGTGCCCTGTTTGCGCTGTCGATGCTGTGTCGCAGTGCGGATATGGCGCTGTGCGAGGCGTTTCCGCTGGGCACCCATTTTGGCTGGCACCTCAACAATGCGCTGGTGCTGTGGTGCGCGATGCGCGGCGTGCTGGTGGCCCGGTCAGCGTTTGTCTGACGGCGCGGCTTCTTCGTCCACCTCGATACCCCAGTCGCCAAAGGTGTACCAGTCCTCGCCCAGCATCTCGGCCGGGTGCAGGGTACGGCCGGAGCCGTTGCCGCACATCAGCGCGTCGGTGGCGCAGTATTTGTCGCACCCCCAGCAGATGCGCTCGGGGTGCTTGGGACGAAGCGGAAATTTCTTGGCCATGGCGGCATGCCGGACGCGGGGTGAGGGTTCAGTCTACGCCGCTGGCCGCCGGCCTTCAAACCATGCTCAAGGCGCGGTGAGCAGGCTGTCGTCGGGCACCACGCGCAGCGGCAGCAGGTCGCTGCCGGTGGTGATGACCAGCGCCGGGTCGACCCGCACGCAGGCGCCGCCATACACGCCATCGACCGAGAAGGTGCACACCTGCACGTTGAGCCCTTCCACCCTGGGCAGGCGGCAGTAGGCCTGGTAGATCTGGTCCTGATCGTCGAAGCAGCCGTCGGTTTCGGTCACCAGCGTGGCGTGCTTGTCGAAAATGCTGATGTTGGCGCCGCAGCGCCCGACGATGGGTTTGACCACGTAGCCGGCGTCGCCAAAGCCTTCGCCCAGCGCAAAGCGCGAGTCGAGCAGATAGGGGTGGCGGGGGAAGATCGACCACAGGATCGGCAGGATCGCCTTGTTGCTGGGGATGAGGGTCCACAGCGGCTCGAACACCATCACTTCGCGCCGCAGCAGCACGTCGGCGAGGCGCGGCGCGGCGGCGCGCGGGGCGTCGGTGGCGAGCAGCGGCGGGGCGCGGTCGTCGGCGTCGCATTCGGCGCGTAGCTGGTCGAGCGCGGTCTCCCAGGCCCAGGTCTTCCACACCCAGCGGATCGGCTGGCCGTCGGCGTCGACCACCTCGCCGGCAGCGTTCCAGTCGAGGCCCGCGAGGCCGCGGATCATCTTGCAGGTGAGGCCGGCCGCCTCGGCGGCGGCTTTCATGTAGCGCGCGTGGTAGGCCTCCTCCATGTCGCGGTCGTAGAGGATGTGCAGCACGCCATCCACGCCGGCGCCGCGCCACGCATCGACCAGGCTGTCGAACAGGTCGTCGCCGGGGCAGAGGCCCTCGGTGCAGCCGAAGTGCGCCGCCCATCGGGCCTGCACCTTGCCGGTTTCCATGTGGCAGGAGGCGGAGTCGGCGTTGTATTCATACACTTTCACGCCCTGCGCGCTGACCGAGAAATCGAAGCGCCCGGTGATCATCTGCCCGCGCCGCTTGTCCCAGCTCGCGCGCAGCCGCGGCCACAGCACCGGCGGAATGTTGAAGCGCGCGAGCAAGCCGTCGTCGTTGAGCACCGCCTGGGTGGCGTGCATGAACATGGCGTGGAGCTCGTTGGTGGCGCGGCGCAGTTCGTCCAGCGCGGTGTCCGACAGGCGGAAGTAGCGGTACTGGTCGTCGACCGCTTCGGTCAGCTTGTGGCCCCCCATCGCGGCCACGAAGGCGGCTTCGTCATCGGCGCGGGGGTCGAGCCAGGGCGCGAGGTGCTGGCCGCGCTGCGGCAGGCGCGCGGCGCGGATGTCGAACAGCCGGCGGTCGACGGGTTCATGCGCCACGGCATGGCTGGCGTCGTCGGTCTGCAGCATCCAGCCGAGGATGCTCGCCCCCGGCAGGGTGGCCTGGATCCAGTAACCGTCGGCGGCGTCGGTGCGCGCCGGCAGCTCGCGCGACCAATGCTGCCCGGCCGGCCAGCGATGCATGCCGACGTTCTGCTCGACGATGCGCACGCGGTCGGGCAAGACCTCGACCACGATCGCCACGTGGCCGGTCACGTGAAACTCGCCGCCCTCGTTCCAGATCAGCAGGCAGCCGGGCTGCGGATGGCGCGGCGAGCCGTTGTGGAAGGCGTGCAACGGCAGGCGGGCGCCGCTCTTGACCACCCGCACCGAGCGCAGGCGGAAGATGTCGTAGGCCATTGGCACGTCGTCGAACACATAGCCGTGGTTGAGGTACAGCCAGCGCCGCGCGAGCTCCACGCACTGCCACTTGTAGCCCATGTACTCGCCGTCGATCTCGCTGCGGTAGCTGCTGCGGCCGGGGTACTCGGCGGGGTCGGCCGACGGGTAATCGGAAGAATGCACCGCCACGTTGCCCGGCGCCATGCCCAGCACGGTGCCGAATTTTTCCGGATGGGGGGAACGATCGTGACTCATGCGAGCGCCTCCTGCGGCGAATCGGGGGCGGGGAAAACATCGCCCTGACGCGCGGCATCATGCCACGCCGGCGGCGCGCCGCGCGCCCTCGACGATGCGGCTGTTGCGGCGAGGCGACACGCCGGCGCACCGCTACAATGGCGCCATGCGCCCCAAGCCACCCCCCGATTATCTCGCCGGCTATCCGCCCGCGCTGGTCGCCCAGGTGAATGCGCTGATCGCGCAGGACCAGCTCGGCACGGTGCTGCGCCAGCGTTACCCGGTGGCGCACACGGTGCGCACCGACAAGGCGTTGTACGACTATGTGGTCGCGCTCAAGCACACCCACCTGCGCACCGCACCGCCGCTGAGCAAGGTCGCGTTCGACAGCAAACTGCAGGTGATCGCCCACGCGCTGGGCACGCACACCGCGATCTCCCGCGTGCACGGCGGCAAGCTCAAGGCCAAGCGCGAGATCCGCGTGGCGACGGTGTTCCGCGACATGCCGCCCGAGTTCCTGCGCATGATCGTGGTGCACGAGCTGGCACACCTGCGGGTGCGCAACCACGACAAGGCCTTCTACCAGCTGTGCTGCCACATGGAGCCGGCCTACCCCCAGTACGAGCTCGACCTGCGCGCCTATCTTTGCCTGCTCGGCGCCGGCGGCGCGCCGCTGTGGGCAGCGCAGCCAGGCTCAGTAGATTGACGGCACGAACATCTCGTCCGGCACCGGGTGGCGGATGTAGTTGGTGTTGTACACCCGCGGCGGCAGCTCGATCGGCTCGCGCCTGATCTCCTCGTACGGCACCTGGCTGAGCAGATGGTGGATGCAGTTGAGGCGCGCGCGCTTCTTGCCGCCGGGCGGGATCACCCACCACGGCGCCTCGGGGATGTGGGTGCGCTCCAGCATCGCCTCCTTGGCGATGGTGTACTGCTCCCAGCGCCGGCGCGACTCCATGTCCATCGGGCTGAGCTTCCACTGCTTGAGCGGATCGTGGATGCGCATCTGGAAGCGCCGGTTCTGCTCATCGTCATTGACCGAGAACCAGTACTTGACCAGGATCGTGCCCGAGCGCACCAGCATCTTCTCGAACTCCGGCACCGCGCGGAAGAACTCCTGATACTCCTCATCGCTGCAAAACCCCATCACCCGCTCGACCCCCGCGCGGTTGTACCAGCTGCGGTCGAACAGCACGATCTCGCCGCCCGCCGGCAGATGCGAGATGTAGCGCTGGAAGTACCACTGGGTTTTTTCGCGCTCGTCCGGCGCCGGCAGGGCAGCGACCCGGCACACCCGCGGATTGAGGCGCTGGGTAATGCGCTTGATCGCCCCGCCCTTGCCCGCCGCATCGCGCCCCTCGAACAGCACCACCAGCTTGAGCTTCTTGTGCACCACCCAGTCCTGCAGCTTGATCAGCTCGGCCTGCAGCCGGATCAGCTCGCGAAAATACAAGCGCCGGTCCATGTCGCGCTCGCCCGCCGGCCCATCGCCCGGCGACTCGACCAGCGCATCCATGCGGTCGTCGTCGAGTTCCATCTCCAGCTCCTCGTCGATGCTGTCCATCAGCTCGTCGTGGAGGTAGGGGTCGCTGCCAATTTGGCGCGCAAATCGTTCATTCATGTCGAAGGCTCCGCCCGAAGGACAGGCAAAAATGCTACACGCAATGCCATGGGCAGCAAACAGGACGACGAACGCATGGCGACGGCAGCAACCGGGCACAATAGCACCCGATTGCGACACCGCCATGACACCCCAAACCGGCCGCGCACCGGCCGGAGCGGCATAAAAAAACCTGCCGAAGCAGGTTGTGTGGAGGGCCGCGGTCGCCGCTTACGCCGGGCGGCGGCGCGACACGAAGCAGCCAAGCAGGCCAAGGCCGATCAACGCCGCCGTCGCCGGCTCCGGCACCTGCGACGGGAACTGCTCCATCGCCGCCACGCCACCGGCGATGAACTCGTTCAGGCCGGGGTAGGAGCCCTGCAGATTGGTCCACTCCAGGCGCACGAACTCGCCGGTGGCCAGAGACGCAAAGTCGACCCGATCCTGCCCAGCGGTCGGGAAACCGAAACTCGCCGCCAGCGTCGGCGCGGAGAACGCCGCATCGTCACTGACCAGAATCGAAAAATCGGCAATGTTGTTGCCGCCACCGCCATTCATCCAGAACAGATACACCCGGTCGAGGGTGTATTGCGCACCCAGATCGAAAGTAATACTGCCCTGGGTGTCGTTGAACGCACCGTGCCAGCCATTGCCCTGGTTCAGATTGGTGAAGGTATCGATCACGCTGGTCGAGGTCACGCCGGACACATAGCTGCCGCTCAGATCCGACTGGTCGATGGTGCGCGCCGTGGTGTAGGGCGCGCCGTAGTTGGACGTCGACGTCGCGTCAACGGCCTGCAGACCGACCGCGTTGGTCAACAGCGCAGCGGAAGCGGCGGAAGCGCCGATCAGGCCGATGGCGGCAACGACAAGCTTGGGAAAGGTTTTCATGAGGAATCCCGATGGAGTTGGAGTGGCCGCAGTGTGCGGCCGCCGCGCATGACACGCCGTAACAAAAGTCGCACCTCCCGCGGCACGACAGTGTATTGCTTTCGACGCAACGAACACAACGAGAACTATCGCACGCTTTCCCCATATAGGCATCAGCTATTCAAGACCCCGGCCCGCACACCGCAAGCGGCGCATTCAAAAAGCATGCGCCGCACCGCCGGCAGCCGCTAGAATCGACACTTTCCAGCGACGCCCCCGGACCCGCGCGTGAACTCAGCCGACTCTCCCGCCGCCACCGCCATCGACGCCTTCATCCACCGCTGGTCCGCCGCCAACGGCACCGAGCGCGCCAACTACCAGCTTTTCCTGACCGAGCTCACCGAAGTCCTCGGCCTGCCCCGCCCCGACCCCGCCACGCAAGACCGGCGCGACAATACCTACGTGTTCGAACGCAGCGTCGACCGCGAACAGCACAGCGGCGCGATCGCCAAGAACTACATCGACTTCTACCGCCGCGACGCCTTTGTCTGCGAAGCCAAACGCACCAACAAAGACCTCGACTCCAAAGGCTTCGACACCGCCATGCAAAAGGCCTTCAACCAGGCCGAGGGCTACGTCCGCGCCCTGCCCGCCGCCGAGGGTCGCCCCCCGTTCATCCTCATCGCCGACGTCGGCCAGTGCATCGAGCTTTACGCCGAATTCACCCGCACCGGCGGTCACTACACCCCTTACCCCGACCCGCGCAGCCACCGTATCCGCCTTGCCGACCTGCGCCGCGACGACATCCGCGAGCGCCTGCACGCGGTGTGGCTCGAACCGCTCAGCCTCGACCCCGCCCGCCGCTCCGCCCGCGTCACCCGCCTCATCGCCGACAAGCTCGCCGATCTCGCCAAATCGCTCGAAGCCGCCGGCCACGCCCCCGAGCACGTCGCCGGCTTTCTCATGCGCGCGCTGTTCACCATGTTCGCCGAAGACATCGGCCTGCTCCCCGAGCGCGCCTTCACCGACCTCCTCAACAGCCTCGCCAACGCCCCCGACACCTTCGCCCCGATGGTCGAAAACCTGTGGCACACCATGAACAGCGGCGGCTTCTCGCCCATCGTGCGCAACACCGTGCTGCGCTTCAACGGCGGCCTGTTTGCCGAACCCGCCGCCATCGCCCTCGACCGCGACCAGATCGGCCTGCTGCGCGACGCCGCCGCGGCCGACTGGCACCATGTCGAACCGGCCATCTTCGGCACCCTGCTCGAACGCGCGCTCGACCCGCGCGAGCGCCACAAGCTCGGCGCCCACTACACCCCGCGCGCCGACGTCGAACGCCTCGTCCTGCCCACCGTCATCGACCCGCTACGCGCCGAGTGGCAGAACGTCCAGGCCTCAGCGGTCAAATACGAACAGGAAGACAACCGCAAGAAAGCCGTCGCCGAGGTCACCCGCTTCCACCGTCAGCTGTGCGACATCCGCGTGCTCGACCCGGCCTGCGGCAGCGGCAACTTTCTGTACGTCACGCTCGAACACATCAAGCGCCTCGAAGGCGAAGTGCTCAACCTGCTGCACGACCTCGGCGAGTCGCAAGGCCTGCTCCAGCTCGAAGGCATCACCGTCGACCCGCACCAGTTCTCGGCCTCGAGATCAACCCGCGCGCCGCCAGAATCGCCGAAATGGTGTTGAGGATCGGCTACCTGCAATGGCACTTCCGCACCCACGGCAGCGTCCAGCTTCCGCAGCCGGTGCTGCGCGACTTCCGCAACATCGAAAACCGCGACGCCCTCATCACCTACGCCGACCGCGTACGCGTCACCGACGACACCGGCCGGCCGGTCACGCGCTGGGACGGCATCACCACCCAAACCAGCCCGATAACCGGCGAACCGATCCCCGACGAATCCGCGCAGATCGAGCAATACCGCTACGTCGAACCGGCCAAAGCCGTGTGGCCGCGGGCCGACTACATCGTCGGCAATCCGCCCTTCATCGGCGCCGCCACTATGCGCCGCGCCCTCGGCGACGGCTACGTGGACGCAGTGCGCAACACCTGGCCCGAAGTCCCCGAATCCGCCGATTTCGTCATGCACTGGTGGCACATCGCCGCCGAGGCCGTGCGCGCCGGCAGCGCACGGCGCTTCGGCTTCATCACCACCAACTCGATCCGCCAGACCTTCAACCGCCGCGTCGTGCAGGCCCAGCTCGACGCCAAAGCGCCGCTCACCCTCGCCTTCGCCATCGCCGACCACCCATGGGTGGACGCGGCTGACGGCGCGGCGGTGCGCATTGCGATGACGGTGGGCACGGCAGACGACGCCGACGGCACGCTGCAACGCGTCACCCGCGAACGCGAAACCGGTGAGGACGAAGTGGAGGTTGCGCTCGACGAACGCCGCGGAAAGCTGTTTGCGGACTTGAAGGTTGGGCCAGATATCGTGAGCGCCAACGCGCTCGCGAGCAACGGCAACATAAGCTCACGAGGCATGCAACTGATAGGAAGCGGCTTCATCGTCACGCCGGACGAAGCCGCCCGATTGGGACTCGGCACCACAGCCGGACTCGAACAACACATTCGTGCGTACCGCAATGGCCGCGATCTGGCCGACCGGCCGCGTGGCGTGATGCTCATCGACTTGTTCGGCCTGAACGCCAACGCGGTACGCGAGCGCTTTCCGGCGGTGTATCAGTGGGTTCTGGAGCGAGTAAAACCGGAACGCGAGGCAAAAGCACACACAAAAGATGGCGCTGGATATGCCAAATTTTGGTGGCTGTTTGGAAAACCGCGCCAAGAGCTAAGAAAGATGCTGAGTGGTCTGCCGCGATTCATCGCCACCATCGAAACCACCAAACACCGCAGCTTCCAGTTCCTTGAATCGGCCGTCCTCCCCGACAACATGCTGGTTTGCACGGCGCTCGACGACGGCTTCACACTCGGCATCCTCTCCAGTCGAATCCACGTCGCCTGGGCGCTCGCCGCCGGTGGCACGCTCGAAAATCGGCCGCGCTACAACAAATCGGTCTGCTTCGAAACCTTCCCCTTCCCCGACGCCACGCCCACGCAGCAAGAGCGCATCCGCGACCTTGCCGAGCAACTCGACGCGCATCGCAAGCACCAGCAGGCGGCGCACGACGATCTGACGCTGACCGGGATGTACAACGTGCTCGAAACGCTGCGCCGCGGCGAGCCGCTCACCGCCAAGGACAAGACCATTCACGAACAGGGGCTGGTGTCGGTGCTGCGCGAGCTGCACGACGCGCTCGATGCGGCGGTGTTCGACGCCTACGGCTGGGGCGACCTCGCGCCCGCGCTGGTCGGCCGCCCCGGCGCGACCACCCCGCTGCCCGACAAACCCGCCGCCCAGGCCGCCGCCGAGGAGGCATTGCTGAGCCGGCTGGTGGCGCTCAACGCCGCGCGTGCGGCCGAGGAGGCGCGCGGGGTGGTGCGCTGGCTGCGGCCGGACTATCAGAATCCGCAAGCCGGCGCGGCAGCGGTGGAGCAGCAGACGGATCTTGACATCGCTCAGCGCGATGGCGGGCTGAAACCCGCCCGGCAGGGAAAAGCCGCGTGGCCCCAGGCGATGCACGCGCAGGTGGCGGCGGTGCGCGCCGCGCTGGGCCGAGAAGCGCAATCGGTGGAGACCATCGCCGCCGGCTTCAAGCGCAAGCCGGTGGCGGCGGTGCGGGCGGTGCTGCTGTCGCTCGAGGCGCTGGGTTTGGCGACCCGCGACGGCGAGGGCTTCCAGCGCTAAGGCGGCGGCCTTCAGCCAAGGAACATGCGATACACCGGGTTGCCGGTTTCGTCGGCGTATTCGTAGCCGAGGCGGTCGAGGAAGGTCTGGAAGGCGGCCTTGTCGTCGGCCGGCACCTGCATGCCGACCAGCACGCGGCCGAAGTCGGCGCCGTGGTTGCGGTAGTGGAACAGGGAGATGTTCCAGTCCGAACGCAGGGTGTCGAGGAAGGTAACCAGCGCGCCGGGGCGTTCGGGGAAGACGAAGCGGTAGAGCACTTCGTTTTCGGCCTGCGGGGCGTGGCCGCCAACCATGTAGCGCACATGGCTCTTGGCCATTTCGTCGTCGGTGAGGTCGAGACAGGGCAGCCCGGCGGCGCTCAGGCTGGCGACCAGCGCGCGCGATTCGTCGCGGTTGTGCACTGCCACGCCGACGAAGATGTGGGCGTCGACGCTGTCGGCATAGCGGTAGTTGAATTCGGTGATGTTGCGGCTGCCGAGCTGGTTGCAGAAGTGCTTGAAGGCGCCGGGCTGCTCGGGGATGGTGACCGCGAGCACGGCTTCGCGCTGCTCGCCGACTTCGGCGCGCTCGGCGACAAAGCGCAGGCGGTCGAAGTTCATGTTGGCGCCGGAGGCGACGGCGATCAGCGCTTCGTCGCGCAGCCCTTCGCGCGCGGCCCAGGCCTTGGCGCCGGCCACGGCGAGCGCGCCGGCCGGTTCGAGGATCGAGCGGGTGTCTTCGAACACGTCCTTGATGGCGGCGCAGATGGCGTCGTTGTCGACGCGGATCATCTCGTCTACGTACATCTGACACAGGCGGAAGGTTTCTGCGCCCACTTCCTTGACCGCGGCGCCGTCGGCGAACAGGCCGACCTGGTCGAGCACCACCCGCTGACCGGCGGCCAGCGATTGGGTCATCGCGTCGGCGTCGGTGGCTTCAACGCCGATGATTTTGATCTCCGGCCGCACCCGCTTCACGTAGGCGGCCACCCCGGCGATCAGCCCGCCGCCGCCCACGCAGCAGAAGATGGCGTGGATCGGCTTGGGGTGCTGGCGCAGCATTTCCAAGGCGATGGTGCCCTGGCCGGCGATCACGTCGGGGTCGTCGAAGGGGTGGACGAAGCTCAGGCCCTCGGCCGCCTCCAGCGCCTTGGCGTGGGTGTAGGCGTCCGAGTAGCTCTCGCCGGCCAGCACCACTTCGCCACCGCGCCGACGCACCGCGTCGACCTTGATGAGCGGCGTGGTGGTCGGCATCACGATGACCGCGCGCACCCCCATTTTCTGCGCCGACAGCGCCAGCCCCTGGGCGTGGTTGCCGGCGGAGGCGCAGATCACGCCGCGCGCGAGCAGCTCGGGTGGCAGCTTGCTGAGCTTGTTGTAGGCGCCGCGCAGCTTGAAACTGAACACCGGCTGCAGGTCTTCGCGCTTGAGGTAGATGCGGTTGCCGATGCGCCCCGACAGATTGGCGGCAAAATCGAGCGGCGACTCGATCGCCACGTCGTACACCTGCGCGTTGAGGAT
The DNA here is from genome assembly GCA_020445945.1 of Rhodocyclaceae bacterium. Taxonomy (GTDB): domain Bacteria; phylum Pseudomonadota; class Gammaproteobacteria; order Burkholderiales; family Rhodocyclaceae; genus Nitrogeniibacter. The sequence goes on from JAGRFQ010000057.1 coordinate 14,962, forward strand.
GCGTTCAAGATAGTCGGGGGGCGCGGAGCTCATCAGCCAAAAGCCTGTCGATTCAAGGGAAACGTGCACGGTAGCAGGCGATGGCGCAGCGCGGCAAGACACCATCCGGACGGGGCGGCGACAATCGTCGGCCCCCGCCGGCAAGGGAATCAAAATGGACTTTCTGTACGGCTTCGACCCCGGCGCGGAGGCCGGCCTGGGGGCCGTGTTCGTGCTCAGTTTTCTGGCCGCCACGCTGCTGCCCGGCGGCTCCGAGGTGGTCTTCGCCGGCTTTGTCGCGCTCCACCCCGGGCAGGGCCTCGCCGCGCTCGCGCTGGCCACCCTCGGCAACACGCTGGGCGGGATGAGCACCTACGCGCTTGGCCGCCTTGCCCGGCGTGCCGTGCCGCCGCCGCGCGCCGCGTGGCTGGCGCGTTACGGCGCGCCGGCGCTGCTGCTGGCCTGGCTGCCGCTGATCGGCGACGCCCTGTGCGCCGCCGCCGGCTGGCTACGCCTGCCCGCCCCGGCCTGCGCCGCGTGGATGGCGCTGGGCAAGGGCGCGCGCTACGCCGCGCTGCTGTATGCCTTTTCCGGGGGGTAGCGCGACAATGGCATCTGCGTAACACTAATTGTCATTAAACGCGGGGTAGCGTGCATTCAGTCATGCCGGCACGGTGGATGCCCCCGTATACTCGTCCGCCTCAATCATCCGACGCGCTGCAATGATCCGCCTGCTCCTCCTTCTCGCCGCCTTGCTGCCGCTCTCGATCGGCGCCAGTGGCGTGCAGGCCGCGGCGTTCTCGATCGCCTTCCACTACGGCAAGCCCCTCCCCGCCGACCTCCTGCGCGCCCACGACATCGTGGTCGTCGAGCCCGGTCACGGCCATGCGCCCGATGCGCTCGGCGCCGACACCGAACTGTTTGCCTACGTGAGCGTCGGCGAGGTCCTCCCCGGAAGCGCCTACGCCGCCGCCGTGCCGGCGCACCTGGCGCGCCGCGACAACCCCGACTGGGGCAGTCGGGTCATCGACGTGAGCCAGCCGGAATGGACCCGTTTCGTGGTCGAGCGCATCGTTGCGCCGCTGTGGCAGCGTGGCTACCGCGGCTTCTTTCTCGACACGCTCGATTCCTACCGCCTGCTCACCGATCTCGACCCGGCCGCCGCGCAGCGCGGACTGAGCACGCTGGTCGACACGCTGGCCGAGCGCTTTCCCGGCATCCGGCTGATCTTCAACCGCGGCTTCGAACTGCTGCCGGCGGTCCATCACCACGTGATGGCGGTCGCCGCGGAATCGCTGCATCGCGGCTGGAACCCCGCCACCGGGCGCTACGTGGCAGTGCCGGAGGCCGACCGCGCGTGGCTGCAGGCGCGCTTTAACGAAGTGCGCACGCGCTACGCGCTGCCGGTCATCGCCATCGACTACCTGCCCGCCGAGGCGCTCGACGAGGCCCGCGCGCTGGCCCACCAGATGCTCGCCGAGGGCGTGATCCCGTGGATCGCCGAGCCCGCGCTCACCAGCGCCGGCACCGGCGCGATGGAGGCCCTGCCGCGGCGCGTGCTGGTGCTCTACGACGCGGCCGAGGCCAGCGCGGTGAACTACACCAACGCCCACCGCTACATCGAGATGCCGCTCAACTACCTGGGCTACGTCGCCGACTACCTGACCCCGGACGACCCCCTGCCCGACCGGCTCGACCCGCGGACCTACGCCGGCATCGTGACCTGGATGACCGGCGGCATCGCGCAGGGCGCGCGCCTGCAGCACTGGCTGCAGCGCCAGATCGCGGCCGGCGTCAAGCTCGCGGTGTTCGACGACTTCGGCTTCGATCCCGGCCGGGGCGGGGCGGCGCGGCTCGGGCTGGCGCTGGGCCCATCCCCGCGCGCGCCGCTCGCCCTCACCGCCCGCGACCCGATCATTGGTTTTGAAATGCAGCCGCACCCGCGCGCCGGCAGCCTGCCACCGCTGCGCGTCACCGACCCGGCCGGCGTCGCGCTGGCCGAAGTGACCGACGCCACCGGCGCACGCTTCCACCCCGCGGCGATCCTGCCCTGGGGCGGCTACCTGCTCGACGCCTTCGCCATCTCGGAGCTGCCCGGCGTGGAGGGGCAAAGCCGCTGGGGGGCCGACCCCTTCGCCTTCCTGCAGCGCGCGCTGCGCCTGCCCCCGCGCCCGGTGCCCGACCCCGCCAGCGCCAGCGGCCGGCGCCTGCTGCTGGCCCACATCGACGGCGACGGCTTCCCCTCGCTGGGCGAATTCCCCGGCTCGCCGCTGGCCGCACAAGTGCTGCTCGACGACGTGCTCAAGCGCTACCGCTTCCCGCACGCGATGTCGGTGATCGAGGCCGAAATCAGCCCGCAGGGGCTCTACCCCGCGCTGGCCGCGCGGCTCGAAGGCATCGCCCGGCAGATGTTCGCGCTGGCGCACGTCGAGATCGCCAGCCACACCTACTCGCACCCCTTCAAGTGGCGCAAGGTGTTCGACGCGCGCGACGACGACCGCGCCACCGACTACCACCTCGACATCCCCGGCTACACCCCCACCCCGGAGCGCGAAATCCTCGGCTCCATCGACTACATTCGCAGCCGCCTCGCCCCGGCCGGCAAGCCGGTGCGCCTGCTGCTGTGGAGCGGCAACGCCGCGCCGGACGCCGACACCCTGGCGCTGATCGCCGAGCACGGCCTGCTCGACATGAACGGCGGCGCCACCATCGCCAGCCGCCGCCGCCCGACCGTGGCCGCGGTATCGCCGATCGGCGTGCATCAGGGCCCCTATTTCCAGCCCTACGCGCCGGTGATGAACGAGAACGTCTACACCAACGACTGGACCGGCCCGTTCTACGGCTTCCGCGACGTCATCGACACCTTCGAGATGACCGGCTCGCCGCGCCGCCTCAAGCCAGTCAACATCTACTACCACACCTATTCGGCGAGCAAGGTCGCCGCCCTCAAGGCGCTGCACGCGGTCTATGACTGGGCGCTGGCGCAACCGCTGCACCCGGTGTTTCCGACCGAATACATCGCCATGGCGACCAACTTCGACACCCTCACCCTGGCCCGCGCGCTCGACGACCCCGACACC
>JAGRFQ010000058.1 GCA_020445945.1 Rhodocyclaceae bacterium
CAACAAAAAGACACTGTCAACGAAAAAAGCGACAATTCACTCGGAGAGGAGTACCCGGGCAAATTTTCGCTTTCCTACCTGGAGGACGACCGACGCACCACTCGCAAGGCTCGTGCCTTTGTCCTCTACACGCTCGCCGTCGATGCGGACTGCGCCCTGCTGGATCATGCGCAGCGCCTCCGATGTACTGGCGGTGAGTCCGCAGTCTTTGAGTGCGCGGGAGAGCGGATAGCCCGCAGCGTCGGCCAGCAGTCGAATTTCGGGCATGTCTTCGGGGAGCACACCGCGCTGAAAGCGCGCCTCGAACTCTGCCAGCGCTGCGTCAGCCGCAGCCGTGGAATGAAACCGCGCGACAAGTTCTTTTGCGAGCAGGACTTTGATATCGCGCGGGTTGCGCCCGGCGCCGACCTCTTCCTTGAACGTGCCGATCTCCTGCTGACTCCGGAACGACAACAGTTCGTAGTAGCGCCACATCAGGTCGTCGGAGACAGACATCACCTTGCCGAAAATCTCGGTCGCAGGCTCATCAACCCCGATGTAGTTGCCCAAGGATTTTGACATCTTGTTAACGCCATCCAATCCTTCAAGCAGCGGCATCATCAGGACACACTGCGGCGACTGCCCGTAATCCTTCTGGAGCTCTCGCCCCATCAGCAGGTTGAACTTCTGATCCGTTCCGCCGAGTTCGACGTCGGCTTTCATCGCCACTGAGTCGTAGCCCTGACACAGAGGATAGAGAAACTCATGCACTGCGATCGATTGTTGAGCCGCATATCGCTTTGAGAAGTCATCCCGTTCGAGCATCCGCGCCACCGTGTAGTGCGATGCCAGGCGAAGCATGCCCGCCGCACCAAGGGCGTTCATCCACGTGGAGTTGAAACAGATTTCGGTGCGTGCCGGGTCGAGCACCTTATAGACCTGCGCTTCATAGGATTTGGCGTTGTCGACAATCTGCTCATGGGTCAAGGGCGGGCGCGTCGCATTTTTCCCGGAAGGATCACCGATCATCCCGGTAAAATCGCCAATCAAAAACAGAACCTGATGCCCCAGATCCTGAAACTGGCGCAGCTTGTTGAGCAGCACGGTATGCCCCAGATGCAGGTCCGGCGCGGTGGGATCGAAACCGGCCTTGATTCTCAGCGGTCGCCCTTCCTTGAGCTTGGCCACCAGCGCCGACTCGATCAACAACTCGTCCGCACCGCGCTTGATGAGCTCAAGCGCCTCGCTTACATCTGACATACACACACCTTGATTTAGGAATTTTCGGGTCAACAACAAATTTTGATAGACTCGTAAAAATTTAACGCTGGAAGCGAAATGCACAACCAGAATCCGGAAATTCTAGCCGATCGGGCAGCCGGCTGCCCACGCCAAAAGCGCCGCACATGGTTGGTTGCCGGCGTTGTGACCACGCTTTCGCTCACCGTCGTCGCCGCGACAGCCGTCGCACCAGCGACAACCACTGTCCCACGAGACACAGTAATCGAAGCGCTCGGCGCCCCGGTCTATCGCGTCCTGTCCGCAGAGCCTCAGCCCTTTGTGCAGGAAGACCGTGTCCGCCGCGGCGACACCCTGAGCAGCATCTTCGACCGCCTCGGCATTGACGATCCCGCCGCCGCCCGCTTCCTGCGCACCTCAGAAGAAGGCCGTCGCGCAATCAGCCAGCTACGCGCCGGCAAACGCGTCTCCGCCACGACCACGCCCGAAGGCAAGCTGATTGACCTATCACTCCCGCTGACCGGTGGAGCGGGATACTTCTCGATATCGCGCAACGACGATGACTTTGCCGTACACGACGACTCGAACAGCGCCGTGACCGCCATTGTCGAAATGCGCTCAGGCACCATCAAACACTCCCTGTTCGGCGCCACCGACGCTGCAGGCGTCCCGGACGCCATCACCACCCGGCTCGCAGACCTGTTCGGCACGGAAATCGATTTTCATACCGATCTTCGCACCGGCGACCGCTTCAGCGTGGTCTACGAAACACTGTTGAAAGAAGACGGCCGCGCACAAGGCGTCGGCCGCATTCTCGCCGCCGAATTCATCAACAAAGGGCGGCGCCACTCGGTAGTGCTCTACAAGGATAGTGAAGGTCGCGCAGATTACTACTCCGACGACGGCCGCAGCCTCAAGCAAGCTTTCCTGCGCTCCCCGCTCGAGTTCACTCGGGTCACATCCGGCTTCTCGCGCCGGTTTCACCCCATCTTGAAGAAATGGCGCCAACACAAGGGTGTCGACTTTGGCGCCCCCTCGGGCGCGGCCGTCAAGGCCACCTCAAACGGCACCGTTGAGTTTGCCGGCAAGCAGCGCGGCTACGGCAACGTCGTTATTTTGCGCCACCGCGACAAGGTGACAACGCTCTACGCCCACCTGCGCGGCTTCGCTTCCGGTGTGCGCAAAGGCACCCCTGTCAGCCAAGGCGACGTGATTGGCTATGTTGGACAAACCGGATGGGCAACCGGGCCCCACCTGCACTATGAGTTCAAGGTGTCAAACGTCCCCAAAGACCCGATGGCGGTTGTGCTGCCTGCCGCGCGCCCGCTCACAGCAAAAGAATTGGGGCGGTTCAAACAGATGTCGGCACCGTACCGAACCCGTATCGCGCTACTCAACCGGCGGCCGGACACCATCCAAGGCAGCACGCCCTGATTGAAGCGAGGCAGCCCTCCGTCGCAAAAAGCCCCGCGTGGCAAATCATTCAAAAACGCGGTCTGACGAACCGGGAGCCAAAACGCCTCGCACAAGCGGGGCGTTTTTTTGACGTGTGAATCGATTTTTTCTCATGTCCGTCACGCTCAGCTGAACGGACCACACTTCCAAATCCGCGGCATGGCTACGAGAGAGCAGACCACCCTGGAACAACTCGGCCGACCAGCCTCGATTCGATCAACCATCGATCAATGCCCAGAACCAGATGATGATCCCCGAGCAACTCGTCGCGCGGCACGGGGCAAAGACTGCCCTGCGTTCGCGGCTCGGCTTTGACAAAGCCCATAAAAGCAATGCCCGCCATCTCCCGATGACGGGCATTGCCTCAACTTGAGTGCCTTGAGATCCGGTTATTTACACGGCCTGGTTGCAGGGCTTGCTTACGGCTGGCGGAAATTACCCCCGGCAACTACACCGAGAAGGAAGAGCCGCAACCGCAGGTTGTTGACGCATTCGGGTTGCGTATCACAAACTGCGCGCCCTCCAAACCTTCCGTGTAGTCGATCTCAGCACCGACAAGGTATTGGTAGCTCATAGGATCGACCAGCAGGGTGACGCCGTTCTTCTCCAGCGCCGTATCGTCTTCGGCCACTTCTTCATCGAACGTGAAGCCATACTGGAATCCGGAACATCCGCCGCCAGTGACAAACACCCGAAGCTTGAGGCCGGGATTCCCCTCCTCTTCAATCAACTCCTTGACCTTGCTTGCCGCACTGTCGGTAAAAACAAACAGGTCTTCGGTTTCGGTCATCGCTTCCATTTCCTCTCCTAGGGTTTCCGGCGCAAACATCCAGCCAGATCGGCATGGCCTTCTTGAGACGGCTCAAGTACGCGTAAGTTCCACGAACACGCGAGATGGCTCCCGCTGACCGAAATGCAAGACATGAGAATGCCTCTCTGTGATTCACGCGTCAAGCAAGCACACAGCCCGGCACACAAAAAGCAAGAGCCGCCCTTTGGCGGCTCTTGATGCACCACACGTTGCGATTAACGCTTCGAGAACTGCTTGCGGCGACGGGCCTTGTGGAAACCGACCTTCTTGCGCTCGACTTCACGCGAATCGCGCGTCACAAAGCCGGCACGGCGCAGATCGCCCTTGAGCTCGGCATTGTAATCCACCAGCGCGCGCGTAATGCCATGACGCACGGCGCCCGCCTGGCCAGATTCGCCACCACCCGTCACATTGACCATGATGTCGAACGTTGTTTCGTTGTTGGTCAGCACCAACGGCTGGCGCACGATCATGCGACCGGTCTCGCGAGAGAAGAACTCGTCGAGCGGCTTGCCATTCACAACGATGTTGCCGGCGCCGGATTTCATGAAGACACGGGCCACTGCGCTCTTGCGGCGCCCCGTTCCATAATTGTAGGTCACAGCCATTTAGATGGGCTCCTGCTTAGAACTCTAGGACTTGCGGCTGCTGGGCCGTGTGCGGGTGCTCCGTGCCGACATAGCACTTGAGCTTTTTCAGCATGGCGTAACCGAGCGGCCCCTTGGGCAGCATGCCTTTGACCGCGAGCTCAAGGACGCGCGACGGCTTGCTTTGCTGCAGCTTGGTGAAGTTGGTTTCGTAGATACCGCCGGGGTAGCCCGAGTGGCGGTAGTACTTCTTGTCTTCGGCCTTGTTGCCGGTCACGCGAAGCTTGTCAACATTGACCACCACGATGTAGTCGCCGGTATCGACATGCGGCGTAAAGATGGGCTTGTGCTTGCCGCGCAGACGGCGAGCCACTTCGGTTGCGAGCCGGCCAAGCACTTTATCCGTCGCATCCACGACGTACCAGCCCCGCTCAACTTCATGCGGTTTGGCAGAGAAGGTTTTCATTTTTGATCCCCGATTTTCTGGTCCGGCCTTCTGATGCGATGGCCACCGAATAGAAAGCCGTGAATCGTATACGAGGAAGCACGCCAGTGTCAAAAATATTTCCCCCGAGCGCGCGACGTGCAGACCTGAACGCAGAGAAAAAAACGCAGCCCGAAGGCTGCGTTAAATCCACACCAAAGGAGGAGGGTGGAGGAGACACTTCGAGATGGTCTTGAAAGAACTCATTACCATCCGCACTGAGAACGATTATGCGTACCTCCCGACCCCCTTGCAAGCGCTTTTTGTGCGCCGCACTACAAATCTTTCGATCAAAAAATAGACATTCTTTATACACGTTAAGCCATTGAAACAGAATGATTTATGACCCAATCAGCCCTATTTATCCAAAGACAAAGTCATGACCTGCCAGGAATCCAGAAGCAACCGCTCTGCAGCACAGCAACCCAGCGGCCAGCGCCGGCCCGGGGTTGCTACAATGCGCGGCGACGCGATCGCACGTGCAGCTGATAACAGGAGGGAGACCAAAGCATGGATTGCCTGGTGAAATGGATTGACGGGATGGGCTTTCTGGCCGAAACAGGAAGCGGCCACACCCTGACGATGGACGGTGCGCCCGAGAACGGCGGCCGGAATCTGGCGCCGCGCCCGATGGAAATGATGCTTGTCGGCGCCGGTGGGTGTACAGCCTACGATGTCGTGCTGATTCTCCAGCGCGGTCGCCATGCGGTGGAGGACTGCCAAGTGCGTGTAACGGCCACGCGGGCCGAGACCGATCCCAAAGTGTTCACCCAGCTGCACTACCACTACGTTGTCAAGGGCGCCGGACTGAAAGCGGCAGCGGTTGAACGCGCCATCAAGCTCTCGTCAGAAAAATACTGCTCCGCCTCGATTATGCTGGGCCACACCGCCGCCGTGTCCCACTCTTGCGAGATTGTCGACACCGCTGCACAGGAGACGCTTTAACCCCGGCGACGGCGCTACACCCAATACGCGGTGGATGTCATGATTCGTGAGCTGCCGCGCATTGCGGCGCATACGATTGCCGGCAGCGGCCGCCCGCCCAGGTCGGTTGCCAGTCGGGCGTGCTCGATTTCGTCGATCGCCATCTGATCGACGATCGCGCGGGAGCGCAGATCGGCCTCGGGCAGGCGCTCGAGATGGGATTTGAGGTGCGACTCGACCTGCCGCTCGGTTTCGGCGAGGAAACCCAGATTCCACGCATCGCCGAACTTGCCGGCCAACACGCCGATGGCGAGTGCGCCGCCGTACCACAACGGATTGAGCAGGCTCTTGCGTCCACCGAGCTCCGCGATTCGGGTTTCGGTCCATGCCAGATGCTCGGTCTCTTCATCGGCCGCCCTGGTCAGCGCCCGCTTGACGGCCGCGTCGCGCGAGACCAGCGCCTGCCCCTGATAGAGCGCCTGCGCGCAAATTTCGCCAACGTGGTTGATGCGCATCAGCGCCGCCGCATCGCGTCGCTCGGCATCGCTCAGCTCCGCTTCCGGCAGCGCCTGGCCAGGCACCGGCCGGATTGTCTGCGCCGGCGCGAACACGGTTCGCAGCGCACGATCGAAATGAAGGATCAGCGTGTCGATCATCGGTCGTTCTCCGTACGGTCAGCGTCCCGGCACGGGGGGATAGCGCAGATTCCTGACCACGCGCTCGGGTAAATTGGCAACGCCGATCTCGCACAACACGGTATCGAGCAGCACCACGCGCACGTGGCTGTAACCCGTTCGCGCCACCTGCCGCCATTCGCTGCGCTGCGGCGTCGACCACGCGTTACCGGCACCGATACCATACAAACGGTACTCGCCCGTCTTGCAGCGGAATCCCTCGCGCGTGACGGTGCGCGCGCCCCCTGCGGTCACAGCCACCAGGGTCAGGCGCAGGACTTTGTCTTCTTCGAGCGTCACCGTCCCGGTGTCCACATAAAAGCGCGTCGGCGAACCGCCCGCCACGTCCACCTCGACAAGGTCGCGCGCCGCCGGCAGCGCCGGCAACGCAACGTCGGCTTCGGACCAAGCCTTGGCCTCGGGCGTTCGCCACTCGCGATCCTGCCCCTGCGCGAAGGCAAGCGCCGACATCAGCGCACACACCATGCCACCCCCCAGCGGGAGGAGAGCTGCTCTGTTCATACCTGCTCCGTGAAATTTCGACCCGGCCCGTGCCCCCGTCAGTGTTGCCACGATCACGAGCCGGGATGATTCAAGCGCCGATCGCCGCCTCGATTTCGGCAAACGTCCGCGCCACTTCGCCGACGAAGGGCGGGATGCCCATCTGGCGCGCAATTTGGGAGGCCGAAAAAATGCCGCGAATCGCCGGGGTCGCGCCAGCGTCGCCCGACTCGACCACCAGCGCGTGCTGTCGCCCGAGCTGGCGCAGGGCGTGCAGCACATCGCCAACGCTGGCCTTGAGCACATCGCCGAGGCCGAAGGCCTCGACCTGCTCAACCCGCGTCATGATGTCGCCGACGGCCAAGTCGGCGGCCTTGACGCCACGCGTCTGCGCCATCGTCACCGGGCGCTCTCCGAGCAGGTCGTTGGCCGTCACCAGCCCTTTCACCGTGCGCTGCTCATCGACCACGAACAGCATGCGCACCCCGCGCAGCACCATCGCCTGACGCGCATCGTCGAGCGCCATCTCTGCGGGGATCGTGGCCGCCGGCACGCGGTGCAGGTCGGTCATCACCTCGACCGCGGCGGAGCGCGCATGGACGCGTCGCGGCATGCCGGGCTCCGGCACCTGGTAGCGCACCTCGCCAAGGCGTACTGCAGGCAACGGATTGGTTTTGTTCTGGGTTTGTTCCATCGTCTCCTCCTGTCATCAACCGCGAATGCGCATCACGCCGCAGGCCTCGCCCGCATCGGCGTTCAGGCCACAGGACCAGGTGGCTGGTTCTGTACCGAACGATGCGCCCGAAACAACAGCCCGGCCAATTCCTTCAGCGCCTGCTGATACACGTTGCGCTTGAAGTCGATCACCGTATCGAGTGGCACCCAGTACTGGCTCCAGCGCCAGGCGTCGAATTCGGGGTGGCTGCACGCCCGCAGGCTCACATCGCAGTCACGGCCGACGAGGCGCAGCAGGAACCAGATCTGCTTCTGGCCACGGTAGGTATCTCTCCACTGGCGCTTGATCCAATGCTTGGGCACTTCATACCTGAGCCAGCCGCGCGTTCTGCCGAGAATCTTGACATGCTCGGGCCGCAACCCGACTTCTTCGTGAAGCTCGCGATACATGGCCTGCTCCGGCGTCTCGCCGTGCTTGATGCCACCCTGCGGAAACTGCCAGGAATGCTCCCGAATCCGTTTGCCCCAAAAAACCTCGTTGCGCTGGTTGACCAGAATGATGCCGACGTTCGGGCGGAAGCCTTCACGATCGAGCATGATGAAACCTTTGATTGTCTGAGTTGCTGTTGATTTTTTCACACTTCCGTGGGCATGGAAAGCGAACCGTCGCGGCGCGGCCCGCGCGCATGCAGGCGGCGCCGGACGCTGCGGTAGAATTGCGCCTTTCGAATCCACTTTTACCTGCGGAACCCACACCATGCGCGCCTCGCACTACTTCATCTCCACGCTCAAGGAAGCGCCCGCCGACGCCGAAGTCACCAGTCAGAAGCTGATGCTGCGCGCGGGGCTGATCAAGAAGACCGCCGCCGGCATCTATTCCTGGATGCCGATGGGGCTCAAGGCCCTGCGCAAGGTGGAGGGCATCGTGCGTGAAGAGATGAACCGCGCCGGCGCGATCGAAGTGCTGATGCCGGCGGTGCAGCCGGCCGAACTGTGGGACGAATCCGGCCGCGGCCCCACCTACGGCCCCGAGCTGCTGCGCTTTCGCGACCGCCACGACCGCGACTTCGTGATCGGCCCGACGCACGAGGAGGTCATCACCGACATCGCCCGCCGCGAGCTGCGCAGCTACAAGCAACTGCCCAAGCACTTCTATCAGATCCAGACCAAGTTCCGCGACGAGATCCGGCCGCGCTTCGGCGTCATGCGCGGGCGCGAGTTCATCATGAAGGACGGCTACTCCTTCCACGCCAGCTTCGACGACCTGGTGCGCGAATACGAAAACATGCACGCCACCTACACCCGCATCTTCACCCGCGTCGGCCTGCAGTTTCGCGCCGTGGCCGCCGACACCGGTTCGATCGGCGGCACCGGCTCGCACGAATTTCACGTGATTGCCGAAACCGGTGAAGACGACATCGCCTACTGCCCCGACTCCGACTACGCCGCCAACGTCGAGCTGGCCGAAGCGCTCGCGCCGGCGACCGCCCGCCCCGCCGCCGCGGCCACGCTGACCAAAGTGCACACCCCCGGCGTCAAGACCATCGACGAGCTGGCCGCCTTCCTCGCCATCCCCGCCGAGACCACGGTCAAGGCCATCGTGGTCGAAGCCGACGACGGCGCGCCGGTGCTGCTGATGCTGCGCGGCGACCACACCCTCAACGAGATCAAGGCGCAAAAGCTCGACGGCATCAAGAACCCGCTCAGCTTTGCCACGCCGGAGACCATCGCCGCCGCCTTTGGCGCCCAGCCCGGCTCGCTCGGCCCGGTCGGCTTCACGGGACGCGTGGTGATGGACCGCAGCGTCGCCGCGATGGCCGACTTCGTCATCGGCGCCAACCAGGACGACTACCACTACACCGGCGCCAACATCGGCCGCGACTTCGCCGAGTGCGACATCGCCGACCTGCGCAACGTCGTCGCCGGCGACCCCTCGCCCGACGGCAAGGGCGCGATCGCGCTGTGCCGCGGCATCGAAGTCGGCCACATCTTCCAGTTGCGCACCAAGTACGCCGAAGCGATGGGCGCCCGCGTGCTCGACGAGAACGGCCGCGAGCAGGTCATGGAAATGGGCTGCTACGGCATCGGCGTGTCGCGCATTCTGGGCGCGGCGATCGAGCAGAACAACGACGCGCGCGGCATCCTGTGGCCGACCGCCATCGCCCCGTTCGAGGTGGTCATCTGCCCGGTCGGGCTGGGCAAGTCCGAGGCCGTGCGCGCGCGCGCCGAGGCGCTCTACGCCGCGCTGCAAGCGGCCGGCGTGGACGTCATCCTCGACGACCGCAACGAGCGCCCCGGCGTGATGTTCGCCGACTGGGAGCTGATCGGCGTGCCGCATCGCATCGTGCTCGGCGACCGCGGGCTCAAGGACGGCGTGGCCGAATACCAGGGCCGGCGCGACGCCGAAGCCACCCCGGTGCCGGTCGACACGCTGGCCGCATTCGTGCTGGAGAAACTCGCCTCGTGACGCCCACCGCCGCCCTCGCCCGCGGCCTCCGCCACCTCGTCTGGCTGGCGATGGCGGCGTCGGCCGGCGCGGCGTGGGCCGGCCAGCAGCAGTACGAACCGCTGTCGGCCAGCGTGCGCGCGGTGCTGCAATCGGCGGTCAGCGACCGCGCCGCGCCGCGTCTCACCTTCGCCAGCGACGCGCTGCGCCAGCACTGGCTCGACGAGATGAGCGCGCGCCTCGCCAAACGCATCGCCGACCCGCGCTACCGCCGCGACCTGCTCAGCTCGGTGCACTACGAAGCCACCCGCGCCGGGCTCGACCCGCAACTGGTGCTCGGGCTGATCCAGGTCGAGAGCAACTTCCGCAAATACGCCGTCTCGTCGGCCGGCGCGCGCGGCTACATGCAGGTCATGCCCTTCTGGTCGGAACTGCTCGACGACGGGCGCGGCAACCTGTTCCACCTGCGCACCAACCTGCGCTACGGCTGCACCATCCTGCGCCACTACCTCGACATCGAAAACGGCAACCTGTTTCGCGCGCTGGGGCGCTACAACGGTAGCCTCGGCCAGGCCACTTACCCCGAGCTGGTGCTCAAGGCCTGGCAGCAGTGGCGCTACAGCCCGCCGCCGGAGCTGAGCGCCAGCCAGCTCGACGCAAGCACGCGCGCGGAATAAGGCCATGTGGCGCACGCTGCGCATCGCGCTGCTGCTGATCGCGCTGGCCACCGTCGCGCTGACCCACTGGCGCGCCCAATCGCGCGCCACCGCATGGGAACACACCCTGCACGTCACGCTCTACCCGATCAACGCCGACGGCCGTCCGGCCACCGCGCGCTACATCGACAGCCTGAGCGCAGACGATTTCGCGCCGATCGCCGACTGGTTCGAGGCGCAAGCCAAAACCTACGGCGTCACCCTGCTGCGACCGCTGCGCGTGCAGCTCGCCCCGCCCCTCGACGCCCGCCCGCCGGCCCCGCCGCCGCAGCCGCAGCCGGGCATGCTCGCCGCCATCGTCTGGAGCCTGCACATGCGCTACTGGGCCTGGCGCCATGACGACGCGCCGGGTCCGCACCCCGACATCCGCCTGTTCGTGCAATACCACGACCCCGCGGTCAGCCCCGCCGTGCAGCACTCGGTCGGCCTCGAAAAAGGCCTGCTCGGGCTGGCCAACGTGTTCGCCACGCGCCACGAACACGGCAGCAATCTGGTGGTGATCGCGCACGAGATGCTGCACACCCTCGGTGCCACCGACAAATACCACCCGGCCACGCTGCAGCCGCGCTTTCCCGACGGCTACGCCGAGCCCGACCGCAGCCCGCGCTACCCGCAGATGCAGGCCGAGATCATGGGCGGGCGCATCCCGCGCAGCGCCACCCAGGCCGACATTCCGGCCCACCTGCGCCACACCCGCGTCGGCGCACTGACCGCGCGCGAAATCGGCTGGACGCAGCCGCGGTGAACCCCACCCCGCCCAAGGGCCGCGGCAGCAGCCTCGCCATCGACAGCCGCTTTCTCGACTGGCAGCGCGAACCCTTCGACGACGGCTGGGACGACGCCGCCCCCGCGCCCGCCACCACGCTGAGCATCGACACCGCGCGCACGGTCATCACCTACAACCAGTCGCCCGACATCCCCTTCGACCGCTCGATCAACCCCTACCGCGGCTGCGAACACGGCTGCGCGTATTGCTTCGCGCGCCCCTCGCACGCCTGGCTGGGGCTCTCGCCGGGGCTCGATTTCGAAACCCGGCTGAGTTACAAGCCCGACGCGGCGGCCACACTGCGGCGCGAACTGGCCGCCCCGCGCTACCGCTGCGCGCCGATCGCGCTCGGAGTCAACACCGACGCCTACCAGCCGGTCGAACGCCAGCTCGGGCTCACCCGCGAAATCCTCCGCGTGTTGCGCGACTGCCGCCACCCGGTGTCGATCATCACCAAATCGGCGCTCATCGAGCGCGACATCGACCTGCTCGCCGAGCTCGCCCGCGACCGGCTGGCGCACGTCATGGTGTCGATCACCACGCTCCAGCCCGGGCTCGCGCGCACGCTCGAACCGCGCGCCGCACGCCCCGCGCGGCGACTGCAGACGGTGCGTGCGCTGGCCGAGGCCGGGGTGCCGGTGGGGGTGCTGTGCGCGCCGCTGATTCCGGCGCTGAACGATCACGAAATCGAGGTGCTGCTCGACGCCGCCGCCGCGCACGGCGCGGGCAGCGCCGGCTACATTCTGCTGCGCCTGCCGCGCGAGGTGCAGCCGATCTTCGAGCGCTGGCTCGCCGAGCATGCGCCGGAGCGCGCCGCGCGGGTGATGAGCCTGCTCCGCCAGAGCCGCGAAGGGCGCGCCAACGACCCACGCTTCGGCCACCGCATGCGCGGCAGCGGCCCCTTCGTGGCGCTCTACAAGCAGCGCTTCGATCTGGCCTGCCGGCGCCTCGGGCTCGGCGCGCGCGGCACCCCGCTTGACAGCACGCGCTTCGCGCCCCCGGCGCTGCCGGGCACGCAACAGACGCTGTTTCAGGAGGCGGGCGACAAGCCCTCGTAGAGGCGAACGACGAGATCGAGCTGTTCGAGCATGCGCTCGCTGGTGGTGGCGATGGTCTGCAGCGCATGGGGGTGGTTGCCCTGCGCCAGCGCGTCTTCAAAGAAGAACCACTGCTGCCCGGCCAGCGCCAGCGCGTCGTGGATGCGTGGCGAGTTCTCCGGCGCGGTGTTGAGGATCTTGAGCGCCCGAACGAACTCGCCACGCGCCACGCGCAAGCCCTCCCCCGCGCGCTGCGACTCGACGCCGTAGCGCGAAAAATAGGCAAACTTGGCCATCCGCTGAGACAGCATGCGCTGGCGCCCCGACACGTTGATGAGCCGGCCCACCGGGCTGCCGGCAAGGCGCTCGTAGGCCTGGGTGGTGGCATGGGTCACACGCAGCACCGCTTCGTTGCGCGCAAACACCTCGGCCGCGGCGGCCTTGCCCGGCGGCTGGCCGAGCGCGTCGCGGTAGCCGCGCCAGTCGGAGGCTTGCTGCACCAGCAAGGTCTGGAGTTCGGCCGACGGCTGCAAGGTGGCCAGTTCCAGCAATTGCGCGTCGAACCGTGCGATCGAGGCGTCGAGCCAGCGCGCCGCCCGATCCGGCAACACGCCGAGCGCCAGCATCAGCCAGGCCTTGGCGCAGCGCTGCGAGAGCATCCGCTGCTGGCCGGCCGTGTTGATCGCCTCGACCGGGCTCAGCGCCGACGCGACCGGCGTGGCGCCCTGGGCGCGCAGCAGCCCCGGCACGGCCAGCGGCAGGCTCACGCCGATCAGGCGCAGGATGACATCTCTTCTGGCGAGCATGCGTGCCCCGGTGTTTACAGCCAAAGACGATGATCTAACGGACGCCCGGCGGCATCCTTGACCGGCCGCAACCGCCGCCGCGCCAGCGGCACCGCTCAGCCCGTGCCGCCGACCGTCAGATCGTTGATCCGCAGCGTCGGCTGGCCGACCCCGACCGGCACGCTCTGGCCGTCCTTGCCGCAGGTGCCCACACCGGGGTCGAGCGCCATGTCGTTGCCGATCATCGCCACCCGGGTGAGCACGTCCGGGCCGTTGCCGATCAGCGTCGCGCCCTTCACCGGGCGGGTCACCTTGCCATCTTCGATCAGATAGGCCTCGGCGGTGGAGAACACGAACTTGCCGGAGGTGATGTCCACCTGACCGCCACCGAAATTGACCGCGTACAGCCCGCGCTTGACCGAGGCGATGATCTCCTGCGGGTCGTGCGCGCCGCCCAGCATGTAGGTGTTGGTCATGCGCGGCAGCGGCAGATGGGCGAAGGATTCGCGCCGCCCGTTGCCGGTGGGGGCCATGCCCATCAGCCGCGCGTTGAGCATGTCCTGCATGTAGCCGGTGAGCTTGCCGTCCTCGATCAGCGGCGTGCATTGGGTCGGGTTGCCTTCGTCGTCGATCGACAGCGAGCCGCGCCGGTCGGCCAGCGTGCCGTCGTCGACCACGGTCACCCCGCGCGCCGCCACCTGCTGGCCCATGCGGCCGGAGAACGCCGAGCTGCCCTTGCGGTTGAAGTCGCCCTCCAGCCCGTGGCCGATCGCCTCGTGCAGCAAAATGCCCGGCCAGCCGGACCCCAGCACCACCGTCATCGTGCCGGCCGGGGCGGCTTCCGCGGCCATGTTCACGCTCGCCTGATGGACCGCCGCGCGGGCATACTCGCGCAGCCGCGCGTCGTCGAAATGCGCGTAGTCGAAGCGTCCGCCGCCGCCGGCGCTGCCCTGCTCGCGGCGTCCGCCCTCGGCCATCACCACCGACACCGACACCCGCACCAGCGGGCGCACGTCGGCCGCCAGATGGCCGTCGTCGCGCGCCACCAGCACCGTCTCCCACGAGCCCACGAGGTGCGCCATGACCTGCTCGACGCGCGGGTCCTCGGCCCGCGCGAAGCCTTCGAGGCGCTCCAGCAGCGCCACCTTGGCGGTGTCGCCGAGCGAGGCGAAGGGGTCGATCGCGGCGTAGCGCGCGACCGCGTCGGTGCCCGGGCGGATCGCGGTGCGCCCCTGACCGCCGGCGGCGGCGATGGCGCGCGTCGCGTCGGCCGCGCCGAGCAGCGCCGGCAGGCTGATCTCGTCCGAGTAAGCGAAGGCGGTCTTTTCGCCGCTGATGGCGCGCACGCCGACGCCCTGGTCGATGTTGAAACTGCCCGACTTGACGATCCCCTCCTCCAGACTCCACGCCTCGGTGCGGTGGTACTGGAAGTACAGGTCGGCGTAGTCGACACGGTGCGCGTGCAGCCGCGCGAACACCTGTTCGAGCGACGCGACGCTGAGGTTGTTCGGCGTGAGCAGATGCTGCTCGGCGGTAAGGAAGGAAGTCGATGGCGTACTCATGGAACTCCAGTGTCGCCCCGCCGCGGACGGGGCCGGAAAGTCAGGGGAATCGTCGATGCTGCAAGGCCGGCAGGCGACCGCGCACCTGCGCGATCAGCGCCGGGTCCATCTGCGCCAACACCACGCCGGGGCCTTCGGCGCGGCGCGCCAGCACCTCGCCCCACGGGTCGACGATCAGCGTGTCACCGTAAGTGCGCCGCCCGCTGGGGTGGCGGCCGCCCTGCGCCGGCGCCATCACGTAGCACTGGTTTTCGATCGCCCGCGCGCGCAGCAGCACCTCCCAGTGCGCCAGCCCGGTGGTGTAGGTGAAGGCGGCGGGCAACACGATCAGATCGAGCGCGCCCATGGCGCGAAACATCTCCGGAAAGCGCAGGTCGTAGCACACCGACAGGCCGACCCGGCCACAGGGCGCGTCGAAGGCGACCAGCTCGCTGCCAGCCTCGATGGTCTCGGCCTCGTCGTAGCGCTCGGCACCGTTGTCGAAACCGAACAGGTGAATCTTGTCGTAGCGCGCCACCCGCGCGCCGTCCGGGTCAAACACCAGCGTGGCGTTGCGCACCTTGGCCGCGGCGTCGCTGCGCAGCGGCACGGTGCCGCCGATCAGCCAGATGCGGTGCTGCCGCGCCAGTGCCTGCAGGTGGTGCTGGATCGGGCCGTCGCCGTCGGGCTCGCGCGCGCGCACCTTGGCCTGCTCGTCGCCGCTGATCAACGGAAAGTACTCCGGCAGGGCGACCACTTCCGCGCCGGCCGCAGCCGCCTCGCCGACCAGCCGCGCGGCCACGGCGAGGTTCTCCGCCACGTCGGGTCCGGAGACGGTCTGGATCGCAGCAATCGCGACGCGTCGGTCGAAAGTCATGTCATTGCCCCTGCGTGGACGATTCGGCCGGCGCCGCCGGCGGCGTCTTGCCCAGTTTTTCGACCTTGGGCGCGCGCCACGGGCCGGTCACCGCGTACTCGAACGAGAACAGTTTTTCGAGCGGATCGGCCAACGCCTTCTGCACCAGATACGTCACCACCCCCGCCACCGGATTGAGCGCGCCGGCCGCCGCGCCGACTGCGACCGATTCGCTCAGCGTCGGTTGCACGGTCACGATCAGATCCTGCGTCTCGTCCGGCACGCTGGCCGTGCCGCGCATCAGCACCCGCGCGGCCGGGCCGCGGATTTCGAGCGGATCGGTGCGCATCACGCCCCGGTCCACATCGATGCTACCGGAAATGCGATCGAAGGCGAATCCTTCGCTGAACACGTCGCGGAAGTCGAGCGAGATGCGCCGCGGCAGCGACTGCAGGCTGAGCACCCCGAGCAGACGCCCGACGCCGGGCTCGAGCTTGCGGAACTGGCCCCCAGCCGCGGTGAGCTCCATTGCGCCCGCCAGCGACGGATAGTCGATGTCGGTCGGCGCGCCGTGCCAGCCGAGCTTGCCGGTCAGCGTCGCCTCGCCGCGATGGACCGTATCGGGGTAACCCAACCGGGCCAGCAGATCGCCCACGTTGCCGCTGGTCAAGGTGAACGCAAGATCGGTATGCGCCGGTGCCACCGGCTGCCAGGTGCCGCTGCCCGTGAGCGCGCCGTCCGGATTGGTGATCGCCAGCCGGTTCATGTGCCACAGCCCGTCGCGATTGAACGCCTGCAGTTCGAGCCGCCCGAGCGCCCGCCCGTGCAGGCCGAAGCGCTCGGCGACCAC
>JAGRFQ010000011.1:0-272 GCA_020445945.1 Rhodocyclaceae bacterium
GCGCTGACCCTCTCGCCGATGATGTGCTCGCGCCTGCTCCGCCACGAGACGCGCCACGGGCGGCTGTACAACGCGGTGGAACATTTCCTGGAGTGGATGACCGCCGGCTACCGCCGCGTTCTCGATGCGGCGCTGAATGCGCGCGTGCTGGTGTTGCTGATCTTCGCGCTGGTCGCCGGCGCGTCGGGCGTGCTGCTCAACACGCTCAAATCCGAGCTCTCGCCGGTGGAGGATCGCGGCTTCATCATGGGGGTGTTCAGCGGGCCGGAAGG
>JAGRFQ010000011.1:330-16627 GCA_020445945.1 Rhodocyclaceae bacterium
CAGGCGCCGGATGTGGAACGCTACTTCATGGTGACCGGCAGCCCGACGCCTTCGCAGGGCATCTCCTTCGCCGGCCTCAAGGACTGGAACGAGCGCGCCGTGCGCTCGCCGCAGATCGCGCGCAGCCTGCTGCCGGGCTTTCTCGGCGTGCCGGGGGTCCGCGCCTTTCCGGTCACCCCGCCGTCGCTCGGCCAGCGTGCGCGCTCGCAGCCGATCAATTTCGTCATCCTCACCTCCGCGAGCTACACCGAACTGGCCGCCGTGGCCGAGCGCATGCTCGACGAGATCAGCGCCAATCCGGGCTTCATCGCCGCCGACATCGACCTCAAACTGACCAAGCCGGAAGTGTCGGTGCGCGTCGATCGCGACAAGGCCGCCGACGCCGGGGTGGCGGTCGAGACCATCGGGCGCACGCTGGAGACGATGCTCGGCGGACGCCAGGTGACGCGCTTCAAACGCGACGCCGAGCAGTACGACGTGATCGTGCAGGTGGCGCCGGCCGACCGCGCCAACCCGGCCGACATTCGCGATATCTACGTGCGCGGCAAGAGCGGCGAGATGCTGCCGCTGGCCAGCCTGGTGAGCGTGAGCGAAACCGTCGCGCCGCGCGAACTCAACCACTTCGGCCAGCGTCGCGCGGTCACCATCTCCGCCAATCTGGCCGAGAATTTCGCGCTGGGCGACGCGGTGGCCGAGCTCGAAGCGATCGCCGCGCGGGTGCTGCCGCCGGGCTTTGCGGTCGACTACGACGGCCAGACGCGCGAGTTCAAGATCAGCGCCAGCAACCTGCTGCTCACCTTCCTGCTTGCCGTGCTGTTCATCTACCTGGTGCTGTCGGCGCAGTTCGAAAGCTTCGTCGACCCCTTCACCATCATGCTCACCGTGCCGCTGTCGATGACCGGCGCGCTCGCCGCACTGTGGTTTACCGGCGGCACGCTCAACGTGTACAGCCAGATCGGGCTGGTCACGCTGGTCGGCCTGATCACCCGCCACGGCATCCTGATCGTCGAATTCGCCAACCAGCTGCAGGCCGGCGGGCGGAGCGTGCGCGAGGCGGTGACGGAATCCGCCGTGCTGCGCCTGCGCCCGATCCTGATGACCACCGGGGCCACCATTCTCGGCGCCATCCCGCTCGCGCTGGCCACCGGTGCCGGCGCCGAAAGCCGCCAGCAGATCGGCTGGGTCATCGTCGGTGGCCTGCTGCTGGGCACTTTCCTGACCCTGTTCGTGGTGCCCGCGGTGTATACGCTCGTGGCGCGACGGCTGGGCCACGCCGACCGCGCGGTCGCTCCGCCGCCCGATGCCGCGACGGTCGGCGATTGAGCCCGGGCGCGGGTGTTGCGCCGGCAGCGTGACTTCTGTGGTCGAAATTGCTATTCCAGTGTTCTATAGTCCGAAGCATATTGCGCGCGCCGGAGGGCATCGGCGCGCTGAATGACGACGAAATCGACGCAGGGGAAGCTCATGAATCGTATGTTTGCCGCGCTGGCCAGTGCCGCGCTGATGTCATCGCTGGCGCTCCCGGCGCAGGCCGTCGGGCTCAGCTTCAGCGGCCCGCTGGCGGTGGTCGATCTGAACAACGGCGGGCGCTACAGCGGCAGTTTTCTCGGTACCGGCTTCAGCGGCGTCATCGACGACACCACGGCTGCCGGATACATCACCGACGGCACGCTGCGGACCGATTTCGGCTGCTGCATTGCGGCCGGCGGGTTGTCGATTCTCAACGACGTGGTGCTCGGCGCCGATCAGGCATCGCTGCTCAACCAGCTCTTCGGCGGTGCGAATTACAGCGCCGGCGATCTGATCGACCAGGTCGACATCGAAGGCGACAGCGCGACCGCGGGTGGCGGACGGATCGAAGTCGGGCTGTCCTTCGTGTTTGCACCGACGACCTTTGCCAGCAGCAGCGACGTCGGCGCCTTCAACCCCGCCGTGGCCAGCGACAGCCTGTTCTTCATCTTCGAGGAAGACATCAATGGCACCGACCTGTATTCCGGCCTCGGACCGGCAACGGTTGCGGCGGTGCCGTGGCCGGCGTCGGTGTGGCTGATGGGCGCCGGGCTGGCGGTGGTCGGCGGCGCGGTGCGCCGTCAGCGCGTCAGCGGCTGAGCAGCCACAGCGCGGCGATGGCCGCGCAGAGCAGCGCGATGGCGATCCGCCCGCGCTGTTTCTGGCGCTCCAGCGCGGCCACCAGTTGTTCGTTCTGCTCGGCAAGCCGGGCGATCAGCTCGGCGCGCATTTCCCCTTCCTGCGCCAGATCGGCGACACAGCGCTCCAGCGCGGCGATGCGCGCTTCGGGGCGGGTTTCGCTCGATGTCTCCGCGTTTTCGGTCGCCTCGGCATCGCGTTTCCGGGTGCGCTGCCATAGCTCGCGCGCACCGCGCGCCAGCCCCGGCGCGGCGGCGATGACTTCGGTCCACGGAATGACTTTGGCGGCAGCAACCCACGGAAACGGCATGGCGAGACTCCTTGCCTGTGCGACCGCCGGCGGCGGCCGCGGTTCCGGCGTGTGCGGAACCGCGGGGCGCGCTCAGCGTGCGGCGAATTTGTCGAACTGCGGCTTGAGCTTGGCGAGCGTATCGCGGAAGGCGACGAGGCGCTCGCGCTCCTGATTGACCACCGCTTCGGGCGCGCGGGCGACGAAGTTCTGGTTGGCGAGCTTGCCTTCGGCCTTGGCGATCTCGCCCTCGATGCGGGCGATCTCCTTGCCGAGGCGCTCGCGCTCGGCGGCGATGTCGATCTCGACCTTGAGCATCAGCCTGAAATCGCCGGCCACCGCCACCGGCGCCAGCTCGTCGGCGCCGATGTCCTCGACCACGCTCACTTCGGACAGCTTGGCCAGCCCGGCGAGGTAGGGCGCGCAGGCCTCCAGCGTGGCGGCATCGCCGGCGGCGACCAGCGGCAGGCGCTGGGCGGGGGAGATGTTCATCTCGCCGCGCAGGTTGCGGCAGGCGTAGATCAGGCCCTTGAGCTCGGCCACCTTGGCTTCGGCGGCCTCGTCGATGCGCGCGAGGTCGGCCTGCGGGAAGCGGGCCAGCATGATCGATGCGGTGTCCTGGCGCCGGGCCAGCGGGGCAACGGTCTGCCACAGTTCTTCGGTGATGAAGGGCATCACCGGGTGGGCGAGGCGCAGCACGGTTTCGAGCACGCGCAGCAGGGTGCGCCGGGTGGCGCGTTGCTGGGCCTCGTTGCCTTGCTGGAGCTGCACCTTGGCCAGCTCCAGATACCAGTCGCAGTACTCGTCCCAGACGAATTCGTAGGTGGCCTTGGAGAGCAGGTCGAAGCGGTAGTCGGCAAAGTGCTGCGCCACTTCGGCTTCGGTGCGCTGCAGGCGCGAGACGATCCAGCGGTCGGCAAAGGAGAAGTCGAGATAGCTGCCCGTGCAGGCGCTGGCGTCGTGGTTCTCCAGCCCGCAGTCCTGATCCTGGGTGTTCATCAGCACGAAGCGGGTGGCGTTCCACAGCTTGTTGCAGAAGTTGCGGTAGCCCTCGCAGCGCGAGAGGTCGAACTTGATGTCGCGCCCCGGGCTGGCCAGCGAGGCGAAGGTGAAGCGCAGCGCGTCGGTGCCGAAGGCGGGGATGCCCTCGGGGAATTCCTTGCGCGTTTTCTTCGCGATGCTCGCCGCCTGCTTGGGGTTCATCAGGCCGAAGGTGCGCTTCTCGACCAGCGCGTCGATGCCGATGCCGTCGATCAGGTCGATCGGGTCGAGCACATTGCCCTTGGACTTGCTCATCTTCTGGCCTTCGCCGTCGCGGATCAGGCCGTGCACGTAGACGTGTCTGAACGGGATCTTGCCGGTGATGTGGCGGGTCATCATCACCATCCGCGCGACCCAGAAGAAGATGATGTCAAAGCCGGTGACGAGCACCGTGGAGGGCAGGTAGAGGTCGAGCGCCGGGTTGGATTGTTCCGGCCACTGCGGCGTCCAGTCCAGCGTCGAGAACGGCCACAGCGCGGAGGAGTACCAGGTGTCGAGCACGTCTTCGTCGCGTTTGAGCGCGCCGCGGTAGCCGTCGGCCGCGGCCAGTGCGGTGGCTTCGGCTTCGTCGTGAGCGACCCAGCACTGGCCGTTGTCGCCGTACCACGCCGGAATCTGGTGGCCCCACCACAACTGGCGCGAGATGCACCAGTCCTGAATGTTGTTGAGCCACTGGTTGTAGGTGTTGACCCAGTTCTCGGGGTAGAAGGTGATCTCGCCCGAGGCGACGCATTCGAGCGCTTTTTCGGTGATGCTCTTGCCGTCGTCGCCGGCTTTCGACATGGCGACGAACCACTGGTCGGTGAGCATCGGCTCGATCACCACGCCGGTGCGGTCGCCGCGTGGCACCTTGAGTTTGTGGGGCTCGACCGCCACCAGCACGCCGGCGGCGTCCAGTTCGGCGACGATGACATCGCGCGCGGCAAAGCGGTCGAGGCCGGCGACCTTGGCCGGCATCGGCACGCTGGGCCTGGCCGCGCCATTGCCGTCGTAGCACTCGGCGGTGGCCGGGACGGTGCCATCCAGCGTGAGGATGACGACCTTGTCGAGGCCGTGGCGCTGGCCCACCGCGTAGTCGTTGAAGTCGTGCGCCGGGGTAACCTTGACGCAGCCGGTGCCGAATTCGCGGTCGACGTAGTCGTCGGCGATGATCGGCAGGTCGCGTTCGGTCAGCGGCAGGCGCACCGTCTTGCCGATCAGGTGGGCGTAGCGCTCGTCGTCCGGGTGCACCATCACCGCCACGTCGCCGAGCATGGTCTCGGGGCGGGTGGTGGCCACGGTCAGCCCCTTCAGGTCGCCGACGGGGCCGTCGGTGAAGGGGTAGAGGATGTGCCACAGGTGGCCGTCTTCTTCTTCCTGCACCACTTCGAGGTCGGACACCGCGGTGCCCAGTTTCGGGTCCCAGTTGACCAGCCGCTTGCCGCGGTAGATCAGCCCTTCGTTGTAGAGCCGGACGAAGGTTTCGGTCACCGTTTGCGACAGCCCCTCGTCCATCGTGAAGCGCTCGCGCTGCCAGTCCGGGCTGGTGCCGAGGCGGCGCATCTGGCGGGTGATGGTGCCGCCGGAGTATTCCTTCCACTCCCACACTTTGTCGAGGAACCGCTCGCGGCCCAGGTCGTGACGGCTCACGCCTTGCGCGTCGAGCTGGCGCTCGACCACGATCTGGGTGGCGATGCCGGCGTGGTCGCAGCCCGGCTGCCACAGCGTGTTGTCGCCGCGCATGCGGTGGTAGCGGGTCAGCGCGTCCATCAGCGTCTGGTTGAAGCCGTGGCCCATGTGCAGCGTGCCGGTGACGTTGGGCGGCGGTAGCTGGATGCAGAAGGCGTCGGTGGCGGGCTTGGCGGTGTCGAGGCCGGCGGCGAAGTAGCCGCGCGATTCCCATTCGGGGTACCAGCGGCGTTCGATCTCCGCCGGCTCAAAGCTTTTGGCCAGTTCCATGGTGTTCCGAAAAGACAAGAATTGGGGATGGGGCGAATCGCGCATTATAGCGGAGCGATCCGCCCTGAAGGCGGGCCGGCGCCACGCCGCTCAGCGCGCGCGCGGATCGTTGGCGTCGAGCAGTTGCGAGATTTCCTGCGAAATGTCCGCCAGCAGGGTGGCGCGCATGTGGGCGTGGATTTCGTCGCGCAGGCCGTCCTTGACCGATTCCATCACCTGGGTGAGCAGCGGTGGGAGTTCTTTTTGCAGCCACTCGTCGACGCGGCGGTTGATGATCGCGTCGAGCTCGATCAGCTGTTCGACGTAGTTGGCCGGTGCGTCGCCGGCCGGGGTGGGGCCGGCAGCTTCGAGTGGCAGCGGCAGGGTGGCGGTGTCGGTTTCGGTGTCGGTGAGCACCGGGATGTCGTCGTCCTCGACCACTTCGGTGAGCACTGGCAGGTCGGCGTCGGGGTCGGGCGTGCCGCGGTGGCGCTGGAGCAGCGCGTCGGCCTGGTCGAGCACGCGGTCGGCGCTCTCGGTCTCGGGCAGGAAGATGAACGGATTTTTGTAGACGCCCATCCTGTCAGCCTTTCATGTTGTGCGGCGTCGGGGGCATGCCCTGCGCGGCGTAGTGACGCCAGCGCTCGCGCGCCGGTTGGCGGTGATGGTCCTCGGTGCCGACTACTTCGACCAGCATCTTGAAGCGCTCGAACTGCGGCGGCAGCTCTGCGGCTAGGTTGATCAGCACGTCGTCGTGCGGCCAGCCGCCTTCGGGCGCCGCGGTGGCCAGCGTGATCGGCGTTTCGCCGGCCAGTGGCGAGGCGCTGGCCACATGGGGCAGAAAACTCATCGGCTGACGGGTCCACAGCATCGCGTCGAGCGCGCGCGCGTGCTCCGCGTCGGGCAGCAGCACCGCCACCTTGCGCCCGGCGCCGAAGGCCTTGGCGGTGAGGTGGCAGGCCGCGCCGAGCAGGTCGTGCGCGTTGTGATAGAAGTGGACCTCGGTCACGTTCAGTGCGCCGCGCGGGCGATCAGGAACTCGCTCAGCAGCGGCACCGGCCGCCCGGTGGCGCCCTTGGCGTCGCCCGACACCCAGGCCGTGCCGGCGATGTCGAGGTGCGCCCAGGTGTAGTTCTTGGTGAAGCGCGCCAGGAACGCGGCAGCGGTGATCGACCCGGCGGTACGCCCGCCGATGTTGGCCATGTCGGCGAAGTTGCTCTTGAGCAGCTCCTGGTAGTCGTCCCACAGCGGTAGTTGCCACAGCCGGTCGCCGCTGCGCTCGCCGGTGTCGAGCAGTTCGCGGGCGAGCGCCTCGTCGTTGGCGAGCAGGCCGCTGGGGATCTTGCCCAGCGCGATGATGACCGCGCCGGTGAGGGTGGCGATGTCGATCACGCAGGCGGGCTTGAAGCGTTCGGCGTAGGTCAGCGCGTCGCACAGGATCAGCCGGCCTTCGGCGTCGGTGTTAAGGATTTCGATGGTCTGGCCGGACATCGAGGTGACCACGTCGCCGGGCCGCGTGGCGCCGCCGCCGGGCATGTTCTCGGTGGCCGGGACGATGCCCACCACGTTGATCGGCAGCGCCATCTGCGCCGCCGCCTTGAGCGTGCCGAACACACTCGCCGCGCCGCACATGTCGTACTTCATCTCGTCCATCTCGGCAGCCGGTTTGAGCGAGATGCCGCCGGTGTCGAAGGTGACGCCCTTGCCGACCAGCACCACCGGCGCATCCTTGGCCTTGCCGCCGGCGTATTCCATGATGATGAGCTTGGGCGGGGTGTGGGCGCCGCGGGCCACCGACAGCAGCGCGCCCATGCCGAGCTTTTCCATCTGCGCGGTGTCGAGCACGCTGACCTTGAACTTGAATTCCTTGCCCAGCGCCTTGGCGGTGTCGGCCAGATAGGTGGGTGAGCACACGTTGGCCGGCAGGTTGCCCAGGTCGCGCGCCAGCGCCATGCCCTCGGCAATCGCCGCGCCCTGGGCGACGGCGGTCTTGAGGTCGGCGCCGGCTTTGTCGGCAATCAGAAACTGGACCTTGGCGACGCCCTTGGTGGGCTTGGGGGTTTCTTTGCGCGGTGCGTTGAAGCGGTAGGCGGCGCTGGCGATCAGCCGCGCGGCCTGCTGCAGGCGCCAGGCCAGATCGCGGCCGGGCACGTCGATGTCGGCCAGACACACCGTGGCGTCCTTGGCGGGCAGGCTGGCGAGCGCCTTGCCGGCGGCGCTGAGGGCGTCTCGGTAGGCCTTGTCGTCGAGCGCGTCGGGCGCGCCGAGGCTGACCACCAGTACGCGCTCGGCGGCCACGCCGGGGAGCAGCGACAGCATCAGCGTGCTGCCGGCCTTGTCGTCGAGGTCGCCGCGCGACAGCAGCGTCGCCAGCGCACCGCCGGCGGCTGCGTCGAGCGCTTGCGCTGCGGCGCTGAGGCTGCCGTCGCTGAACGCGCCGACCACGATGCAGCCGCGCTTGAGGTTCTCGGGGGTGCCGCTCTTTATGGTAAATTCCACGTGCTGTTCCTCTGGATGACGCGTCAGTCGGTAGTTTGCCGATTATGGCCCGTCCGTCAGGAGCCGTCAAAATGCCCCCAACCATTCTCCCGTCATTCGCGCGATGATCTTTCTGCGCGCTGCCCAGCGTGAATTTGCCCATACCGCGATCGCGGTATTCGTCGCCTTGTTTGCCATTCTGGTGACGACGGTCCTGATCCGTTTGCTCGGGCAGGCGGCGGGCGGTCGCGTGCCCTCCGACGCGGTGCTGGCGCTGATCGGTTTCGGTGCGTTGGCGCAGTTGCCGATCGTGCTGTCGCTGACCGTGTTCGTCGCCATCCTGATGTCGCTGTCGCGCAGCTATCGCGATTCCGAAATGGTGGTGTGGTTCTCCGCCGGCATGCCGCTGACCCGCTGGGTGCAGCCGGTGCTGCGCTTTGCGCTGCCGGTGGTGGTGGTGATCGCCGGGGTGACGCTGGTGCTGGCGCCGTGGGCGCAGTTCAAGAGCGTGGAATACCGCGAGCGGCTCAACAATCAGGACGACGCGGCGCGCGTGGCGCCAGGGGTGTTCCGCGAGTCCTCCGGCGCGCAGCGGGTGTTTTTCGTGGAAGTCGGCGCGGGCGAGGACGGGCGGGTGCGCAACGTTTTCGTCAGCTCGATGCGCGGCGGCAAGCTCGGCGTGATGGTGGCCGAGGAGGGCTTCCTCGAAACCCGCGAGCGCGGTCAGCGCTTCGTGGTGCTCGAACGCGGGCGGCGCTACGAGGGCACGCCCGGCCAGCCCGACTACCGGGTGATGCGTTTCGAGCGGTACTCGGTGCGCCTCGAATCGGCCGCCACGCGCGACCTGCCGCTGCGCACCCGCATGCTCACGCTGGGCGAACTGCTCGATGCGCCCACGCCGGGCAATCTCGGCGAGCTGGCTTCGCGCCTGGGCGTGCCGCTGGCGGCGCTGATCCTGTCGCTGCTGGCGATTCCGCTGTCCTTCGTCAATCCACGCGCGGGGCGCACCAATAATCTGATCGTGGCGATCCTCACCTATCTGATCTACAGCAACATCATCAGCGTGTGTCAGGCATGGATCGCGCAGGGCAAGCTGAGTTTCGCGGTCGGCGCGCTGGCGCCGCATGCGGTGATGGCGGCGGTACTGTTCGTGATGTTCCGTCACCGGCTGGCGATTGCCTCGCCGTGGCGGCGGAGGGCGGCCTGATGCATACCCTGCGGCGTTACATCGCGCGCGAGGTGATCGGCGCCACCCTGATGGTGCTGCTGGCCTTCCTCGGGCTGTTCGCGTTTTTCGACTTCATCAACGAACTCGACAGCATCGGCAAGGATGGCTATCAACTCCATCATGCGCTGATCTACGTCGCGCTGATCCTGCCCGGCCGGGTGTATGAGCTGATGCCCATCGCGGTGCTGATCGGCACCCTGTTCGCGCTGACCACCCTCGCGCGGCACTCGGAAATCACGGTGATGCGCGCCTCGGGGCTGTCGACCGCGCGTCTGCTCGGGCTGCTGTCCTTCATCGGCGTGCTGTTCGTGGCGCTGACCTTCGTGTTTGGCGAATATGTTGCGCCGCCAGCCGAGAAGGCGGCTCAGCAGTGGCGCCTGACCGCCACCGGATCGACCGTCTCCAACGAACTGCGCTCGGGGCTGTGGGTGCGCGACGGGCGGCGCTTCATCAACGTGCACACGCTCACCCCCGAGCGCACTATGATCGGGGTGCGCATCTACGAATTCGACGACGCGCTGGCGCTGCGTACCATCAGCTACGCCCAGCGTGGCGAATACAAGGCCGACGTCGGCTGGCAGTTGTCCGATATTGCGCAGACCGTGTTCGAAGACGATCGCACGCGCATCGAGCGCCTGCCGACGCTGAGCTGGGCTTCGGAACTCACGCCCGAAGTGCTGAGTGTGCTGATGGTGACCCCGGAGCGCATGTCGGTGACCACGCTCTACACCTATCTGCGCCATCTCGCAGACAACAATCAGCAGACCGATCGCTACGAAATCGCACTGTGGAAGAAAATTGTGTATCCGTTTGCGGTGCTGGTGATGATGGCGCTGGCGCTGCCGTTTGGCTACAGCCACGACCGCATGGGCGGGGTCAGCGTCAAGGTGTTCGCCGGGATCATGCTCGGGGTCGCCTTCCACCTGCTCAACGGCCTGTTCTCCAATCTTGGCGTGATCAACGCCTGGCCGCCGGTGATTGCCGCGCTGGCCCCGAGTGCGCTGTTCCTGCTCGCCGCCGCCGGCATGCTCTACTGGGTCGAGCGCCGATAGGGCGCGCTGCGCGCCCGCTGTGCGCCGTTTCCACCTTACAATTTGAAATTCCCGCGTTGGACTTTCGCCAGCGAAAATCATCTACTTTCCGATTTGCCTATTTGCAGTGACCCGGGCCCGCCGTGCGGCGTGTCCGCTCCATCGAAAATCAGGTGCCCTACATGAGAAACAGGTTTGCTGGCCTTGCGCTCACTGCGCTGCTGTTGAGTCTTTCCGTATCGGCGGTGGCCGCGCCCTTCGGCTTCGATGAGGTAATCGCCAAGGCTCGCCAGCGGGCGGCCCAGCCCTACCAGGCGCCACCCGAAATCCCGGAGTTCATGCGCAAGCTCAGTTACGACGAATTCCGCAGCATCCGCTTCGATCCGGAGAAGAGCCTGTGGCGCGATTCGGGGGCGAAATTTCAGGTCATGCTGATGGCGCCGGGTTTGTTCTTCCGCTCGCCGGTGAAGATCAACATCGTGAACAGCGGTGGAGTGCAGCCCCTGGCGTTTCGCAAGGACATGTTCCAGATCGACAACCCCGAAGTGGCCAGAAAGCTGCCCGCCGACCTGGGCTATGCCGGTTTCAAGCTGACCTTCCCGATCAACACGCGTGGGGTCAATGACCAGTTCCTGGTGTTCGCCGGGGCAAGCTATTTTCGCGGCGTGGGCAAGGGCGACGTGTTCGGCCTGTCGTCGCGCGGGGCGGCGCTCGACACCGGGCTGATGTCGGGCGAGGAGTTTCCGGATTTTGTCGAATACTGGCTCGAACGCCCGTCGAAATCGGCCAACGCGATGCGCTTCTACGCGCTGCTCGACAGCAAGCGCATGAGCGGCGCCTACCAGTTCAGCGTCTATCCCGGCCAGCCGACGCAGATCGACGTCAAGGCGGTGTTGTTTACCCGCAAACCGATCGAACTGGTCGGTATCGCACCGCTCACCAGCATGTTCTTCTACGGCGAAAACACCGCCCGACCGCCAGGCGAGTGGCGCCCGGAGGTGCACGATTCCGACGGCCTGCTGATCCACAACGGCAGCGGCGAGTGGCTGTGGAATCCGCTGCTCAATCCGCACGCGCTCAACATGCAGGCGTTCACCGTGGACAGTGTGCGTGGCTTCGGGCTGATGCAGCGCGACCAGGCCTTCAGCAGCTACCACGATACCGAGGCGCTGTATCACCGCCGCCCCAGCGCGTGGGTGATGCCGCAGGGCGACTGGGGCAAGGGGCGCATCGTGCTGGTGGAGATCCCGACGCGCGATGAAACCAACGACAACATGGTCGCGTTCTGGGCGCCGCCGGGCGCGGTCGAGGCCGGCCGGCAGCTGGGCTTCGACTATCGCATCGCCTTTGGCGACCGCGCCACTGCCGGCGAAACGCTGGCGCGCACGGTCGACACCTTCGTGGGCCGCGGCGATCTGCTTGGCGGTGGCAACAGCCCCGGCGCCTACCGCATCGTGATCGATTTCGCCGGTCCCCCGCTGGACGCGCTGCGCGCCAATGCCCCGGTTGGCGCCGATGTGTCGGCGCAGGAGGGCGGTACGGTGCTGGAGCACTTCGTGACCTACATCGAGGAGGCCAAGCGCTGGCGGCTGTCGATCCTGGCCCGCCCGGCCGAGGACAAACCGCTGGCCTTGCGGGCCTTTCTGCGTGCCGATGGCGCAGCGCTGACCGAGACGTGGACCTACACTCTGCCACCGAAAAACTCGATCGCCGGCGAGGCGCGATGAGCGACCCGGGCGAGGCGAGTCAGGCGCTGCTGACGCGCGCCTTCAGCTACTTGCGCCTGAGCGGCATGGACGCAGCGCAGTGCTGCCGGGCGGTCGAAGGGTTGGCCGGCGCGCTGGCCGATACGCTCACCCGCGGCACCGCGACCGAGGCCGACTTCGCCGCGCTGTGGGCCGCATTCATCGAGCGTAGCGCGCCCGTGCGGGCGCCCGGCGGGGCGGAGGAGGGCGCGCCGACGCTGCCGATCCTGCGCGGTTCGATCGGCTACGCCCGGTTCGGCCGATGAGCGCCCCGCGCGGACGTGCCTGGCAGGGCAGCGCCCGGTGGCGCCGATGGCTGCTCGCGCTGCTGGTGGCGGCGCAGACTACCGCCGCCTGTTACGCCATGCTCGGGGTGTTGCCGTATCACGGCAGCACCGGGCTGGAGCGCGCCATCGTTGCGGTGTCGGCGATCCTGTTCGGCTGGATTTCGGCCGGCTTCTGGCTGGCCACCTTCGGCTTCGTGATCCGGCGCTGCGGCGGCGATCCGCTCAGCCCCGGCGCACGCTTTCCCGACGCCGCGCTGGAGGCGGTCGCACTGGCGCCAACGGCGGTGGTCTTTCCGATCTACCACGAAGATGTGCAGCGTACGCTGGCCGGCGTGCGCGCCGTGTGGCGCGATGTGATGCGCAGCGGGCTGGGCGAGCATTTCACCTTCTTCGTGCTCTCCGACAGCCGCGATCCGGCGGTGTGGCTGCTGGAGCGCGAAGCCTGCCAGCGCCTGCGCGAGGAGCTCGGCGCGCAGTGCCGGCTGCACTACCGTCGGCGGACGATCAACCTCAACCGCAAGACCGGCAACGTGGCCGACTTCCTGCGTCGCTGGGGGCGCCACTTCACCTACATGATCGTGATGGACGCCGACAGCGTGATGCAGGGCGCCGCGCTGGTGCGGATGGTGCGGGTGATGGCGTCCGACCCGAAGATCGGCATCCTGCAGACCGCGCCCACGCTGATCAACGCGGTGTCGGCGCATGCGCGCATCCAGCAGTTCGCCACCCGGCTGTACGGCCCGCTGTTTACCGACGGACTGGCGGCGCTGCAGCTTGGCGAGGCGGTGTTCTGGGGACATAACGCGATCATCCGGGTCGAGGCCTTCATGCGTCACTGCGGCCTGCGCCACCTGCGCGGCTGGGGATTCTTGCGCGGCTCGGTGCTGAGTCACGACTTCGTCGAAGCGGCGTGCATCTGGCGCGCGGGCTACGAGGTCTGGCTCGATCCACACGTGGAAGGCAGTTTCGAGGAGTCGCCGCCGACGCTGGTCGACGAGCTCGAACGCGACCGCCGCTGGGCTCACGGCAACCTCCAGCATCTGTATTTTCTGTTCCGCCGCGGGGTGTCGGGCGCGCACCGGATGGCCTTCGCCAACGGCATCATGGCCTACCTGGCCTCGGCGCTGTGGTTTGCGTATCTGGTGCTCATCACCGTCGAACTGGCGCAATTCACGCTGCGTCCGATCGAGTATTTCCCCGATCCGAACAGCCCGTTTCCGGTGTGGCCCGAATGGCAGCCGCAATGGGCGATCAATCTGGCGGTGAGTACGCTGTTCGTGTTGTTTGCCCCCAAGCTGCTGGCGCTGATCGATGTTGCGCTGGATCGCGAGCGGCGCCGCGCGATGGGCGGGGTGGGACGGCTCGCGCTCGGCATGGTGCTCGAAATGGCGGTGTCGATCCTGCTCTCGCCGATCCGCATGCTCAGCCATACCCGCTACGTGGTGGTGACCCTGCTCAATCTGCCGGTGCGCTGGGCGGGCCAGAACCGCACCGAGGAGATCGGCTGGGCGCACGCGGTGCTGCACCACGCACCGGGGTCGGTGCTGGCGCTGGGGTGGGCCGGCTTCGCCTACTGGCTGCAACCGCTGTTCTTCTACTGGTCGTTGCCGATCGCCGTGCCGCTGCTGCTGGCGGCGCCGGTGACGGTGTGGCTGAGCCGTTTCGGCAGCGGACGGGCGCTGCGTCGCGCGGGTCTGTTACTGACGATCGACGAGACGCATCCGTCCGCGGTGGTGCGCGATCTGCAGCAGGCGCCGGCGCTGCTCCAGCCCAGCGCCGTGGGCGCGTTCGAGACCGCGGTGATCGACCCGCAGCGCAACCGGTTTCATGTCGCGCAGGCGCGTCGGCGCGCAGACACGGCACTGCGCCGGCAGCGGCGGGCGGCCCTGGTGGCGCGCTGCCTGGCCGGTGGGCCGGCAGCGGTGTCGACCGCCGAGCAGGCGTGGCTGGTGGACGACGGCCGCGCGCTGGCCGAGTTGCACGCGGCAGTGTGGTGCGCGCCGCCGGACACGTGGTGGCACGCTCGCGTGGCGCAGGTGTGCGCGGCGGGGCAGTAAACGAAAAACGGGACCTGCGCGGTCCCGTTTTTGATGCGGCCAGTGGCAATGCTCAGCCCTGGCGACGCACCAGCTTTTCCTTGATGCGTGCCGACTTGCCGGTACGACCGCGCAGGTAGTAGAGCTTGGCGCGACGCACGTCGCCGCGACGCTTCACTTCAATCGAAGCGACCAGCGGAGAGTAGGTCTGGAACGTACGCTCAACCCCTTCGCCGGACGACATCTTGCGCACGATGAAGGATGAGTTGAGCCCGCGGTTACGGCGGGCAATGACCACGCCTTCGTAGGCCTGGAGGCGGTCGCGGTTACCTTCGCTGACCTTGACCTGCACCACGACGGTGTCGCCGGGGGCAAAGTCGGGAATGGTTTTTTCCTGAGTCAGGCGGGCAATTTCTTCCTGCTCGAGCTGGGCGATCAAATTCATTGCGTTACTCCTGTATCAAAATCATTCATGGCCGTTGGCCTTGCGCGCAGAGCAGACCGCCATCTGATGCGCGCGTTTCTTGGTGTGAGGCGGGTCCTGTGCGAACGCAGGTCAGCCTCGTTCATGCGCCTGCCTGAATTCCTCAAGCAGTTTCATTTCTTCGCGATTGAGCGGCCGCTGCGCGAGCAGCTCAGGACGCCTCAACCACGTTTGCCCCAACGCCATTTTCAGGCGCCAGCGGCGGATTCTCTCATGATCGCCAGATAAAAGCACGGCCGGCACCGAAACGCCGTCCGGGTCGAGCTCGGGCCGGGTGTAATGCGGGCAGTCGAGCAAGCCGTCAACAAACGAATCCTCGACCGCCGAGTCCGCAGCGCCCAGCGCGCCTGGCAGCTGACGAATGATGGCGTCGAGCAGCACCATCGCCGGCAACTCCCCGCCGGAGACGACAAAGTCGCCCAGCGAAATTTCTTCGTCTACCCGTGCATCGATCAAGCGCTGATCGACGCCTTCGTAGCGCCCGCACAGCAGCGTCAGCGCCGGTGCCTGCGCCAGCGCCATGACCTTGGCGTGGTCCAGCGGCCGCCCCTGCGGCGACAGGTAGATCACCTTGCCCGGCGCCGCGCCGTGACGGCCCTGTGCGGCCGCCGCCGCATCCAGCGCGGCCGTCAGCGGGGCGCCGAGCATCACCATGCCGGGGCCGCCGCCGTAGGGCCGGTCGTCCACCGTGCGATGCACGTCGGTGGCGTAATCCCGCGGGTTCCAGCAGTCGAGCTGGTAGAGCCCGCGCGCCTGCGCCCGTCGGCTGATACCACTGGCCGTCAGCGCCGCGAACATCTCCGGAAACAGCGTCACCACAGCGTAGCGACGCAGGCCGTCGGCAGGTGTCACGTGTGCTACCAGTCCTTCTGCCACACCACCCGAACCTGTCCGCCAGCGGTGTCCACTTCGGGCACGTAGTCGGGCACGAACGGAATCAGATGCGTCAACGTGCCGTCGCTGACCTGCAGTACCTCGTGTGCGCCGGCTGAGAGCAAGGTCGTTATCGTGCCCAGCGCCTCGCCCTCGGTATTGACCACTGCCAGCCCGATCAGATCGGCCCAGTAGTATTCGTCCCGGGCGATCTCCGGCATGGCGTCGCGCGGGGCGGCAATATACTGGCCCTGCAAGGTTTCGGCGGCGTTGCGGTCGGCAATCCCTTCAAACGCGGCGATCAGGCCTTTGCCGTGCTGGCGACAGCCGCGCAGCGTGTGCGCCTGCCAGCCGGTTTCAGCGGCAGTGTCGTCGGCACTGAGCCACCAGCGCGGCATGCGCCGCCAGGACAGCGGATCGTCGCCGAAGGGGTGGACCTTGACCCAGCCCTGGACGCCAAAAGGGGCGACAATGCGCCCCATGACGATCATGTGATGCTCGGTCGCAAACGCCGGTCAGGCGGCGACTTTGGCGGCCTGCTTGACCAGACGGGCAACCGTCGGCGACAGCTGGGCGCCGTTGTCCTTCCAGTGCGCGAGGCGATCGGTGTCAAGCACCAGACCTTTTTCGCTTTCGGCGGCCATCGGGTTGTAGTAACCGACGCGCTCGATGAAGCGACCGTCGCGGCGATTGCGCGAGTCGGCGGCTACGATGTTGTAGAAGGGGCGCTTCTTGGCGCC